>NZ_MUFE01000002.1:0-311807 GCF_001995415.1 Salinivibrio sp. AR647 | reverse complement strand
CATTAGCCCTAGCTCAGGATGAAGAGTCAAAACAAATCGAGTACGCTCTACAAAATTTCTTCCCTTCGATACAAAAACAAAAGTCAGGCCAAAAGCCAAGACCAGTGGTAATAAAATTAGGGCGATAAGTTGCGCCATAGTTTAAATATCCTCCTGCTGCATAACGCCGCGCTTTGCGGTTGCGTTGTAGCGCTAGCGGAAATGCAATCCGGCAACAGCACCTTGTTATAAGTAATTTACTTCGTACTTTACTTGAACAAAGTCGTTTGCAAAAGCAATCGCCTCTGAGTTTTCCAGTTTTATTTGATCGTTTAGTTGACCAAAAAGCGGGATGCCGCCGCCCAACAAAATAGGTGCTCTAGTGATTGTCATTTCATCGATGAGCTTATGATTTAGGAATGATGTAATTGTGCTTCCACCATCAATATAAGCATGGTTGAAACCTTTTCCCTCTAGCTCTTTTATTAAGTCAGTAATATCACCTGAAAACATTTCTACCTTGCTCTTCAAGTTTTCCGGTGGTGTTGTAATCGTGTTACTCAACACGACAATATGAATATCACCATAGGGCCATTGCTCAGCAGACAAATTCATATCCGAAATCGTTTCCATACACTTCCGCCCCATGATCATGCAATCAACTGAGGCTATAAACGCTCCAAATCCCATATCTGGATTTTCTGCGATGTCAGCTTTTGAATTGCCAGCATTGTGAAGCCAATCGACAGATCCCTCAGTAGTGGCGATGTAGCCATCTACGCTCGTGGCGATATATACAGAGCATTTCATTTTATATCCCTTTAGCTTGGTGCTTAAGATTACTTATAACGCCNCAATCAACTGAGGCTATAAACGCTCCAAATCCCATATCTGGATTTTCTGCGATGTCAGCTTTTGAATTGCCAGCATTGTGAAGCCAATCGACAGATCCCTCAGTAGTGGCGATGTAGCCATCTACGCTCGTGGCGATATATACAGAGCATTTCATTTTATATCCCTTTAGCTTGGTGCTTAAGATTACTTATAACGCCCGTAAGCAGGGGCATATTTTTGCGTTTTGAGCGTAGCGAAGAAAAAATATGTCCCGCTGACTTGGTTTGTTATATGCATTTCAAATAGGTTCTTTACCTGAACCTTTACAGCGCTGGCACTCTATTGGCTGATATTGAATTTCGCCATCTCCAATATCACTCACATCTTGGAGATCAGGTTTACTGACCCCTGTGCCACCGCAAACAGAGCAGTTATTCTCATTTTTCTCGTCGTTCATTTTCATTTCCATTTAACTATTGCATTTGCTTGACAAGATGTGATTCCTGAAAGGCCATTTCGACCCATGGATATTCTTATACGCTGCTCATTTACCGGCACGATTTCCTTTCCTACATTATCTGCATGTTCCCATGCTATAGCTGTAAGCTGGCTTTTACATGCTGTAGCCAATGCATCGCTCTCCGGAATAAATTGGTAGCGTGAATAATATACTGTAATTCCGAACCCACCTTCTCGCTCTTCAATCCCGTATTCAGTATCTTTGTCATAAGTCGAAAGTGGCGTATTCGTATGACTTACCGGCGTGGCGCATCCTGTTATGAGAGTGCTGAATATTAATAAAACTAAAAACCTCATTATGACTCCGATTTGCATATAACGCCCGCGTAAAGCGCGCGAGGTACGAGCGTCGCATTTGACGCGATTGTTAGGTGCTATACGTGATGCAGCCATTTTCTATACTCTTCCACACTTTCTAGAGCCTTTTCGAATGATTCCGGTGGACCTTCACCGCGCACAAGGCTTACAAGTGTGGGTATGCTCATTGTTGAAACTACGCTCCCATTCGCCGCTTGATTTGCCCTTGCGATATGATGAAACGTAACTTTTTGAATTGCCTCTCCACTTCTCTCTTTTAGGTCTGCGATTAACTCGTTTAAATGAAGATAAGCTATATTCCCGTAAGCAAGAGTTTCTGAAACAGACGGAATATAGCCTTTGTGAACTACCGCGTTACGAAATTCCTTCCATGTTCTAGTATTGCTTTTTGAAACGCCATCGAGATTGGGTTTATCATTGTCAATGATTGGTGGCTCGCCACCATTATGGTCTATTAAGTATGCGAAAAGATATGCACCAAACTGCCGCTCAGACTGATTTGCAACGTGCTTCCAAGCTTTTTGAAAATCGGTTAGTTCCATGCCGTGTTTCAGGCAGGTAGTAGCCACATAGAATTCATAGAATCGCTCGATAGCAGCAGCAATGCTGGTGACGGCTTCCCTTGGATAGCCATCGATTAATGCCATAGCACCAAAGTCGAACAGCACCTCAAACTTCTGTTCTTGGATTACTGTAAGAGTTGTGTGGCCGTTGCTGCATGTTGACGAATATAGGCCGTCATCACGAATTTCAACAGGTTGAAATTCTAAAGACGGACGCCCTTGCTCTTGAAAGCATTGCATACAGTTAATTCGTAGCTTCATAACTTCCTTGCACCTAACGCCCGCCTAAGGGGCTGGCAACGCACAAACACTAAACTCAAATACAACAACCGTAACCACCGCAGCTCAATGGGACTGGAAACGCCACGCGTTGACAGTCCCTCTTGAGGCGTTTGTTAGCCGAAATTTGACGGTATATCCTCTGATTCAAGTTCTCTATTTATCAAATGGAACTGAAAATTTCGGACATTGTTTTTTTCCCGCAGACCTTCAATCATTTGTTGAAGAGTTCGACCTGACTTATCGTAACCAATAATAGTATTGACAGCTTTTAGCTTTGATAAGAACGGAGTTGAATTAGGATATTGAATTAGCTGTGCTTGAATATTTGCCAAAACGCCTCCAGGAACGATATCCCAGCAAACTACTAACATATTGATTGCATTGTTTAGTTGCTTTGCAAGTGGATCCCATTTTTTAGAAGAGGAACCTCCAGAACCACCTCCTCCTTCTCCGCTTGTCACTAGAGGATTAAATAATGGTAAAGGGGATAATTGAGTAAGTTTTAAAAAATCATCTGCGGCATGAGAACCACAGTAAAAAGTTCCTCTATCACTTGGATTACTACGAGCTACATAATCAAAACAGTAATAACTGTCCGTAAGAGTATCGCTAGTACAACTCAATTTTGTCTGTCCATTTAGCAGCTTCACATGAGCCACTGGATGAATATTATAATTCTTAACAATTCGTTGACGGCTTTCTGTTCCGCGACATTTCATAGATTAAAACTCTTTCAATACGACATACTAGACAATACACATATCAAGCATCAAAGTTCAACTTTTTCGGCTAACGCTGCCATAAACGGCGCGAGCTTGCGAGCGTCCGGCGACCGTAGGAAGCGAATTTAATGGCCTTGTTACAAGGCATTTACTTAAACCCTAGATATGCAGCGACAGCAAGAAACACCAAGCCGCCGACAACGCGCACAACCCAAGGATGCTTAATGAAATCAGCTGTTACCGTGAAAGCAGTGCCAGCTCCAGGGCCAGTGGAAATGTATGAGGCGGTCACATCTTTCCCGCATTCATTTATTTCGTAGTCACTATACCCATGTCCTGCACTTATTAGAACAACTCTGGAGCTTGTACGATTAAACTCTTGAACCTCTTTGTAGCTTTCATCTTGTACAGTTTTAAGTTCTTCTTCATGCGCTTTTTCTGTTTCATTTATCTTTATCTGTATAATTTCATTTGGCGGCAATATATTTCCATCGTAATAGATGGATTTGCCGAGCTTATATGGTTTAACAAGTTTCTTCTTAAGTTCGTAAACTGACAGATCTTTGAATATGCAAATCCAGCCGTTTGAACTTTTAGTTTTTATCGTTACGTGAAGATAGCTCATTGTTGACTTGCCTTGTAACATTGTATTAGTGCGCGTGCTCGATTTGTCAAAACCGTTATACGCGTCATTTTTTAACTAACTACTTATAATTAAACACATTTTTAACGATTGAGGCAATCACTTTGCCTGCAAAAGTGTGCATGCCGCCTATCCCGGCCAAGGCGTTCACATTATCCCCAAAGGATAAATTGTAACCCTATGATTATATTGTATTAATATTTTCTCTTTCGGCGATAATGTGAATGTGCCTCGAAAAAGCGTGCACACCATTTGGCTTTCCTTACCAATAAGCTGTATGAATAAGGCTCTTCACCGGATGTGATGGAAAGTGTTTCTTTTCAAATTTTCCGATTAATTGGAAAATAAGGAAACACTCTGCACTTGAGCCCTGAATCAGATGAAAGATACAGCACTCTATCAAGCGATCCTTGGACTGATTCCGCCATGGACTGTCGACTCTGTCCAGGTGGATAAAACGAGCCAACGTATTATCGTGACTATCATGCACGAAAGTCATTTAGGCGTTGCTTGTCCAACATGCTCGAAAGCGGTAAGAAAGCATGACTCTCGAAAGCGGATATGGCGTCACTTGGATACATGCCAATACGAAACATATCTTGAGGCCCAAGTGCCACGTGCTGACTGTCCAAAGCATGGGGTTCAGACCGTTTCTGTTCCTTGGGCATCTCCTGGAAGTCGCTATACCGAACTCTTTGAGACAAAGATTATTGAAACACTTCAGTTCACTTCTCTTCACTCTGTATCTAAAGCATTTCGACTGAGTTGGGGAGCCATTGATCGGATAATGAAAAGGGCTGTTTCACGAGGGCTCGCCCGGAGAAATTTAAATAAGGTAGAAGATCTGCTGGTAGACGAAACTGCCTTTTGCCGAGGACATGATTATGTCACGGTGATGTCGAGCCGAACGGGCCAAGTTCTCGCTGTTGCCGACGGTAAAAGTGAACAAAGCTTAGCAAACTGCTATCGAGTGCTGCCTAATATCGCTAAACAACAGATCCGTTCAGTCTCGATGGATATGAGCCAAGCTTTTATGAATGCAACCGAGTCCTTCTTTGGCTCACGCTCTAAACGCCTGATTGCAGTTGATCATTTCCACGTGGCAAAAGTGCTCACCAAAGCTGTTGACGATGTTCGCAAGCAAGAGGTTAACCGTCTACCGCCATACCTTAAACGAGAGTGCTACAGAACGCGTTATGGCTGGCTCAAAAGAAATAGAAACCTCGCTGGTCGCCTGAGGGAGCGTATAAACAAATTGGCCAAGCTCATGATAGATACAAGCCTTAGCTGGTTGCTCAAAGAGCAAGCAAGACTAATCTGGTACGGAGGTTCGATCAGAAGCGCAAGGAATCAATGGCTAGAGTGGCTTGCTTTAGTTAAAGCAAGTGGAATTAAACCATTGATGACAGCAGCGGCGACAGTGAAAAAGCACTTACCAGCAATCCTTAATGCNAAGACTAATCTGGTACGGAGGTTCGATCAGAAGCGCAAGGAATCAATGGCTAGAGTGGCTTGCTTTAGTTAAAGCAAGTGGAATTAAACCATTGATGACAGCAGCGGCGACAGTGAAAAAGCACTTACCAGCAATCCTTAATGCAATGCGGCTGAAGGCATCGAATGGCCTGGCGGAAGCTATAAATGCCAAAATCCAGTACATGAAGCTTAGAGCCAAAGGCTTTAGAAACAAACAACGGTTCAAGACAGCGATACTGTTCTATTTTGGGGGGCTTGATATGACTTTCCACCATGAACGGTGAAGAGCCATGAATAAACAGTCTTAGAGGGAGGGAAAAGATCATGACCAAAAGTCCGTTTATGGCAAGCCTTCAGCACGAGATTAGGCGACGAGGCTATGCGATTAGAACCGAGAAAAGTTACTTGTACTGGGTTCGTCGATTTATCCTTTTCCATCACAAGCAACACCCTACAGAGCTCAGTGACGAGGATGTAAAAACGTTTCTGTCTTATTTGGCGAATGCGCAGCAAGTTTCACCAAACACACAAAAGGTTGCCCTCAATGCATTAGCCTTTCTTTACAACCAGTTTTTAAACCAACCGCTAGGTAAGATTGCGTTTAGTCCGTCCAAAAAATCGCCGCGAATTCCAATTGTGCTCAGTAAAGAAGAAGTTGCCAAAATTTTCACCTACCTTAGCGCAAGAGATAAGCTGATTTGTGGGCTTATGTACGGCAGTGGCCTACGCATCAATGAGTGCTTGAGGTTACGCATTAAGGATTTGCTTTAACACCCACGCTACCGCCCTTTGGTTAGCGGCATCCAAAAGGCCTTACAGGGCAATTTTTTGCGGGCTAGGTTATCAGACGCTGGGCAGTGTGTTTAGGCAAAGGAGTCTAAAATGTTGGCGGGGTCAGAATTTAGAAATTTTTGGGAGTATAAACGCAAAAAAGCCGCTGACTGAGCAGCGGCTTTTCTATATGTGGCGGAGAGATAGGGATTTGAACCCTAGAAGGGCTATTAACCCTTGCCGGTTTTCAAGACCGGTGCTTTCAACCACTCAGCCATCTCTCCGGAACGCGGCGTATATTATTGGCTTAGGCTTCGCTTGTAAAGTAAAAAGCGACGATTTTGGTTTGTTTGGTTAGCTTTCGTGCAATAAAAAAGAGGCCAGCGTTTGGCTGACCTCTTTCGTCTGTTTTCTAAACAGTTTTAGATGTTTTCGACATCAAATTCTACCAATGGGCTCACGTCTGCGTCGTAGTCTACGCCGTCTACGCCAAAGCCAAATAGCTTCAAGAACTCGGCTTTGTATTCGTTGTAGTCGGTTAGCTCGGTGAGATTGTCAGYGGTGATTTGCGGCCACAAGTCGCGACAGTGCTGCTGAATGTCTTCGCGTAGCTCTAGGTCGTCTAAACGCAAGCGACGCTCGCTATCAACGGCAGGCTCGCTGCCATCGGCTTGATAGAGGCGTTGCGTAAACATGCGATGGATTTGCTCCATGCAGCCTTCATGGACCCCTTCTTCGCGCATTTTTTTGAACACCATGGCGATATAAAGCGGCATAACGGGAATAGCCGAGCTTGCTTGGGTCACGACGCTCTTCAATACGGCGACGTTGGCGCTACCGCCTTTGGCGGCAAGCGTCTGGTTTAGCGCGTTGGCGGCACGGTCTAAGTCCATTTTGGCTTTGCCTAGTGCCCCTTCCCAGTAAATTGGCCAAGTGAGCTCTGTGCCAATGTAGCTGTAGGCGACGGTCTTGCAGCCTTCGGCCAATACGCCGGCGTCATTGAGTGCGTTAATCCAAAGTTCCCAGTCTTCACCGCCCATGACAGTGACGGTGTCTTGGATCTCTTGCTCAGTAGCAGGCTCGACGCTCGCTTCGATAAGTTGATCTTTGTTGGTATCGACGGCAGTTGAGGTGTACGTCTCACCGATAGGTTTGAGTGATGAACGTACCAGCTCGCCGCTGTCAGGTAACTTACGGACTGGCGAGGCCAGTGAGTAAACCACCATGTCGATTTGACCCAAGTCTTGTTTGATCAAATCGATGGTTTTTTGCTTGGCCTCGTGCGAGAAAGCATCGCCGTTCAGGCTTTTTGAATACAGGCCTTCTTGCTTGGCAAACTTGTCGAACGCGGCTGAGTTATACCAGCCTGCGGTGCCTGGCTTTTTCTCGGTGCCTGGCTTTTCGAAGAACACGCCTATGGTTGCTGCGCCGCCACCAAAGGCGGCTGCAATGCGTGAGGACAAGCCATAGCCGCTGGATGCACCCACGACCAACACACGTTTTGGCGCATTGGCAATCGGGCCTTGCGCTTTGGTGTAGTCAATTTGTTCTTTTACGTTCGCTTCACACCCCACTGGATGGGTGGTTGTACAGATAAATCCGCGAATTTTAGGTTTGATGATCATATTCAACGTCCCTCACAAAATTGAGGCTAGGATAAATACTAACGCCTGCCTATGCATCCCCTTTTATGGAAAAAGGGCAAAAATACCCAGTGGTTGGAGGTGTTGCAGGCAAAAATAGTGGGCAAGATCGCAGTGTAAATCGGTTCCATGAGCGAGCCAACAAAAAAAGCGTCTGCTCATCACAGACGCTTTTCATTAGCGTAATCACAGCGTTTAAGCGGCTTTATTCGGGTTGGCTTTGTCGATAGCGCCCCCTTGTAACTGGTTTGAGGTAAACCAATCGGCCTCAAAGTCATCCACTTGTACGGCGTAAGCACGCAACGCATCGGCCTCAAGCAATTTTTCACGCGCATCGGCGGTGATAATATTTTGCTCTACCGCTTGTTGTGAGCGGTCGGCCAGGCTGGCTTTACCATTGATTTTCTTGGCTTTTACTGCCTTAATCAGGGCTTTTTCGGTATCACGACACGCCCACATGGCTGTGAAGGCGCGTTCCATTACCGCCACCGGATCGTCGGCTTTTTCCCCAACATAGCAAAGATGCGTCCAACGGTCGCGCTCTGCACTTGGGGTCATTAACTGCTCGGCGATCTGGTTGAGCAGTTTGTCGGACGGCATCGTATAACGCATGCCTAATGGGAACAATAGCACCCGTAAACTACGACCCACGCCTTTGGCCGGGAAGTTGTTAAAGGCGCCATCAAAGGCTTTGGCACACTGGGCTAAGCAGTATTGCAGCGCATAGTGCACCATTGGCAGATCTTGGCTTGGACGCCCTTCATCTTCATAGCGCTTCAGGGTTGCCGATGCCATATAAAGGTGACTCAATACATCACCAAGGCGCGCTGAAAGCATTTCGCGGCGTTTTAGCTCACCGCCTAGTGACAACATCGCCACATCGGTGGTTACCGCCAGTGCACGACTCATGCGAGTAAGATGGCGATAGTATTTGGCCGTTTCACCACTAACCGGTGCACGGTTAGTCAGCGAGCCGGTTAACGCATTCACTAACCCCATGATGCTGTTTTTAGTGGCATGACCAATGTGTTTAAACAGCAGGTTATCAAATGCTTGTGCGCCTTGCTCTTGGTCTGGGTTAGCCGCCGCTTCCATCTCTTTAAGTACATAAGGGTGGCAACGGGTCGCCCCTTGACCAAAGATCATCAGGTTGCGGGTAAGAATGTTCGCCCCTTCCACGGTGATCGCGACAGGAATACCAAAGTAATGGTGGCCAATGTAGTTGAGTGGCCCCAATTGAATGGCACGACCCGCGTGAACATCCATCGAGTCGTTTAAGATGGTGCGCGCGATCTCGGTCATGTGGTATTTAGAAATGGCGGTGATGATCGCCGGTTTCTCACCTTGGTCAAGCGCGGTGGTGGTCAGGGTACGGGTCGATTCAATCAAGTAGTTCAACCCGCCCATGCGACCCAGTGCTTCGGCGACCCCCTCAAAGCGGCCAATATGCATACCAAACTGCTTACGTACATAGCTGTAAGCGCCTGTGGTGCGTGTGGCTAAGTGGCCGACCGCCGTGCCGAGCGCAGGCAGCGAGATCCCACGTCCGGCAGACAGGCATTCCACCAGCATACGCCAGCCTCGACCTACGTAGTCTTTACCCCCGATGACCCAATCAATCGGAATAAAGACGTCTTCACCACGGGTGGTGCCATTCATGAAGGCCATATTGAGTGGGTTGTGGCGATCGCCAATTTCCACCCCTGGATGGTCTGCCGGGACCAAGGCACAGGTGATGCCGAGATCTTTTTTGTCACCCAACAACCCTTCAGGATCGCCGAGTTTGAAGGCGAGCCCAACGACACTGGCCACGGGGGCTAAGGTGATATAGCGCTTGTTCCAGCTTAAGCGGATCCCGAGAACCTCTTCGCCATTATGCTCACCCATGCAAATAACACCATGGTCGGGAATGCTCCCTGCATCCGAGCCTGCTTCCGGGCCTGTGAGACCAAAGCAAGGCACTTCACGGCCATCGGCCAGACGTGGCAGCCAGTAATCGCGTTGTTCTTGGGTGCCGTAGTGCGTCAGTAGTTCTCCTGGGCCCAGTGAGTTCGGCACCATTACAGTGACCGCCGCGCTTAAACTGCGCGTCGCAATGCGCGATACGATGGTGGAGTTGGCCAGCGCCGAGAACGCGAGGCCGCCGTATTCTTTGGGGATGATCAGCGAGAAAAAGCGTTCTTTCTTCAAGTAATCCCACACCTCTTCCGGCAAATCTTTTTGCTCTTGCACGATTTTAAAATCGTCCAGCATGGCCAGTAAGGTATCGAGTTGGTTATCAATAAAAGCTTGTTCTTCAGCGGTGAGCGTTGGCTTGCCATAGCTGTGCAAGGTTTTCCAATCTGGCGATCCGGAAAAGAGTTCGCCATCCCACCAAACGCTGCCCGCTTCCATCGCTTCACGCTCTGTCGCTGATAAGGGTGGCAGCACCTTTTTGAAGAAAGTAAACGCTTTGTCACTAATCAGTGAACGACGTAATGAAGTTTGAGAGCTCATGATTCAGGTCCTTTTGTTGATCATGGTTGCACTCTTGTTGCTGTTATTGTGCGACCAGAACGGGTTTTACATTGCATTCCACGCATTGTCAGACATCGACAATAACGTGGGCGAATAAATGAGGGCTGGCTCCACGCCTACCACGCCCATACGTTGTTGCGCTAGTCGGCCTGCGATTCCGCCGCAAACGGGAGCACTTGGCCTTGCTGCATCACTGCTGGCTCGGCGTTCATCCCTGCTGCTAAATACGGGATGAGGCGGTCAACGATCGCTTCGGTGTCTAACGTGCGATCAAAATCATTTTCGGCAATATCACGGAGTGCCTCGCTCGATGCCATGGTGAAAATGGCAGCGCCGAGCGTAAAATGGATGTGCCAGAAAACGGCTTCGGGGGTGAGTGCCGGGTTGGCTTTGTGCACCGCTTGGTTAAACAAGGATAAAACGTGCTCATAGCGCGTGGTAATAAACCAACGCAAGTGCCCTTGCACATCGGTGTAGCCTCGACCAATTAATTGCATAAAGGTGGCCGCGCCATGAGGCCGGTATTGGTCAAGTGCGAGTACCGGCTGTTTGGCACAAGAAAACACTTGGGCCATCGTACATTCACGCTGGCTTAACAACATTTGCAGTTGTTCGCCAAGTGCGGGCATAAATGCCTCGAGATAACGTCCAAGCACCGCGCGCACCAATGATTTTTTATCACCAAAATGGTAATTCACCGAGGCAAGATTAACCCCTGCTTTGCTGGTGATGGTGCGCAACGATGTTTCTTTAAAGCCATGCTCGGCGAAGAGCTGCTCCGCGGCATCCAGTATTTTCGCTTTGGTGTCGCCTCGTCCTGCCATTATTCATTCACCTGATTTAAACGCTTGTTTAACTTTATACCGACAAGCCTTATTTAACAAGTAAGAAACACCTATGTATCGCATGAGCAACATCACATTATTGAGTGATGACAAGGTGATCAGGCCATTACTGGCGTTCAGCGCCCGTTTGTTGTCACCGTATAATGTTTGGTAAATGATCCGTCTGAGACAGGAGGGGCAAGACGATATGTAACGTATTGAATATCAGAGACTAAGCCAGTAAGCCCGTACGGCCGCAAAAATAGGCGGCGCTTTTTTTATACCAATGTGGGAACCCATTCGCATTTTTGCTAGTCACACCTTGTGCCACTGCTTTTTCTAGAAGACTTTTCTTCTATGCCCACTTGCTCGTTGCTTGTGGGCTTTTTTATGCGCTTACTCCCAAATCTGGGCTCTTTTCGCCCGATTTCGATGATTTAATGTCTATCCACAGTAAAGTGTGTCTGCGTTCGCTAACAGATGTGGTCACCCTATTATGTATTTCACTTTTCTTGTCGCTATGGCGTTGATCATTATGGTCGGCAGTATTTGCGGCGTTGTTGCGATTATTAAAGTGAGTTCCTTGCGTCATGATCTTGAGGCGACCCAACATGCACTGAGGCAGTTGCGTCAGAGGCAAGAGACCACGACAAGTTCCAGCGAGAACCACACGTCATCAAGCATGCGTTCGAGCAATGAACCTTCAGTAAAGTCATCAACGGAATCGGACGCTTTAGAGGAAAACCGCGAGCATCATACTCTCCAGCCCACAGATGCCCCCCCTCTTCACGACGATAACGCCATGCGTGCCACCAAAGGACATGCGATGGCATGGCTTGAGCGCGCGAAACAGCAATGGCTGGTTTGGAGTGGCGCCGGTATTTTTACCCTCGGTGGACTTTTCTTAATTTCCTATCTGATCAGCGAAGGCTATTTTCCCCCTCTTGCCCGTCTTGGCTTGGGAGCGCTGTTTGGCGTCGGTTTGATTGTAAGCAGTGAGTGGCTGCACGATAAGTTGCGCTGTTATACGCAAATTGATTGGCCGAGCTATGTGCCCGCTGCCATTGCGAGTGCGGGCTTTATCAGCTTGTTTGGCCTGACCTTGATGGCGGCGACGCCCTATCAGTTTATTTCTGATCCTATCGCTGTTGTGATGCTGGCGCTGATCTCGCTCGCTGCGACCTTCTACGGGCTTAGGTTTGGCCCACTACTGACCGTTGTCGGGCTCATCGGTGCGTATGGCGCGCCATTGTTCTCTACCAGTGCCACCCCCAGCTACGGGTTGCTCGCCAGCTATTTTTTACTCGTCGCCGCCGCCATCACCTATGTGGCTCAACGTGTCGAGCGCCGATGGCTGTGGTATAGCTTGTGGGGGATGCATCTTGCTTGGTTATTTGCTTTTGCCCATTTTTCGGCGCCCCTGCTTATCGTCACTGGATTTGCTGTCGGCTCAGTCTACGTGCTGATTGCAGTACCAAGATTGGGTTGGTTGCTTAAACCAACATCTGACGGGCCACTATCTTGGCGTATTCTTGTCGATATTCGATCATGGCACCATCACGCACTCGACACCTGGCTGATGCTTGCCATTATGCTGATTGCATCAATGGCGGCATTTCCATTATCTATCACCGCTGGTATTCCATTGATCGCAGCACTAGTGGGGTGGCTTTACCTCGCTCCCCTATTCTCTGTGCGTTGGGGTGCTTGGCCTGCTCTGGGCTTAATTTGGGCCGCGCTTTGGCTACTGACAAGTGATCTTGATGGCTCTGCACTTGCCCAACATATGGGTTTAAGTATCGGTGTGTTTACTCTGTTATATAGTTTGGCCTTGGGTAAGCGTTCGCCAAAAAGCATTCAATTTATCTGGTTGGCGTGCCTAGCGACACCATTAATGGTGAGCCTAAACTCAGTAGTGACGGATCCGTTTTGGGGTGGGCAACCTCCTCACGCATATAGCACCCTATTATGGTCAGCATGTTTAGCCGGTGGCGCGGCGATATTAGCGGCATTTACTCGTTATTTTAAAGGGACAGACCAGACACAACATTTAGTCCGGTTAAGCCTATGGTGTGGGGTGAATGCACACCTTGCGCTTGCGCTGACCTTACTATTGAGCAATTACGCGCTAACCTTGGCGATCGCTCTTCAAGCCGTGGTGATGCTTTGGCTCACCCATAAATACAGGATTACACTCGCTGATTGGATTATTCAAGCCCTGGTCAGTATTGTGCTCGCTCGCGCGACCTTATTATTACTCACAACCAATCACATGACATCGGTGCCCGATACACTGTGGCTTTATCCGTCGCTTAGTCTGTTGATTTATGGCAGTCAGCGTTGGGTACAAAGCCAAACACTGCCCGCTTGGCTCACGGGTGCCCAGTTACAGCTCATCGCACTGTGGCTGACCAGCACGACAATTTGGCTGTGTGATCTTCAAGGCCTTAGCGGTGTCATCTATTCCGTCTCAGGCGCTGTGGTAATGAGTATGAACTGGTCATTGTTAGCTTGTGTTTATCTTTATCGCTATCGCCTCGCGCAGACGTTCGCTTTTTTATACCGCTTTAGCGGGATAGCACTGCTGGCATTGAGCATACTCATCCAACTGATCCTCTTTGTCGAC
Source organism: Salinivibrio sp. AR647 (assembly GCF_001995415.1). Classification (NCBI taxonomy): domain Bacteria; kingdom Pseudomonadati; phylum Pseudomonadota; class Gammaproteobacteria; order Vibrionales; family Vibrionaceae; genus Salinivibrio; species Salinivibrio sp. AR647. The sequence continues at coordinate 298,093 of NZ_MUFE01000002.1, read as the reverse complement.
CACAATCCCTACTTTGAAGAGGTATCTATTGGTTATTCGCCACTTTCCAGTTTGCTCTGGCCTTGGTGGGGCGTCCCCTTGCTGGTTTGTCTTTGGCTGGGCCGAGAGGGATCCTCATCGAGCCTGGCGTTTAACGCGCGAGTACAACTGCTTACGGGTACCGCTGCGGCATTTTTTGGGTTCTTGCTCGTCAACGGATTAATCCGCCAAGCTTGGCAAGGTGACACCATTGTGCTTTCACTGCCAACATCAAACGCAGAGCTTTACACTTATTCATTGGTTTGGTTAGTAATTGGCAGCCTGACTCTGCTCGGTGGATACTGGCAACAATCGGTACGTGTGCAGCAAGGTGCCATGGCGACTTTGGCGTTAGTGATATTGAAAGTTTTCTTGGTTGATATGGCAAGTTTGGAGGGGCTAATGCGAGCTTTGTCCTTCATTGGCCTCGGGCTATGCTTAGTGGGTCTAGGTGGCTTATTCCAGTGGCTCAAACAACGCCAATGGGCCGTGTAGTGCTACACCAATTACACGCAGGATAAATAATTTATATCTGTTTCAATTTAACGAGATGGCGGCGTTTATTGCCGCCAGGTTTGTGATAAAAATCACGAAATCGTCGCCCATTGACAAGATTTAGCGACTTTTTTAAATCATCAGGAACTTCTTGGTCATCGCCCAGTCCTAATGGGTGCATCGGTAAGAAATGCCTTGTCCCCCTCAGCGATTGAGGTGCATGATTCACCTTTCTTTCCGAACTGCTGCTGCTTTTTCTACTTACTTTAGAGTTTATTTGTCTCTACCTTTATTTTGCCCACCTTGTGTGGGCTTTTTTTATTTTGGTGCAGGGTCATCAGACGTTACCTGGCCATTGGCAATCATTTGATAGGGCGACGCATACCGTAAGGTGAGTCCCAGCTGCGCCAGCGTATGCGAGGCATCAATCCATTTTCCATCGCCAGCACTTGGGTGATACTCAGGTGGCTTTAATCCCATTTCACGTGCAGCCCAGCTGTAATAAACGCTTTTGGATGGATGAAGATCCGCACTCAAATGGAAAACATGCCCCCATTGGCGCTGATGAATCATTGCACTGATTGCAGCCATAACATCGCTACGATGGATAAGGTTAACCGGCTCGCTACCGCCAGACAGCCCTGTACGCCCTGACAACATGGTTGATGGGTGACGTTCACCGCCAATTAAACCTGCCAAGCGCAGCACACTGCCCCGCTCGCCATACACGCGATCAACATGGGCTTCAATGGCTTCATGCGCTTGACCGGATGCCGTTGTCGCGGCGGTCGGTGTTTGTTCTGTGACTTGTCCTTTAAGCTCTCCATACACAGACGTCGTGCTAATAAAGAGCACATGTTCAACGCCCGCTTGTGCCAGATGATCAATAAAGGCGGTCATCGCGTTGCGGTAGGCATCAAAATCGGCATTACGTCGCCCTGCCGCGATATTGATCACCACAATGTCGCAATCAAGCAATGGCTGCGCGTGGTGGTAATCGGGCGCCATGACATCAAAAGGCACCATTGGCGCACCTAGTGACTGGCTCCATGCTTGCGCTGCATCCGATTGGCGCTTGGTCCCCACCACCTGATGCCCTGCCGCTAGCAAGTGCGACGCAAGGGGGGTACCCAACCAACCACAACCACAAATTCCGACTTTCAATCCTGACACAAGCACTCCTTAGGGTTACGTAATTATTTTTCAATGTAATCGGCTTCACACCGCTTTTTGCCCCATTTTTGACCGATTATTTATTTCGCGCTGTAAATATATTCCTTCATTGTGTAAGGAAATAACCAAAAGCGTGAATGGTGACAAAGTTTTCATTCTCAGATAGTCATAATAATGTCATTACAAAGCGTGAGACGATAGACTATTCATCATTAAACGGTGGTCAAAAACCGTGATGATTGACGTACTTAAACACTACATTTTGTTCGCTCTCAGGGAGCGATAGTTTTTAATTTGGTCTTGAACGTAAGCGGTAACTCAGATGAATACTCTGGAAAAAATACAAAAAAATATTGAAAACTTCAGCAAATCTGAAAGAAAAGTTGCTGAAATTATTGTCGCCTCGCCTCAAACCGCTATCCACTCAAGCATTGCGACGTTAGCGAAAATGGCTGATGTGAGTGAGCCAACGGTGAATCGCTTTTGTCGTCGTTTAGACACCAAAGGATTTCCCGACTTTAAACTGCATTTAGCGCAGAGCTTGGCAAACGGTACGCCTTATGTGAACCGTAACGTTGAAGAGAACGACGGTGCCGATGCTTACACAGCCAAGATTTTCGAGTCAACCATGGCCTGTTTAGATGTGGCGAAGAACAGCATTGATACACACCAAATTAACCGTGCTGTTGATATGTTGACCCAAGCAAAGAAAATTTCTTTCTTTGGTTTGGGTGCGTCAGCGTCTGTTGCCCACGATGCGCAGAACAAGTTTTTCCGTTTTAACATCCCTGTCGTCTGCTTTAACGATATTGTGATGCAACGCATGAGCTGTATTAACTGCAATGACGGCGACGTGGTGGTGATGATCTCACACACAGGCCGGACCAAAAGCCTGGTCGACGTGGCGAACTTGGCCCGAGAAAATGGCGCCACCGTGATTGGTATCACCCAGCGCGATTCACCGCTCGATAAGGTTTGCTCGCACACCATTCAACTCGATGTCCCTGAAGATACCGATGAATACATGCCAATGGCAAGCCGCGTGGTGCAAATGACCGTCATCGACGTCTTGGCTACCGGTTTTACCCTACGCCGCGGCCCCGGCTTTAGAGATAACTTGAAACGTGTCAAAGAAGCCATTCGCGATTCACGTTTTCATAAAGAATCATTGACCTAATCCCGAGGAGTGCATGGCACTCCTTTTTTGTGTCATCTCGTTGATATTTTCCGTGCGCTACACTGATGTCAGCGTTTTATTGGTTTGTTACTAAGCGGTGATGCTTGCCTTGTAACACGCTTCTTGCGCATCACCCTGTCTACAGGAGTTCATCATGTCTGCAAAATTGAGAAGAACGAAAATTGTCACCACCTTGGGCCCGGCAACGGATAAAGACAGTGTGTTAGAGGCCGTCATTCAGGCGGGTGCGAATGTCGTTCGCCTCAACTTCTCTCACGGCAGTGCAGAAGATCATATTAAGCGTGCCGAACAGGTGCGTGCTATCGCCGCACGACTGGGTCGCCATGTGGGGATTTTAGGCGATTTACAAGGCCCTAAGATTCGCGTATCCACGTTTAAAGACGGCGCTATTGTGCTTGCGGTGGGTGATAAATTTACCCTAGACAGCGATCTTTCTCCGGGAATGGGCGATCAAGACGCTGTGGGGCTGGACTACAAGGCGCTACCGCAAGATGTCACCCATGGCGACATTTTGCTGCTCGACGATGGCCGTGTACAGCTCAAAGTATTGGCCGTTGACGGCACCAAAGTGCATACCGAAGTCACGGTGGGCGGGAAGCTATCAAACAACAAAGGGATCAACAAGAAAGGCGGTGGCCTGTCTGCGCCTGCGTTGACCGAAAAAGATAAACAAGACATTCTCACCGCCGCCAAAATCAAGGTCGACTTTTTGGCTATCTCGTTCCCTCGCAACGGTCAAGACATGCATTATGCCCGCTCATTAGCACGCGAGGCTGGTCTGGATGCACGTTTGGTCGCCAAGGTTGAACGCGCAGAAACCGTGGTGAGCGATGCCAGTATTGATGACATTATCGAAGCGTCTGATGTGGTGATGGTGGCACGTGGCGATCTTGGCGTCGAAATTGGTGACCCTGAGTTAGTCGGGGTACAGAAACAATTGATCCGACGCGCACGCAGTATGAACCGCTTAGTGATCACTGCCACACAAATGATGGAGTCGATGATCACAGCCCCGATGCCAACCCGTGCAGAAGTGATGGATGTCGCTAACGCCGTGTTAGATGGTACCGACGCGGTAATGCTATCAGCAGAAACCGCAGCAGGACAGTATCCGGTTGAGACGGTACGCGCCATGGCAGAAGTGTGTGTCGGTGCGGAAAAAATGCCGTCGGTGAATGTGTCTAACCATCGCTTGGATCGTCAGTTTGATAGCCAAGAAGAGACGGTGTCGATGGCAACCATGTATGCGGCAAACCATATGAAAGGGATTAAAGCCATGGTGTCGCTGACTGAGTCAGGCCGCACCGCGTTAATGATGTCACGTATTTCATCGGGTAAGCCCATTTTCGCCTTGTCTCGCCATGAACAAACGCTGAATCGTGCAGCATTGTATCGCGGCGTCACCCCCGTGTATTTCGACAGCAACAGTGGTGCCGGTCCGCAAGTGGCCGAGCTTGCCCTGCAGACACTGAAAGCGGGTGGGTTTTTGAATGAAGGCGATCAGGTGATCATGACCCAAGGTGACCAAATGGAAGTGGTTGGCTCAACCAATACGATGCGAGTCTTAACAGTGAAATAGCGAATGTCCATGAGGGCACGAGCAAAAACAGCAACGCAAAAGGCGATCGCAATCGATCGCCTTTTTTCATGGAACCTTCCTTTAGGACGACGATTTAGGGCGCCAGTGGGGATTAATATGTGCCATTAACAGGTGATCTTCCCATTGACCATTAATGAGCAGGTAATCCCGTGCTCGTCCTTCTCGTTCAAATCCAACGGCCTCTAACACCTTGGCACTGCGCGCATTGCATGGCATATAAGCGGCATTGACGCGGTGAATATGGATATTATCGAATAACCATTGATTGGTGGTCGCCAATGCGCGGCGCATAATGCCCTGCCCTTGTGCCGCTTGGTCTAACGAGTAACCGACGGTGCAAGAATACGAAGGATACTGCATCATGCTGGTATAAGAGATCACTCCCAATACCGTGGGAGAATCTTGCGTGGCAATTAAAAAATAATATGCCAGCTGATGCTTTTGTAACTCCATCAGCTGTAGCACCCGCCGTTTCCAGCCCTGCTCGGAGTAAAAGCCCGATGTTCGCGCCGGCTCCCAGGGGGTAAGAAAGGCACGATTGCGCTGAAAGTACTGCACAACTCGCATGACGTCTTCATGGCTGATGGCATCAATGCGCAGTTCATCCACGGATAATCGCGGCAAATCACTCACCGAGGGTTCGTACATAGTCACTGTCTTGGCCCGCGTTATTTCTTACCAATGCCATAGTCGCGCAGTTTATTGGCGATAGCGGTATGCGAGACATCCAGCCGCTTAGCCAGTTTACGCGTGGAAGGGTAGCTTCGGTACAAGTTATGCAATATGCCAGACTCATAACGCTTCATGATTTCGTCCAACGATCCATCAATCGACTCTTCGCTCATAAACTGAGTGTTTTCGATTTCTGGTAACTGCACATCGTCTATCGTCATCACGTCGGCATCGATTTGGGTCATCGCATGCAATAACACATTGCGAAGCTGGCGGATATTACCCGGCCATGCATAGTGGGTCAGGTAGTCTGCAAGCGCGTCATCGATGCTTGGCTTGGATTGGCCCAAATCGGCGGCAAATTGTTTAATAAATAGCTGCGCAAGTGGCATCACATCCGCAGAACGTTCTCTCAGCGGTGGAACCGTCAGCGATAAGACATTAAGGCGATAAAAGAGGTCTTCGCGGAATTGGTGCGCGGCCACCAGCTCAGGTAAATTTTTCTGCGTTGAGCAAATCACCCGCACATCGACCTGCATTTCACGCTCTTCACCGACCCGACGGAAGGTGCCGTCTTGCATAAAGCGCAGCAGTTTTACCTGCAGGTGGCGGCTCATTTCACCGACTTCATATAGGAAGACGGTGCCGCCGTCCGCTTGCTCTAAAATCCCTTTTTTCGCGCTACCGCCCTCTTCTGCGGCGGCCATGCCAAACAGCTCGGTTTCAGCGGCGTTATCAGGCATCGACACGCAGTTCACCAGCAAGAAGGGTTTGTCTGCCCGCAGTGAATGCCGATGGCAAGCGCGCGCAATCATCTCTTTGCCTGTTCCGGTTTCGCCTTGTACCAACAGTGGCGCGTCGAGCATCGCTAATTTTTTAGCTTGGCTCATCAGCTGCTTAAACTTGTTGGATTGGCCAACGAGGTGCTCAAAACCATGGTCGCTAGGCGTGCGGAAAACCGTTTGCGGGGTGTTATTCAGCGCCACTTGTTTCAGTTGGACCACGGCGCTCACGAGCACAGGCTGTTCGCTTTCATCGTTGATATGAACAGGCATCACTTCCATGAGGAAGTCGAGGCCAGCCATCACCACCATCCTACAGCTTTGGCTGGCTTCTTCTTTTTCAAGCCAATGGGCAAACTGAAAGTCAGGAAACACGGTGTTCGCATACTCGTCGATAAGCTGATGCTCACTGGATCCAATCAGATCTTGTGCCGCTTTATTGGCCATATCGATGTAGCCGTCAAGGTTGATCGAAACCACAGGATCGGTCAGGCTTTCGACCAAGGCACGTAGCTCTTTATGCTCGCGCTCGGCAGGCAAGAACTGGACTTTGCGCACATCGGTGACCCCAGAAATCAGTCGAATTTCAGACATCAACTGACTAAAGGCTTCAAATTCAATTTCAGGGCAGTTCAGATAGATAATTCCGACCTGGTCGATTTCGATCCCGCGTAGATCAATATCGCGGCGAACCAGAATATCAAGCAGTTCGCGGGTCAGTCCGATCCTATCTTCACAACAGACTTTCAGTCTCATAATGGATTCCTGTAACGTGACAGTGATACCCAATACCGGCGCAGAACAAGATGGGATGAGGTGATTAAAACCTGCTCTGATCAAGACGTTACAAAAGCAATCGTCAGTATTTTTTCATGCGCCGGATTAGCTGTCAGGATAAGTTGACACTGAGGCGAAGTTTGAGCGGGTTAGGGTTAACAGTCAAGCCCTGATGCCATTTTTGCCTTGCGACATCACGTTTGTAGCACAGACTTTTTCCGTTTAAACTTTTGATTATATTATAAATAAAAACATAAGGTGACAGAGCGCAATAGGCTACGATGTCACCAATAGCCTGTTACTAAGAGCCTGTTACTAAGAGCATGTTACTAGAGCGTCACCAAGAACGTGCCACCACGCGTGCTACACGCATTCGCGTCAGTGGGTTGATTCGGCGGGGGTTGGGCTTTTACCCATTAGCCGTTTTACCAGCTCGCGCCGCAACTGTGACAAGCTCGGGGCCGCTTGCCCATGCCAAGGCAGTGGCCGCATCAGAGTCATGGTTTTTAATCCAAGGCGAGCCGTGAGCAAACCAATCCCCAACCCTTGGGCGACGCGACCAGAAACACGTCCAGCAAGGTTCACTGAAAGGACATCAAAGCCAACATCGGTCATGGCCTCACTCGCGCCGGCAAGCGCCATGTTGGTGAGAACCATTTTAAGTAAACTCAATCGGGCTTTGACCCCAAGTTGAATGCCATACACGTTGGCAATCTTGGTCATTAAATGAAAATTTCGCCACGCAACCAGTAACATATCGGCGGCCGCCAGTGGGCTTACGGCCACCATTAAGGCCGCCTCTTGCGAGTGTTTCGTCACCAAGGCGCGCGCTGCCTTATCCTGAGCGCTGAGTACCTGTTGCTCATAAAGGCCTAAAATTTCGCTGTCGTTATGGGTTGCCGTGATCGCTTGCTGCCACTGTGTAAAAGCTGGACGCTGTACTTGTCCAGTTTGCTCCGCTAACTGACGACAAAAGTGTTCGCCCTGCCCGACCGCATCACTGGCCAGCAGTTGCTCAGCCTGTTGGCGGACAGCATCGCGTTGCAGCAAACGACGCATCGCGCGCCATTCTTTACCCAGCATCACCAATCCAGTCGTGGCGATGGCGATCAACAAACCTTGCCAGCCAAGGCTAAGCCAATCTTGCGCTAGCCAGCTTTGATACACACTGTCAGCGGATTGCCACAATGCCAGTAGCATGGTTGCCAACATAAGAAATGGCCACACTCGGCGTCGCTTGCGTGACGAGGGGGCGAGCGTTGCATCAAGCGAGGCTTCCCATTCAGTACTCGCCGCCGGCGTAAAATCATGGTCCGATTCAAACGTGGTGCCTTGTTGTATCCGGCTATCTAATGCCGTCTGGTCTATCTCGGCATCCTGTGCAAAGGTTTGTTTTGGCTTATATTGGGTCATGACTACCTCATTTATCGAAATTTGTCGCCAAGCAAATAATCCAAGGCTTTATCCATGCGGATATGTGGCAAGGGGGCATCGAGTGGCGCGGGTTGCGGACGAAACGACGGGAAGTCAAACCCTTGATCCTGCCAGAAGGCATCTTCCGGTAACTGAGCCGGTACCTCTCCCGGGTATAACGTCACTGGGCTGTTATCGGCCAAATGGCCTTTTAACGCGCTTTGGGTGCTGCCTTTTACCGAGACATAGCCCGGTGTGGTTGCTTCAATCGCGGCGACACTTTGACAGCGCATATCAATGCCTTCAAACGCCGCCTGTTGCCACGCTTGATGAACAATTTGTTGCAATAGGCTCACCAAGTTTGGATGTTGCTCGGGGGTCACATGATCGGCTTTGGTGGCGGCAAACAACACTTTATCGATACGGGGCGAAAACAGCCGTTTGAGTAACCCTGACTTGCCGTATTTAAAGCTTTGCATGAGCTGCTCAACGGCGAGGCGCATATCGTGAAACGCAGCGGGCCCAGCGTTCAACGGTTGTAAGGTGTCGACCAAGATGACTTGGCGATCAATTTTGGCAAAGTGTTCGCGGTAAAAATGGGCAACCACATGTTCACAGTAATAGTCGTAGCGTGCTTTGAGTACCCCATAGTTGGAGTTTTTCCCTGCTTTGGTCAAATCCTGTTCATTGTCCGAGCCAACCCAAGGAAAGAACTGCACCACAGGTGCACCAGCCAGTTCCCCGGGAAGCACAAACCGGCCAGGTTGCACCCAATGCAGCCCGCCATGTGCTTTACACTGGTGTAAAAAGGCCGTGTAGTCGGCAGCAATCTCAGCCAGCTTTTTTTCATCTGCAGGTGCAAACGGGTCGAGCGCCGCGGCTTTGGTTGTCCACGTGCCAGCAAGCTCGCCACGACGCCCGGTCAATAATCCCGACTGTTTAGCTGACCATTGCGAGTAGGTTTGACTCAACAAGGGTAAATCGAGCAGCCACTCTCCGGGATAGTCAATAATATCAACGTACAAGGTCGCCATGTCGTTAATCGCTCTCAGTGCGGCAGACTGGGGTCGATACCGCACGGCTAGGCGTACTTCACTGACATCACGCGTGGGTGACGGCCACACCGGCGGAGTACTATGTAGCGCCTGCATGGCAGAGTCGTAATCAAACGCGGGCAAGTGCATATGTGGATGTGGCTCTCGACGCGCCCCTAATCCACGTCCCTGCTGCACCAGTTGCATTAACGGCAAATGAGGCTCGGTCCCCAAATGCGTCAGCTGGTTAATGAGTGAGGTAATAAAGGCCGTTTTTCCCGCACGCGAGAGGCCAGTAACCGCAAGACGAACATGACGGTCAGCGCCTCGGCTGGCCCACTGCTTTACGCGCCTTTTCACTGATGGCATAAGTTTTTATGGCTCCTTGATCAGCCAAGCTGCCTACGACAGGCAGCCGCTGTGCATGGTTAAATGCGTGTTCTGATAAGTTGAGGCGGATTATAGCTTTTTAAACGCTTGATCAACGTTAAACGCTGATGATGTCACATAGGCTTCCATCTGAGTGATCTTGTCTTCCATTTGCGTGAACTCGCCGTTGAGATCACGGATCAGTTGGCTGGCTGACTTGCCCGACTGCCATGGCTTTTGTTTCACCTGATGCGCTGGCGCCGCCTGAGTCGGCTCGACCGTTTCGTGTTCTTGCGCCGGTTTTTTATCTAAGATCAGCACGGCGGCGATGTAGGCCACCACCACAAAAAAACCGAAGCCGAGCAAAAACGCGGAGACCGTCAGGATCCGTACTAACCAGGTTTCCATCCCAAAGTGGTTGGCAAGGCCGGCGCACACACCGGCAATGCGGCCGTTGTCTGGATCTCGATATAAGGTTCCCCTCATGCGCGTTGCCTCCATTGTGGCGCTTCAGCATCAAGCAAGCGCTCTAAGTTATCCACACGGGCTTGCAGTTTTTCAGCGCGCTGAGCCAGCTGCTGTAACGTTTCGTAATCTTGCCCACTTAAGCCCTGCTCAACTTGGCGTTTACTGCGGTAATGCAGCAACAGCCATAGCGGGGCGACGAACAGTAAAAATATCGCCAGTGGAAAGCCAAGAAATAGTGATGACATGTCCGCTCCTCGTCGTATTGGTTATGATTGATTATCTTTCATTTTGGCTTTTAAAGACGCCAACTCTTTCTCAATTTCGTCTTGGGCTTGAAGATCCGCGAACTCGTCGTCTAGTCCTTTGCCTTTGCCAACTTGATAACTGTCGGCTTCCGCTTCAAGTTCGTCAATACGGCGCTCGTATTGTTCAAATTTCGCCATTGCTTCGTCCGCCCGACCACTGCCGAGGTGACGACGTACATCACGACGATTGCCCGCTGTCTCACGGCGAATGCTCAGCGATTGCTGACGTGCCCGCGTTTCGCTCAGCTTGGTCTCAAGCGCTGCAATTTCACCACTCAGTTTTTCAACGCTTTCCGCAATTAAACTCAGCTCTTCATCGAGTGCGACTTTCACATCATGCGCTTTCTGTTTTTCGATCAATGCAGCGCGCGCGAGATCTTCACGATCTTTTTGCAGCGCTAGCGAGGCTTTTTCCTGCCAGTCTTGAATTTGGCGTTCGATGTTTTCAATCTTACGCGCGACTTCTTTTTGATCTGCCAGCGCTTTCGCTGATGATGTCCGCACCTCTACCAAGGTGTCTTCCATTTCTTGAATGATCAAACGGATCATTTTTTGTGGATCTTCCGCCTTATCGAGCAAGGCGTTGACGTTGGCATTGACGATATCTGCAAAACGAGAAAAGATTCCCATCACTGACTCCTTCTATTTGTTCAAGTTTGTTTAAACCTGCTCACACTTATTCAAACGGTATGCCAACTTTTTATGCGCTATTTTTCAATCGGTTAAAAGCAGTTGCGTCGGCCTTCTAAACCGTTCATGATGAATAAAACCACTATTTGGTAAAAATCGCCATGCGAGAACAAGATAACTTACTGGGGGAGTCCGACCGTTTTTTAGCCGTGTTAGACCATGTTAGTCGGCTGGCCCCGCTCAACCGTCCGGTCCTGATTATGGGTGAGCGCGGCACCGGGAAAGAGTTAATCGCGCAGCGTCTTCATTACCTCTCAACCCGTTGGTCACAACCGCTTGTGAGCTTGAACTGTGCGGCGCTAAGCGAGGGGCTGATCGATTCTGAGCTCTTTGGCCATGAGGCCGGTGCTTTTACCAGTGCCAAAGGCCGACATGCGGGCCGATTTGAGCGCGCTGAGGGCGGAACGCTATTCTTGGACGAGATCGCTACCGCGCCTCAGGGCGTTCAGGAAAAGTTACTCCGTGTGATTGAATATGGGGAATATGAACGTGTTGGCGGCACCACGCCTTTGCGCGCAGATGTTCGGCTGGTGTGCGCCACCAATGAAGATCTACCTGCGCTTGCGCAAGACAACCAATTTCGTCCTGATCTGCTGGACCGGCTCGCCTTCGACGTTATCCATCTTCCCCCACTTCGCGAGCGCCAGCAGGATATCTTGATCATGGCCGAGCACTTTGCCATGAAAATGGCGGTTGAGCTCGGTTATCCATTATTTGCGGGCTTTTCGCAACCGGCCCAAGCACAATTGCTAACACACTCCTGGCCAGGTAATGTGCGAGAGCTGAAAAATGCAGTTGAGCGGGCGCTTTCTCGCCATAATGATGCCACCACACCCATCGATACGATTTGCCTTGACCCATTTTCACCGCCTTGGCAGCCTCAGCAATCCACGCATGCTCCTTCAGCGGTCAAAGGTTCACTGCCAGCCTTTCCTCTTGATCTGCGTGAGTGGCAAACCACACAAGAACGCGATTTGGTCACAGCGGCGTTGTCGCAAGCCAACTATCATCAGAGGAAGGCCGCGCAGTTACTCGGCCTAAGCTACCATCAATTCAGGGGGCTGTTGCGCAAGCATGACGTGGGACAAGATAACTAATCTTGTGGTTGCTCAACCTTTATCGGCACAGGGACAACTCACGGACACAGAAACGCAAGATAACCCCTACTTTACTTGGTGGTAAGACCGTTTCGGTGGTAGATTACGGGATTCATTTTGATAGCTGATTTTACTTGGTTTATGCGCGTTTTTTTCCAGTTTTTGATCCTGGGCGTGAGCGGTCTGCTTCTCGCAGGTTGTGATGCGGCTAACGATCAACGTGCGGCCGACAACCGTGGTTTTGTGTTTTGTGGCCCAGGCCAACCGAACACATTTAACCCTCAGTTGACCGATGGCGGCCTGACCGCAGACACCTTATCGAGCCAGCTGTACGATCGCCTGCTTCAGCTGAACCCTGACACCTACCAACCCGAGCCCATGCTCGCGAAAAGTTGGGAGGTCAGTGATGACGGTAAAACCTATACCTTTGTGCTGCGTCGTGGTGTGGCTTTTCATCGCAGTGTGACCTTTACGCCGTCTCGTTACCTCAATGCTGAGGACGTTGTTTTCTCTTTTCGGCGCTTGATTAACCCCCGTCACCCTTTTCATCGCATTTCTGGCGGTCAATATCCATGGTTCGATAGCATGGATTTTTCAAGTTTAGTCTCGAGTGTCAAAGCGACCGATACCTATCGTGTGCAATTTACCCTCTCGCGGCCCGATGTATCGTTTCTTTCTACACTAGCCAGCAAATTTTCGGTGATTCTTTCAAAAGAATATGCCAACCAATTATTAGCCGCCGGTACACCGGAAAAGATCGACGCCTACCCGGTTGGCACCGGCCCGTTTGCTATGGCTGAGTATCAGCCTCGTGAATTAATTCGTCTGCGCCGCCACTGGCAATATTGGCAAGGTCCCGCCCCGATGGAACAGGTGGTCTTTGATATTTCAACCCGAGGAACGGGCACCTTGGCAAAAATGCTGACGGGTGAATGTGATGTGCTCGCCTCTCCCGTTGCCAGTCAGTTACCCGTCGTGGTGAATGATCCGCGCTTTCGTTTATCATCTCAAACGGGAATGAACGTGGCGTTTATTGCGCTCAACACCCGCCATCCAGCGCTTTCGCAGGTGGCGGTTCGTCAGGCGATCAATCTGGCGATTAATCGCGGTGCCTTACTAAGCTCGGTGTATTATGGCACAGGCACGCCTGCCACCAGCTTGTTGCCACCGATGTCCTGGGCGTATGACCCTAATCAGCAAAGCCAATATGATCCCAAGCTCGCAGCGGCCCTGCTCGCCAAAGCCGGGTATCGCCATGGCTTCAGTGTTGATTTAACGGTGCCATTAAAGCCCACGGCGTTTAATCCAAGTCCGCGTAAAACCGCCGAACTGATCCAGGCCGATCTGGGAGAAATTGGCATAGACGTAAATATCATTCCAGAAAAAACCGTTAACCGCGCATCGATTCGGGAAGGCGATGACAGTCACGGTATGGTGCTTACCGGTTGGGTGGCCGATAATGGGGATCCTGATGCTTTTTTACGCCCGTTACTGACTTGCAATGCCAAGTTCACGGGGTGGAATATCGCCAATTGGTGTAACCGCTTTTTCGATCAAACCTTAAATGAAGCCATTGCGACAGACAATATGGCCATGCGCAAAACCTTATACCAGGACGCACAAACCATTCTTGACCGTCGGATGCCGGTGGTGCCGCTTGCCCACGGTATTCAACACCAAGTCCGTGATGAACATTTAACCGGGCTCACGATGACACCCTTTGGGGCAGACAGTTTTGCTGATGTGTCACGGGAGCGCTAAACCATGCTGATTTATACCTTACGACGCTTCAACTTATTTTTGATCACCTTGGTGATCCTCACCTTGGTCGCTTATAACATCATTTTATTGTCGCCTGATTCAGGATGGCACCAATATGACTATTGGTTAGGGTGGGTTTATTATCTACGCCAACTCATTGATGGAAACCTAGGGCTTGCGGCTAACGGGGAGCCAGTGGTCAATATTCTTGCCCATGTCGCACCGGCGACGTTAGAGCTCTGTATTTCCGCGCTGGTCATTAGCGTGATGGTCGGCGTACCGCTCGGCACGCTTGCAGGGCTGCGTAGTCAAGGCCCCACGGATAAAGTGATTTCATCCCTCGCCGTCGTGATATTTTCGATTCCGACATTCTGGTTAGCCATCTTACTGATTATGGTGTTCTCACTCGACTTACAATGGTTCCCCGTATCAGGCCGCTACAACCTTTTGTATGAGATCCCACATATTTCTGGGTTTGCGTTAGTCGATTTATGGCTCTCGGATTTACCGCTCCAGGGAAAAGTCGCGACCGATATTATGCGTCATCTTGCTCTCCCGACACTGACGCTTGCCGTGGTTCCGACAACTGAAATTATTAAGATGGTCAGAAACTCAATGGCTTATGTGATGAGTCAGAATTACATTAAAGCCGCGGCCACTAAAGGGCTATCGAAAACCGAGATTGTGCTTCGGCATGGAATGAAAAACGCGATTCCGCCTATTATTCCCAATTTTGGATTATTGGTTTCCACCATGGTGACCTTTGTGATTATTGTCGAATCTGTATTTAACTGGCCAGGCATTGGGCGTTGGTTACTCGATGCGCTCCTTGTCAAAGACTATACCTCTGTACAGGCGGGCGTGCTCGCGATTGGTGGATTTGTCTTATTGATTAATATTGTCTCCGATGTGCTAGGGGCGTTTATGAATCCGCTGGTAAGGAAGAAATGGTATGCCCTCAAATAGCGTCTACGTTGAACAGCATATTCCCACTCAGTTTGAGCGGACTTGGACTGCCTTTCGCCGCAATAAGTTAGCTGTGATTGGGTTTTGGTGTCTAGCCGGGCTTCTCTTAGTGACCCTCTTTGCACCCTTGCTCGCCCCTTGGAGCCCGCAACATCAAACGGGTCAGCTTTTGATGCCACCCTCTTGGGTGCAGTCTGGGCAGATTGAGTTTTTTCTCGGCACCGATGATTTGAGCCGCGACATGCTATCGCGCTTAATTGCCGGCTCTCGCTTAACCTTTGGATTGGCGCTGATAACGGCATTAACCGCGTCGTTGGTCGGCATCGCTATTGGTGTGCTGGCAGGTATGACCAAGGGCCTGAAGTCCAGTGTGTTAAACCACATTCTTGACAGCATTCTTTCCATCCCTTCGCTGCTATTGGCGATCATTGTGGTCGCCTTTCTCGGTGTTGGTGAAACCCAGATATTGCTCGCGATTTGGTTGTCACTGATCCCTCGAATTATTCGTGCGGTGTATACCGCGGTCCACGATGAAATAGAGAAAGATTACATCATCGCCGCACGCTTGGATGGCGCGAATAATATCTATCTGTTACACCATTCTATTTTGCCGAATATTGTCACCGTATTGAGTACTGAAGTAACCCGTGCAATCTCGGTCGCGATCTTGGATGTTGCCGCGCTGGGTTTTCTGGGATTAGGGGCTCAACCCCCAGCCCCCGAATGGGGCGCTATGCTCGGTGATTCCATTGAGCTTATTTTTACCGCCCCCTGGACAGTGACTCTGCCCGGCATAGCCATTGCGTTTAGCGTGTTGGTTGTTAACCTTGTCGGTGAGGGCGTCAGCCAAGCCATCAACGCAGGAACTGAATAATGCCGTTATTAGATATTCGACACCTAACCATCGAAATTGAAACGCCTCAAGGGATGGTGAAAGCGGTTGATAGAATGAGCCTGACCATTAATGACGGTGAAATTCGTGGCCTGGTAGGAGAATCGGGCTCAGGCAAAAGCTTGGTCGCCAAGGCCATTTGCGGTGTGACCAAAGATCAATGGCATGTCAGCGCCGACCGTTTAAGGCTGGGCAATATTGATTTACTGGAGCTACCAGCCAGAGAGCGTCGCCACGTAGTGGGTAAAGATATTGCGATGATCTTTCAAGAGCCATCGACCTGTCTTGACCCCTCTGAAGTGGTGGGCCATCAGCTTGAAGAAGCGATTCCTCCCGCGTCGTTTTCTGGCAGTTGGTGGCAGCGTTTAAACTGGCGTAAACAGCATTCCATCGCCCTACTCCATAAGGTTGGGATAAAAGATCATCGGCGGGTGATGGACAGCTATCCTTACGAGCTCACCGATGGCGAATGTCAAAAGGTGATGATTGCAATGGCGATCGCTAACCGCCCTCGATTATTAATTGCCGATGAACCAACCAATGATTTGGATCCCATCACGCAAGCACAAATTTTCCGACTGCTCAGCCGCACCAATCAGCTGTCGAACACGACCATTTTGTTGATTAGTCATGATCTGACTTTGGTTACGCGTTGGGCGGATAGAATTACCGTGATGTATTGTGGCCAGTCTGTGGAGTCGGGAAACCGAGAGCAAATACTCACCACGCCCCATCATCCATATACAGACGCATTATTACGGACCATGCCGGATTTTAGCCGCGAGATCCCGCATAAAAGCAAACTAGAAACTCTTCCTGGCTCAATACCGCCATTACAACATTTACCTATTGGTTGCCGACTTGGCCCGCGCTGCCCTTATGCGCAGCGTAAATGCGTAGAAGTACCGCGAACCGAGAAAGTGAAAAACCATAAATTTGCCTGTCATTTCCCGCTCAACATGGAGAACAAGCATGGCCGCTCTTCTTGAAATTGATGGGCTATCGAAAGACTATCATCACCGGTCTGGTTGGCTAAAAAAGCGCGTCACCCATGCGGTGAAGCCGGTGTCCTTTTCATTGGATGTCGGCGAGACAATTGCATTTGTCGGGGAAAATGGCTCAGGTAAGTCAACCTTAGCACGAATGATTGCTGGCGTGATTGAACCGACCGCGGGACAAATCCGCGTTAATGGCGATCCGCTCCGCTATAAAGATTATCAAACACGCTGCAAGCTCATACGGATGATCTTTCAAGACCCGAATACCTCGCTGAACCCACGCAACCAAATTGGACAAATATTGGAAGGGCCTTTGCGTCGAAATACCAATATGACACCCCAAGAGCGTGGGAAACGGATTAAAGACACCTTATTACGGGTCGGGCTAATCCCGGAGCACGCTTATTTTTATCCGCAAATGCTTGCTACCGGTCAAAAGCAACGTGTTTCGCTTGCAAGGGCGTTAATTTTGCAACCCAGTGTGATTGTTGCCGATGAGGCATTAAATGGCTTGGATATGTCAATGCGATCGCAGATCATCAACCTGCTGCTCGAGCTACAAGAAGAAATGGGGTTATCTTATGTCTATGTGTCGCAACACATGGGCGTGATTAAACATGTGACGGATAAGTT
This sequence comes from Salinivibrio sp. AR647, assembly GCF_001995415.1. Lineage (NCBI taxonomy): Bacteria > Pseudomonadati > Pseudomonadota > Gammaproteobacteria > Vibrionales > Vibrionaceae > Salinivibrio > Salinivibrio sp. AR647. The sequence continues at coordinate 280,752 of NZ_MUFE01000002.1, read as the reverse complement.
GATGGTGATGCAAAAAGGCGAAGTGGTTGAATCGGGCGATACCGCCTCACTGTTTGCTAACCCACAGCATAGCCTCACCCAAAGGCTTATCGATAGCCACTTTACCGCTCCGGTATTAGACAGGCGCTCTCGCAAATCCTCAGGTGCACGACCGTAATACAAGCATGAGCGGCCGGCTCTGTCCGCCGCTCATGCTTTCCTTGCTTGATGCTTCTCTGTTAGTGCTTTCTCTTTGAATGCTTTCTCTGTTGGTGCTTTATCTGTTAGTGCGTTATCTGTTAGTGCCTTCTCTAGTAAGACTTAGATAGCTGGCACATCAAGTGCGTAGGGATTGATTAATCGTATGTAACACAGCGGCTGGATCGGCAGCTTGGGTGACAGGTCGACCAATGACAAGGTAATTCGAACCTGCATTTACCGCTTCTTCTGGCGTCATAATTCGGCGCTGATCGCCTGCGGCACTGCCAGCCGGACGGATCCCTGGAGTCACCAACTTAAAGGTGTCACCACACTGCGCTTTAAGCAAACTGGCTTCTTGTGCTGAACACACCACACCATCCAAACCCGACTGTTGCGTCAGCTTGGCAAGATGCTGCACCTGCGCTTGTGGTGAGCGTTGTACCCCAATTTGGCGTAAATCCGCATCCGTCATGCTGGTCAACACGGTGACACCGATAAGCAATGGGCGGTTGCCTCCATATGGTTCAAGCGCCTCGCGTGCTGCACTCATCATGCGCTCGCCTCCTGATGCATGCACATTGACCATCCACACGCCTAGCTCTGCCGCAGCCGCTACAGCACGGGCACAGGTATTGGGGATATCATGAAACTTGAGGTCGAGAAAGACGTCGTGTCCGCCTGCATGAAGCTGTTTGACAAGCGCTGGGCCAAACAAGGTAAACATTTCCTTGCCCACTTTTAAACGGCATGAACCTGGCTCGATTTTATCCGCAAAGGCTAACGCTTGGTTCATATCTGCATAATCAAGTGCCACGATGACTTTTGGGTCGTGCATGTTGTTTCCTCGTTCCTCGTTGAATGCTTATAAACGGCATAATGCCGCACTAACCGATAAAAAAACGGCGATGCCTAAGCATCGCCATTACTCCCCATCAAGCCCTCGAATTGGCTTGATAGCGCCCCAGCTTTTGCAAGATGGGCATTGCCAATAAAGCGCATGCGTGGAAAAACCACATTTACGACATCGGTAATGAGGCTTCACTTTCATTTGTTCAGCGACCAAGCCTTTTAAGGTGTTCAAGCTTGCTTTTGCTCGCCCTTCCTCGGCTTGCTCAACATGGTATTCCATTAACTTATAAAAGCCGCGCATGGTCGGATTACGCGTAAGTTGGCGCGTAAGAAAACTCTGCGCCATGGCGATATTCTCGTTGCTGCCAATCACTTCAGAGAGCATTAGCTCGGCGCTGACGCCTGCATTCTTTTCAATACATTCTTTTAAAAAACGCACCAACTGCATCTCTCGTCCCAAGGCGCGATAGCTTTCTGCAAGCAAAGGTAGCGCTTCACTGACAAAATCAGCATCCTGCTCTAAGATGTTCTCGAGCTGTTTGAGCGCCCCTTTGTAATCTTCATGCTGAATGTCGAGTCTTGCCAATTTTAAGCTCGCTCGGACACAGCTTTTATCGTAAGACAAAGCACGACGTAACAATTGCCGTGCTTTGTGCTCATCACCCTCAGCGAGTTGCTGCATCGCAAGCTCACAGTGGAAATGTGCGATATCTTTACGCAGCTTATGTTTGCCCATTTTGACCAGCTTCGCTGCGGTATCGATTGCTTGCTCCCATTCTCGCGTTTGTTGCGAAATGGCAAGTAATTGCTGCAGGGCAAATTCGCGATAATCGGGCTCATCAACCAGCTCTGCAAAGATTTTCTCGGCGCGATCAAAAAAGCCGGCAACCATATAATCTTTAGCGAGCTGCTGCATCGCGAGGTTGCGCTGATCTAAGGTGAGATTGGGCCGAGCGATTAGGTTTTGATGAATTCGGATTGCCCGGTCGACTTCACCCCGTGAGCGAAAAAGGTTGCCCAACGCCAGGTGAGTATCAATGGTTTCGTTATCGACCTGCAAAAGCTCGATAAATAAGTCGACCGCTTTATCTGATTGCTCAGACAGCAGCAAATTGAGCCCCGCCACATATTGGCGAGACAAATGATGGGACTGTTCTTGCCGTCGATGACGAGCATTCCTGTTACCCATGTACCAGCCGTAACCGGCGGCAATCGGGAGTAACAGAAACAACAGCTCTAGCATGAATTATTGTTCCTTAAGCGGGTCCGTACGCAACTTATCAAGTTCTTTGCGTTGCTTTTCCACCTGTTTACGTAGTCCTCGAGCCGTCATTCGGGCTTTGAGATATAGTGCGCCGCAAACGAGCCAGCCAATGCCAAACCCGATGACAAAGACAATACCCAAGATGACGGATAAACGAAACTCACCCTGAGCGATTAAATAGTTAAAATTGACCACAGCTTGGTTTTGCGCTCCTAGCGCCAAGGCGATCAAAAAGCATAATACCAGAAACAGAATGCCGAGTATTTTCACAAGTATTCCCTCATTGCGAAAGGCCGAATGCCCGATCAGTTATGGTAGATAGACAAAGTGCGAGGCACCTGCCATTGTGAACATTGACGCTTGATTTCAATACCAAACGTCGTCGTTACCCTTCCCCTAGCTTACGCTTTATTCAGGCTAAGGTTAATCCGAATAACAACGTGTCGTCGTAGGTATAAGATCTTACACAGGAGGTATGATTATGCAGGAAATTCGTCACGCAAGCTATGATCAGCGGACATAAAAAAACGGCATACTTGCAGCATGCCGTTTTTTTCAGCGTCTATCGATTAACCATAAATGTTAACGCGATCACGAAGTTCCTTACCAGRTTTAAAGTGAGGGACGTACTTGCCGTCTAACTCGACCTTTTCGCCTGTTTTAGGATTACGCCCCACACGAGGCGCGCGATAATGTAGTGAGAAACTACCAAAACCACGGATTTCGATACGATCACCGCTTTCTAGTGTGCTTGCCATATGCTCAAGGATTTCCTTGATGGCATCCTCTACCTGCTTCGCAGATAGATGGGTTTGTTGACTACAGAGTCTTTCAATCAACTCAGATTTGGTCATAAACACCCCGCTTTAGTATGTCTCTCAACAGTATAAGTGCAGAGGGGGAAAATTTCCCCCTCAACGTATACATTATTCGCTTTTCGCTGCTTTAAACGCGTCAGCCATAGCGTTGCCGATAGAACCTTCTTCGGTTTTGTTCAGGCTCGCTACTGCTTCTTGCTCGTCAGCTTCGTCTTTCAGACGAACAGACAGGTTAAGAACGCGGTTCTTACGGTCAACACCGGTGAACTTCGCTTCAACACTGTCGCCAACTGAAAGCACTTGCGTCGCGTCTTCAACACGGTCACGCGATGCTTCAGAAGCACGCAGATAACCTTCAACACCTTCTGCTAGCTCAACCGTTGCGCCTTTCGCGTCAACAGCAGTTACCGTACCATTAACGATAGCACCTTTTTTGTTGGCTGCCRGGTAGTTGTTGAATGGGTCTTCTTCCATCTGCTTGATGCCGAGTGAGATGCGCTCACGCTCTGCGTCAACCTGAAGAACCACTGCTGAGATCTCGTCGCCTTTCTTGTATTCGCGAACGGCTTCTTCGCCTGTTGCGTTCCAAGAAATGTCAGACAAGTGAACCAGACCGTCGATGCCGCCGTCTAGACCGATGAAGATACCGAAGTCAGTGATTGACTTGATCTTACCAGTAACGCGGTCGCCTTTGTTCTGAGTTTCAGCGAATTGCTGCCATGGGTTGGCTTTACACTGTTTCAGACCTAGGCTGATACGACGACGCTCTTCGTCGATGTCCAGAACCATAACTTCAACTTCGTCACCCACGTTAACCACTTTAGATGGGTGGATGTTTTTGTTGGTCCAGTCCATTTCAGACACGTGTACCAGACCTTCAACGCCTTCTTCGATTTCAACGAAGCAGCCGTAGTCAGTTAGGTTAGTTACACGACCAGTCAGCTTGTGACCTTCTGGGTAACGGTTAGCAATGGCTACCCATGGATCTTCACCCAGTTGTTTCAGACCAAGTGATACACGAGTACGCTCACGATCAAACTTCAGAACTTTAACGTTGATTTCGTCACCAACATTAACGATTTCTGATGGGTGCTTAACGCGCTTCCACGCCATGTCAGTGATGTGAAGCAGGCCATCAACGCCGCCCAGATCAACGAACGCACCGTAGTCAGTCAGGTTCTTAACGATACCTTTAACTTCCATGCCTTCTTGCAGAGAAGCTAGCAGCTCGTCACGCTCAACGCTGTTTTCTGACTCGATAACCGCACGACGAGAAACAACAACGTTGTTGCGCTTCTGGTCAAGCTTGATTACTTTGAACTCGAGCTCTTTGCCTTCCAGGTGAGAAGTGTCACGTACTGGACGAACGTCAACCAGTGAACCCGGTAGGAACGCACGGATGCCGTTCAGTTCTACGGTGAAACCACCTTTCACTTTACCGTTAATAACACCGTTAACGGTTTCAGCTTCTTCGTACGCTTTTTCTAGCTGGATCCAAGCTTCGTGACGCTTAGCTTTCTCACGAGAAAGCTGAGTTTCACCGAAACCATCTTCCACTGCGTCCAGGGCTACATCGACTTCACCGCCTACTTCAATTTCAAGTTCGCCAGCAGCGTTCTTGAATTGGTCAGCCGGAATGGACGATTCAGATTTCAGGCCTGCGTCAACCAGAACGAAACCGTTCTCGATAGCAACAACAGTACCCTTAACAATAGAACCTGGGCGAGTTTCGATTTCTTTTAGAGACTCTTCAAAGAGTTGAGCAAAAGATTCAGTCATTATATTTAAAATCTTCAATTTGATAAACGTCCACGGGTATCCTACCGCATGGGGTTGTAAAATATGTCAGCTATCATCCTTGCAGCTAACGGTTATAGACTGCTTATGCAGCCGATAATTTGCTTTCAATAAACGCTAACGCCTGCTCGATCACCTCGTCAATCGATAACGAGGTAGAATCTAGCTCTAAGGCGTCAGACGCAGGGCGCAATGGTGCCACCGCTCGGTTGCGATCGCGATCATCACGCTCTTGAATTTCACTTAAAAGTTGCTCAAAGGTAACATTAACCCCTTTACCTTGCAACTGGTGCTGACGGCGACGCGCGCGTTCTTCTGCACTGGCATCCAAAAAGATTTTAGCCGCCGCTTTCGGGAACACGACCGTTCCCATATCACGTCCGTCAGCAATCAACCCCGGCTCACCAACAAAGGCGCGCTGGCGGCGTAATAATGCTTCACGTACCCGGGGTAACGCAGCCACTTTTGAGGCTTGGTTGCCTACCTGCTCGGTCCGCAAGGTCCCGGACACATCTTCGCCTTCCAGGATCACTTTCACCAAGTCTCCTTCGGCTAAAAACTGCACGTCTAAGTTGGCGGCCAGTGGCACCAGTGCTTCTTCCGATTCGGTATCAACGTCATGATGAATCGCTGCGAGAGCCAGTACCCGATAGATAGCTCCTGAGTCGAGCAGGTGCCAACCGAGCTTTTCAGCTAGTCGCATACATAGGGTTCCTTTTCCTGCACCGCTTGGTCCATCTACTGTAATGACAGGCGCCTGTATCGGCATAAATCTCTCCACGTTGGTCTCGATCGCTCAACGCGCCCGTTTTGTCACATCATGCCTGTTAGTCACATGATGCTTGTTAGTCGCATCAGGCTTTTGCTTGCATCACGCTTTAACGAAAACGGGCGGTTGTATAATTCGGTGCACATTATAGAAGAAATGGACAAGGAAATCATTGCTGCTGACTCAATATCAGCAGCAATAAAAAACCCTCACGCTTTATCATCAGTCAGCGCTGATCGCCGCTAGCTTGTCGAAGTAATCAGGAAAGGTTTTTGAGGTGCAACCCGGGTCATTGATGGTAACGGGCGTATCACTGAGTGCCACCAGCGAAAAACACATCGCCATGCGATGATCGTCATACGTGTCGATTGCCGCATGCTTAAGTTGCTTAGGTGGCTCAACATACAGATAATCGTCACCTTCTTCGACCACAGCGCCGAGTTTTTTCAACTCCGTTGCCATGGCATAAAGTCGATCGGTTTCTTTGACTCGCCAATTATACACGTTACGAATGCGCGTCGGTCCGTTTGCGAATAACGCAGCGACACCAATGGTCATCGCGGCATCGGGAATATGGTTAAAATCCATATCCACGCCTTGTAGCGTATTGCGGCGCGCTAACACGTAATCGTCGCCCCACTCTATATCCGCGCCCATTGCGGCTAGCGCATCGGCAAACTGGATATCACCTTGCACACTTTTCCGTCCAATGCCTGTGACCTTAACTTCACCGCCTTTGATTGCCGCGGCCGCAAGAAAATAAGAGGCAGACGATGCATCGCCTTCAACCATAAAATGCCCAGGCGAGCAATAGTGCTGACCAGCCGGCACGACAAAGCGCTGATAGTTGTCGTTTTGCACCTCGACGCCAAATTGCGCCATGATAGCAAGGGTAATATCAATGTAAGGCTTAGAGACCAAATCGCCTTTGATAGTAATACGCGTTTCTTGGCGCGCAAACGGAGCAGCCATCAGCAGCGCGGTCAGAAATTGGCTGGAGATACTGCCATCGATGTTGACATCACCGCCAGCTAACCCTGTGCCTTTGATGCGCAATGGCGGGTAACCTTCGGCCTCGAGATAACGGACATCAGCGCCGATCGCATTGAGCGCGTCGACCAAGTGACCAATCGGGCGTTCTTTCATTCTTGGTTCGCCAGTCAAGGTCACCTCGCCTTTACCCAGGCACAGTGCCGCAGTTAAAGGCCGCATCGCTGTGCCGGCATTGCCCAAAAATAGCTCAAGCGGGGTGTCGACCTGAAAAGCTTGTCCCAGCCCTTCTACCACACATTCGGTGCGATCCGAAGACAGTTGATACGACACACCTAACGCGGTAAATGCATTAAGCATATGCCGAATGTCATCACTATCGAGTAGGTTGGTCAATCGTGTGGTGCCTGACGCTAACGCGGCGAGCAGCAAGGCGCGATTAGACACGCTTTTCGAGCCAGGTAGGTTAATTTGACCATTAACATGAGAGATGGGGGAAAGTGTCAGTTGCTCCATTCTGGTTTATATCCGTGATGCTTAGTGTCCCCAGAGTAACCAAAATACAAGCGGTCTCACAATTATTATTTTTATCAAAGTGTCGAGAAGGGAAATAAAAAGACCGCTTTCACGACAAAAGCGGTCATTTTCGATAAATCTTACCTGGACACAGTGAATCAGCCGTGCGTTTTCTCAAACTCATGCATAAAGTCCACGAGGGCTTGCACCCCTTCTAGTGGCATCGCGTTATAAATAGACGCTCGCATCCCACCCACGTCACGGTGGCCTTTGAGTGCATGTAGGCCTTGCGCTGTCGCTTCCGCGAGGAAGGTTTCATCCAGCTCACTATTGGCCAGTTGAAACGGCACATTCATCAATGATCGGTTGTCAGGATGAATCTGGTTCCGGTACAAGCTTGACTGGTCTATGGCATCGTATAGCAACGCCGCTTTTTGTTGGTTACGCGCGTACACCGCTTCAATACCACCTTGTTGTTTTAACCACTTAAACACTTCAGCCGCAAGATACCAGCCAAAGGTCGGTGGTGTGTTAAACATGGAGTCTTTATCGGCCAATACTTTGTAATTGAGCACACTTGGCAATACATCTTTTGCCAAGCCCAGTAAGTCATCACGCACGATGACCAGTGTGAGTCCAGCAGGGCCAATATTCTTCTGTGCACCCGCATAAATAACACCATATCGAGACACGTCGATCGGACGTGACAAAATGGTCGATGACATGTCGGCGACAATCGGCTTATGGGTGTCGGGCAGATCGTTAATTTCAATGCCATCAATGGTTTCATTCGGGCAAAAATGCACATACGCAGCGTCACTACTGAGCAGCCAATCTTTGGCTGGCGAGATAGCTCGCTTACCGTCACGCTCGCGTCGAACGTTAATCACATTCGGTGTGCAATAGCGCTTTGCTTCTTTGACGGCACTCTCGGCCCAATAACCACCATCAACGTAATCAGCAATGGTATGGTTGCCCATGAGGTTCATGGGTACTGCGGCAAATTGCGCACGTGCGCCACCTTGGCAAAATAGAATATGATAATTCTCTGGAATAACCAGCAGTTCTCGCAGATCCTGCTCAGACTGGCGAGCTAAAGATAAAAATGCCTCACTGCGATGCGAAACTTCCATTACTGACGTGCCAAGGCCTTGCCAGTTCATGAATTCTTTTTGGGCTTTAAGCATGACCTCACGCGGCAGCATCGCCGGGCCAGCTGAGAAGTTATAGACGTTATCCATGTTGGGGAGGGGCTCCTGCTTTTTGTCATCTCCCGCGTCCGTTGGACGGCAAGACTACTCGTTGTTTTAAAAAGACGTTTTAAGCCGTTCGTTTTAAAAGGCGTGTGATTGATTTAACACGTTTCACGCACATTTTGAAAGCACCAAGGCACATTCCACCCTGATTTCTTGGCATGCCTGGATATTTTTAGCGCTACCCAATCAATAGGCAATAAAAAAGGGCGCAGTTCACTGCACCCTTTTTAATCTTACACCGAGTCACGATTAGGTGTTTGAATCCTCATCCGGCGCTGGCGCGTCGTCTTGATCATCATTCACCGTAGGTGAAACATCCTCGTCCGACGTGTCGACACCCTCTGATTTATGGGTCGCAGCAGCTTCATTCGCCAGCGCTTCCATTTCTTCTTCATCAGGCTCTTCAATGCGCTGTAGGCCAACTACTTTCTCGTCATCGCTGACGCGGATCAGGCGAACACCTTGGGTATTTCGACCCACTTGGCTCACTTCTTCGGCGCGAGTACGTACCAGTGTGCCCGCATTGGTGATCATCATCAGCTCGTCGCCTTCACACACCTGAATGGCACTCACGACATCACCGTTACGCTCGGAGACTTTGATCGATACCACCCCTTTGGTTGCACGACTCTTGGTCGGATATTCATCCAAAGCGGTACGTTTACCAAAGCCATTTTCGGTGACGGTTAGGATCTCAGCGCCGGCTTGCGGGATAATCAGCGAGACAACTTGGTCATTCTCGGCCAATCGAATACCTCGCACCCCTGCAGCGGTACGACCCATTGCACGCACGGTGTCATTTGAGGCGACAAACCGCACGACTTTACCGAATTGCGAGAACAACATGACTTCGCTGCTATCGTCGGTGAGCTGCGCGCCAATCAGACTATCGTTGTCACGTAAGTTCACCGCAATAATACCGGCGCTACGTGGACGACTAAAGTCAGTCAACGGCGTTTTCTTCACCGTGCCGTGTGCGGTTGCCATAAAGACATACTTGTCTTCCTCGTACTCACGCACCGGTAGAATAGCGGTAATTCGCTCTCCGTCTTCAAGCGGGAGTAAGTTAACAATCGGCTTACCACGGGCATTACGTGACGCATGCGGCAATTGATAAACTTTCAGCCAGTACATGCGGCCACGGGTGGAGAAGCATAAGATGGTGTCGTGGGTGTTTGCCACCAATAGACGCTCGATGAAGTCTTCATCTTTCATACGCGTCGCCGATTTGCCTTTACCACCACGACGTTGCGCGTCATAGTCACTCAACGCTTGGTACTTGACGTACCCGTCGTGTGACCACGTCACTACCACATCTTCTTGGTTGATCAGATCTTCGATATCAATGTCGGCACTTGCCGCAGTGATCTCAGTTAGACGTTTATCACCATAGCTATCACGCACCGCTTCCAGCTCTTCACGGATGACCTCCATCAAGCGCTCAGTGCTCGCTAAGATGTGTAATAGCTCCGCGATTTGCTCTAGAAGCCCTTTGTACTCGTCTAAGATCTTTTCGTGCTCAAGCCCAGTAAGCTTGTGCAAACGCAGATCCAAGATCGCTTGCGCTTGTTGCTCAGTGAGATAATAAGACCCATCGTTGCGGGCACCAAATTCTGCCGCAAGCCACTCTGGACGGGCATTTTCGCCCCCAACCGCTTCAAGCATTGCCGATACGCCACCGAGTTTCCAACCTTGGTCTTGTAACTCTTGCTTGGCAACAGCAGGTGTTGGTGCTTGACGAATCAGTTCAATCACTTCATCGATGTTAGCAAGCGCGACCGCGAGCCCTTCCAGGATATGGGCACGATCGCGTGCTTTACGTAATTCGTAAACCGTTCGACGTGTAACCACTTCGCGGCGGTGATTGACAAAGCATTTCAACATTTCTTTCAAGTTGAAAAGCTTCGGCTGGTTGTTGTCCAGCGCCACCATGTTGATACCGAACGATGTCTGCAATTGCGTTTGCGCGTAAAGGTTGTTTAGAACCACTTCCGCAACCGCATCGCGGCGACATTCGATGACAATCCGCATGCCATCTTTATCCGACTCATCACGCAGTGCAGAAATACCATCGATTTTTTTGTCTTTTACCAACTCGGCGATTTTTTCAATCAAACGCGCTTTGTTGACTTGGTAAGGGATCTCGTTAACAACGATGGTCTCTTTACCATTTTTTTCTGTTTCGATATCCGCTTTGGCACGTAAGTAAACTTTACCACGGCCCGTTTTGTAAGCGTCTTCAATCCCTTTACGGCCATTGATCATTGCCGCGGTTGGAAAGTCAGGGCCTGGGATATAGTCCATCAACTCGTCGATGGTAATATCTTCGTTATCGATGTAAGCCAGACAACCATTAACCACTTCGGTTAAGTTGTGAGGTGGGATGTTGGTTGCCATCCCGACCGCAATGCCTGACCCACCGTTGACGAGCAGGTTAGGTACGCGTGTTGGCAACACATCCGGGATTTGTTCGGTGCCATCGTAGTTTGGCACATAATCCACGGTTTCTTTATCAAGATCGGCGAGCAGTTCATGGGCAATTTTTGCCATGCGCACTTCGGTGTAACGCATCGCCGCCGCAGAATCGCCGTCAATAGAACCGAAGTTACCTTGACCATCTACCAACCTGTAGCGTAGCGAGAATGACTGCGCCATTCGCACAATAGTGTCGTAAACCGCACTATCACCGTGTGGGTGATACTTACCGATCACATCACCGACCACACGGGCCGATTTCTTATATGGCTTGTTCCAGTCGTTGCCTAGTACGTTCATCGCGAATAATACGCGGCGGTGTACTGGCTTTAGGCCATCACGCACGTCAGGAAGAGCTCGGCCAACAATGACGGACATTGCATAGTCGAGGTATGAGCTTTTCAGCTCCTCTTCGATATTGACTGGCGTGATCTCTTTAGCAAGATCGCTCATGGAGCCAACATCCCTCAAAATAATGTTTGCGTATTCAAATACGTGACCACGGAGAATAACACAAAGCCTTCTACGAGACACGTGAATATGGCTAAGATGTATCACGGATCTCGTTAGTAGACGCTCTGAATGCGTCTATACGGATAAAAACCCACCACTTCCGTATCTGGCTATGCATTTTTAAGAATATAAGCCCACAAGGTGTCTGAGCGCGCTGGCCTGGTGTATCACGTCGCGCTGATAGATAGGCTTCTTTTTATCGTGTTGGATTTCGCTATAATGCAGCAAAACCGATAAGGAAGCTGTAGTTATGACTCAGGTATCAAATGTCGATCCGGCAGAAATTCAAAAGTTTGAAGACATGGCATCACGTTGGTGGGATTTAGAGGGTGAGTTTAAGCCTCTACACCAAATCAATCCTCTGCGTCTTGACTATGTGATGGCCAAAGCCGGTGGACTATTTGGTAAGAAGGTGCTCGATGTCGGCTGCGGTGGCGGGATCCTTGCAGAAAGCATGGCGCAAGAAGGCGCCGACGTCACCGGCTTAGATATGGGTAAAGAACCACTCACCGTTGCCCGACTCCACGCGCTTGAAGCGGGCGTCGATGTTCAATACATCCAATCAACAGCCGAAGAACACGCCAGTAGCTTTGTCCAGCAATACGATGTAGTGACATGTATGGAGATGCTAGAGCATGTCCCTGAGCCCGCCTCTGTCATTCACGCCTGTGCCCAAATGGTTAAACCGGGTGGCCATGTCTTTTTCTCAACCTTAAATCGCAATACAAAATCCTGGCTATTTGCGATTGTCGGTGCCGAGCACATTCTGAAGTTAGTCCCGAAAGGCACCCACGAGCATCATAAATTTATTCGGCCCTCAGAGCTGATGACAATGATTGATAACACCTCGCTTAATGCCCAAGATATGACTGGGTTGCACTATAATCCGTTTTTCGACACCTATAAGCTGTCGAATACCAATGTCGATGTGAATTATCTCGTTCATACTCAGGCCCCCTAACCGACTGAAAAGGAAGCAAGCTGGCATGACTCCGTCGACCATCCTCTTTGATCTTGATGGCACCCTGCTCGATACTGCGCCCGATATGGGTGAAGCTGCGAATCGTGTTTTAGCCGAATTTGACCTGCCGCCTTTGACCGCGGAGCAAATATACACCCACACCAGTTTTGGGGCGCGAGGGCTGCTCACGGCCGGATTTGGCGAGCAAGCAAAACATCAAGATCCTATCGCCTTACGTGCGCGCTTTCTTTATCATTATGGCCAAGCGATTTGCCAAGGGACGCAGGTGTATCCAGGTATTGATGCACTGCTGGATAAGTTGGCGCATTTAGCGATGCGTTGGGGCATTGTGACCAATAAGCCTGAAGGGCTCACTCATCAGTTACTCGACCACTTTCCGCGTCTGCAAGCGGCACAAGTGATTGTGGGTGCCGATACTTATGCGCACGCTAAGCCGCATCCATTACCTCTTTTAGAAGCGGCCAAAACGCTTGATTGTGCGCCAGAGTGCTGCTTCTACGTCGGAGATATCGAAAATGATACTCGGGCGGCTCATGCAGCGAATATGAAGTCGATTGTTGCTGGCTGGGGATATGTGGGTGATCCGGCGCTGATTAGCAATTGGGAAGCAGATCATATTTTTACCACACCAACACAGCTTAGCGCCTTTCTTGGATCCTAGTCACACCCCACATTTTGTGGGGTTTGCTGGCTTTTCAATCAGTTAAAACCGATCACTGATCATGACTAAGATCAACCAAAATAAATTTTTTTTATTGCTAATTTTTGCCTTTCAGTGATTGAAATTTTCATTAATCTTGGCGGCCTTGAGCCAGTAGGTTGGTAGTTACTAACTTTAAGGATAACATCCCCAAGATATCCACACCCTAAGGCCGTCAGATTGGCTTGCAAAAGTGCGCCTATATCACTATCTTGTAACCGACTTACACGCCGACCCCTATATATAGTGTATGAACGACGCAACGTCCGCATAGAGGCCGACCAAAAAATCATCAGCATTTTATAAGAACTTGCAAAAAGAGCAGTTTGGCAAGGAAATATTGGGAAAGCATACAAATGAACCAAGAAATTACCGTATTAAAGCGTGATGGACGCAAAGAAAACTTAAACCTCGACAAAATCCATCGCGTTGTGACTTGGGCTGCCGAAGGCCTCTCAAACGTTTCCGTTTCTCTGGTTGAGATGCGCTCTCACATCCAGTTTTACGATGGCATGCGCACTGAAGATATCCACGAGACAATCATCAAAGCCGCTGCCGACCTTATCTCTGAAGAAAGCCCGGATTATCAGTATCTCGCGGCGCGTTTGGCTGTCTTCCATTTACGTAAAAAAGCCTATGGCCAATTCGAGCCACCTAAGCTGGTTGATCATGTAAAAGGCATGGTTGAGAAAGGCAAATACGATAAACACATTTTGGAAGACTACAGCCTCGAAGAGCTCGAGACCCTGGATGGCTATCTCGATCACTGGCGTGATATGAACTTCTCGTATGCGGCCGTCAAACAGCTGGAAGGTAAATACCTGGTACAAAACCGTGTCACCGGTGAGATTTACGAGAGCGCGCAGTTCTTGTACATGATGGTCGCTGCCTGTTTGTTTGCCTCTTATCCCAAAGAAACGCGTCTTGACTATATTCGCCGCTTCTACAATGCCGCGTCGCAGTTTAAAATTTCGCTGCCAACGCCGATTATGTCAGGCGTACGGACACCAACACGCCAGTTTAGCTCTTGCGTGCTGATTGAGTGTGACGACAGCTTGGATTCAATCAATGCGACGTCCAGTGCCATTGTTCGCTACGTGTCACAGCGCGCAGGGATTGGCATTAACGCAGGCCGCATTCGTGCACTGGGTAGCCCTATTCGTGGCGGTGAAGCTTTCCACACCGGCTGTATCCCTTTTTATAAGTATTTCCAAACCGCGGTGAAATGTTGCTCACAAGGTGGCGTACGTGGTGGTGCAGCGACTTTGTTCTACCCGATGTGGCACCGTGAAGTTGAATCGCTGCTGGTATTGAAAAATAACCGAGGCGTCGAAGAGAACCGTGTCCGCCATATGGACTACGGGGTACAAATTAACAAGCTGATGTACACCCGTTTGCTTAAAGGTGGCAACATTTCGTTGTTCTCACCATCAGATGTGCCAGGGCTCTATGACGCATTCTTTGAAAACCAAGAAGAATTTGAGCGTCTGTATACCCAGTACGAAGCAGATGAATCAATCCAGCGTGAAACCGTTAAAGCCGTGGATTTGTTCTCACTGATGATGCAAGAGCGTGCGTCAACAGGCCGTATTTACATTCAAAATGTGGACCATTGCAATACGCATAGCCCGTTTGATCCATCTGTTGCGCCGATTCGTCAGTCGAACCTGTGTCTGGAGATTGCCCTCCCCACTAAGCCACTGAATAATGTTGAAGACGAGAACGGTGAAATTGCACTGTGTACCCTCTCGGCCTTTAACCTGGGTGCGCTTGAATCACTCGATGAGTTGGGTGAGCTGGCTGAATTGACCATTCGTGCACTGGATGCCTTGTTAGATTACCAAGACTATCCATTGCCCGCCGCACGTAAAGCGACCATGAACCGTCGTACGCTCGGTGTGGGTGTCATTAACTTCGCATACCACCTGGCTAAACATGGCGTGCGTTATTCGGATGGCAGTGCGAATGGCCTCACGCATCGTACCTTTGAAGCCATCCAATACCACTTATTGCGTGCATCGGTAGAGCTGGCGAAAGAGAAAGGCGCGTGTCCAGCCTTTAATGAAACCACCTATGCACAGGGCATTCTCCCTATTGATACGTATAAAAAAGATTTAGACGCGATTTGCGACGAACCGCTTCATCTGGATTGGGAAACCCTACGTAAGGATATTCAAACCCATGGTTTGCGTAACTCGACCCTGACAGCGCTGATGCCGTCTGAGACGTCTTCGCAAATATCAAATGCCACCAATGGCATTGAGCCACCGCGTGGTTTTGTCTCGGTCAAAGCATCAAAAGATGGCATCTTGAAGCAGGTGGTACCGGAGTATGATAAATATAAAAATAACTACGAACTGCTCTGGAACATTGGTAGCAATGAGGGTTACTTACAGTTAGTGGGTATCATGCAAAAATTCGTTGACCAAGCGATTTCTGCCAACACCAATTATGATCCGAGCCGACATGCAAGCGGTAAAGTTCCTATGAACCAACTGCTTAAAGATCTGCTCACAGCTTATAAATTAGGGGTAAAAACCCTGTATTATCACAACACCCGTGATGGCGCGACGGACGGTCAATCCGACTCAAGCGCGGCACAAGCTGCCGATGATGATTGTGCCGGCGGCGCATGTAAGATCTAACACAATATGCGAAGGGCCCCACCCGGGCCCTTTTCTAGAGGTTAATAAGATTCATGGCTTACAGTACGTTTTCTAAAATTAACAACGATCCGCTTAAAGAACCGATGTTCTTGGGCCAATCGGTCAACGTTGCCCGTTATGACCAGCAAAAATATGAGATTTTTGAAAAGCTGATCGAAAAGCAGCTGTCTTTCTTTTGGCGCCCAGAAGAAGTCGATGTATCAAGCGACCGTATTGACTACAACAAGCTACCTGAACATGAAAAACATATTTTTATCAGTAACTTGAAGTATCAAACATTATTGGATTCTATCCAAGGTCGTAGCCCAAATGTGGCACTGCTTCCATTGGTGTCCATTCCGGAGCTAGAGACCTGGATTGAAACGTGGAGTTTCTCAGAAACCATTCATTCGCGCTCTTACACGCATATCATTCGTAATATTGTCGCTGATCCAGCGGTTGTCTTTGACGACATTGTGATGAATGAACACATTCAAAAGCGCGCCGAAGATATTGCGCAGTATTACGACGATCTTATTCAACTAAGCAACTACTATCATCAGCTTGGTGAAGGCACACACACCATTAACGGTCATACCGTCACCGTGAGCTTGCGTGCCCTAAAACGTCAGTTGTATTTGTGTTTAATGTCAGTGAATGCACTTGAAGCGATTCGCTTCTACGTCAGCTTTGCCTGTTCGTTTGCGTTTGCCGAGCGCGAATTAATGGAAGGTAACGCCAAGATCATTAAATTTATCGCGCGTGACGAAGCGCTGCACCTGACCGGCACACAACATATGCTCAATATTCTGCGGAGCGGTCAGGACGATCCTGAAATGGCTGAGATCGCAAAAGAATGCGAGCAAGAATGCTTTGATCTGTTTAAAAAAGCCGCCGAGCAAGAGAAGGATTGGGCCGAGTATCTATTCCGTGATGGCTCCATGATTGGGTTGAACAAAGACATCTTGTGTCAATACGTGGAATACATTACCAACCTGCGTATGTCCGCTGTTGGCCTCGCCCCCGCGTACGACGATGCAACCCAAAACCCCATTCCTTGGATTAATGCATGGTTGTCATCGGATAACGTGCAAGTTGCCCCACAAGAAGCGGAGATTAGCTCCTACTTGGTTGGACAGATCGACAATGAAGTCAGCGTTGAAGACTTCGGTGATTTTGAACTATGACCCGTATCACTATCGATGTGAATGGCGTGGAGGTGGGTGGCAACACCCACCAAAACTTACTTGAACAACTCGAAAATGCTGGCATTCAGCCTGAATATCAGTGCCGAAGTGGTCTGTGTGGTGCGTGTCGCTGTAAACTTAATCAAGGTTCGGTCACTCAACACGATGCCATGGCTTTCGTGATGCCCGGGGAAATCCTTGCCTGTCAAAGTGCTCCACAAACTAACGTCTCAATTGTCTTTGACTACCAACCGGCATGCATTAAAAAACAAGTGAACGAGGCGTGACCGACAGTCACTGCCTCGTGGCGTGTTCTTCTTTTCTGTAACTTTCTCTACGCCAGTGTCTGTGCATCGATAAAAATGTCGTCGTGGCGAGTTAAGGATGCATAATCCGCAATAACGGCTTCTCCACTAAGATAACGCCGTAGCATGTCTAATAAGACCGTCGCCATGTAACAACGTGCATCGTCATTTGAAAGGTGTCGCTTAAAACTAAGCCGCTGCCCCCATTCACCTTCTGGGGTAGAAATCGCCACACATATCTGGCCGTGAAGCTCAGGCCCGCAGGCAAGTCCGATTTGACGCTGTCCTGGCGACGTCGTCGCACTTGCCATTGCTAATGACGCGGCTAAGGGATTAGCGACCGCTTGCTCTGGCACATGCGCATTCGACATTACCCAACCCTGCTCAACCAGATGTGCCGCCTGACCGTTTAAAGTGCTCGCCAGCCAACCACCAGTGAATTGTTCCGCAACTTTTAACACCACACCGTGATGATTGATATCCGCAGCTAATGCCGCCGTCATCGGCTCAGAAAAGGACACGACATAGTCCGCAAGACGATGCCGTAACGCGTCCAGAACCGCATCTTTTTCAACATGATCCGCCTCGATGAACAACTTAACTTCAATAAACGGCAAGCTGGAGCGATATCCGAGTGTTGCACTATTGGGAAGCACTAACGATGCCATCACATCGCTTATCCCCGACTCTGACAGCCCAAATGTAAATAAACGGTAACACGATCGCGCTTTGGCTGGGTAATTATGTAACAACTCAGGAAGAATTTGCTGTTCAACCATTGAGAAAAACTCAGAAGGCACTCCGGGCGTAAAGTAAAAGTGACATCCGTTGAGCTCACAGTGAAAGCCACAAGCAGTGCCTTTGGGGTTATCAATTAACCTTGCGCCTTCTGGCAGCATCGCCTGCTTGAGGTTACTTTGGGCCATCGGCCGGCCTCGACGCTCAAACCGCTGTTTTAACTCGTCTAACCACGCTTCATTGAGGGTTAACTCTACCCCCATCGCAGCAGCCATGGCCGCCGTGGTTAAATCATCCGTGGTCGGTCCTAATCCGCCATTTACGATCACGACCTCTTCCGTTTGTGACAGGCGTACAAGCTCAATCGCCATATCATCAAGTTCATCGCCGATAGTCACACGACGAGACATCGCCAGCCCGTTTTCAAATAATACTCTTGAAAGCCAAGCGGCGTTGGTATCGGTAATATCACCCAGCAATACCTCTTCACCTGTCGAGAGCATTGCGATCCGTGGCAATGGGGTTTCATGTTGTTGTTTGTCCACCTTGCCGCTCCTTGTTGTCGCGATCATCCGACCTTGATTATGACATTAGACGGCACAATGCACTACCCCACCCTTATCGTACACTTTATTTTACAACACCGTACCTGTAACATTACACAAAGCCGTTTTTTTATCTGTCTAGACGATGCACAATACGAATAAATTCAGGTTATCTTTTGTGCGAACACAACAATTAACTATTTATTAACATTGGTTAAACATAATATGAATAAAGTACTCGGAAGTTCGCTCATTATTGCGGGCACAACCATTGGCGCCGGTATGCTGGCGTTGCCTCTTGCCTCTGCCGGCATCGGGTTTGGCGCATCGATGGCACTCATGGGTGCGATGTGGGCCTTAATGACCTATACCGCCTTACTGATGTTAGAAGTGCATCAGTTCGCAGAGGCCGACGCGACATTGCACAGTTTAGCGAAACAGTTTTTGGGGAATAAAGGAAAATGGCTGGCGTCGTTTGCGATGCTCTTTTTATTCTACTCACTTTGTGCCGCATATATTGCAGGTGGGGGCAGCCAATTAAATGAAAAGCTGGCGCAATGGTCGGCCATTGAGCTACCACCTGCGGCAGGCGCCGTTTTATTTACGCTGGTTTTCGGTCTTGTGGTGACATTGGGCACCAGTAAAGTGGATTTAATTAACCGCGGGTTATTCACCATTAAGTTATTATTCTTAATCTTGGCCTTAACCCTACTGACGCCTCATGTCTCTAGCATTAACTTAGTCGAAATGCCCGTTGAACGAGGTTTGCTGGTTGCCGCGTTACCGGTCATTTTCACGTCTTTTGGCTTCCACGGCAGTATTCCTTCTATTGTGCGATACGTCGGGATCGACTTACCTTCGCTAAGAAAGGTCATGATTGTTGGCTCTACCCTTCCGTTGGCCTTGTATATCTTTTGGCAAGTAGCCAGTCTCGGGACGGTGGCACAGTCTACCTTGGTACAAAACGGTGAACTGTCCCAGTTTGTGGCAATTATCCAATCAGTGGTTCAACAAGACTATATCGCTTCAAGCATCTCACTGTTCGCCGATTTAGCACTAGCTACGTCTTTTCTCGGCGTCAGTTTAGGCTTGTTTGACTTTATCTCCGACAGCTTTAACCGCCAAGATAGCGTGCGCGGGCGCTTACAAACAGCGGCTATTACCTACCTCCCACCGTTGGTCTTTGCGCTGTATTATCCGCAGGGTTTTATCACAGCGTTAGGATACGCTGCGATCGCACTCGTCATTCTTGCCGTGGTACTCCCGGTTTTGATGGTGCGCAAGGCACGCCAGACGGTCTCAACTGACGAGCACTATCAAGTCATTGGCGGTAATCTTGGATTGAGCCTGGCAATGGTCGGCGGTATCACGGTTGTCGCGGCGCAATTTATCGGATAACACACCGAGGGCCGACCTTGATTCACACCATCGGTCGCCCCCACGCTAATGGGGTGCGACCTTTAAGCACCGATAAGTCCGCGCGCCAATGTACTTATCCCCGCCAATGTACAGAGTATTAGCATCGCTCGGCGAACAAATTGCGGTTTAACACGTGGCGCAATACGGTAAGCCAACCAGGTCGCCAGCAATACGGCAGGAACGGCAAATGCCGCTTGTTTGACATGCCACCAGGTTAGATAATCGGTCGCGCTCAAGGCGATTAAAGACAAAATGCAGCTCACAACAAAGTAGCCTGCCAAACAGGCGCGCATTTTATTCACCTCTGCATGCTGTAACACAAGCGCCATCGGTGGACCACCGATACTGGTCGTTGTTCCCATGACTCCCGACGTAAACCCAGCGATAAAAAAGTTACGCCGGTTGGGGGCAATATTAAAGCGCATCACACTGGCAAACACAGCGAGCAAGACGGCAGCACCTATAATAATTTCAAGCATTTGTGTTGTGACTACCAACATGATCCCGCCCGCAACCGCGGTGCCTGG
Organism: Salinivibrio sp. AR647; assembly: GCF_001995415.1. NCBI lineage: Bacteria > Pseudomonadati > Pseudomonadota > Gammaproteobacteria > Vibrionales > Vibrionaceae > Salinivibrio > Salinivibrio sp. AR647. The sequence goes on along the minus strand of NZ_MUFE01000002.1, from coordinate 260,277 downwards.
CACTCGGCCGAAGTACGCCCAACTCAAATCACGAAAAGACAACTGATGACGATATTGCCAAGCGTTAATACTGGCTAATGTCAGCCCCACCATCGAAATTGTCGTTGGTACCAATTTCGGATCAATCATCAATAAAAGCGGCGCCGCTACGATCGCCATTCCAAAGCCAATCAAACTCTGCACAAAGCACCCTAACCCTAAGATCAGAGCCACCGCAATCGACACACCAATATCTGGCATAATAAAGTTTCTTCACATTAAACTATTTACCGCCAGTGTACCCATTTTCAGTCGCGGCAGCGAGTACCATCCGGCTTTGGCGCGCTAGATATTGTCAACTAGGCGTAACACGTTATGCACGTGCTTAATTGTTATTACGTCGTTTCTTTTTTAAGTGAATATGGTCGCCATGAACATGGTCGCCATGAGTACGCTCTGCATGAATAAGGAGGTTTCTTGGCGTGAGTTCGCGTTCACAAAACTGGGTTAGCGTGACACGGTATCCATGTTGTTGAAGATATAAAACACGATCAAGCACTAGCCACAGCTCCATGGCGCGCCGAAATGCACTTTTAATTAGATTGATTTTCTCCAGCACGAGAAACCTTGCTTCGCCTCGAGCCAAGTAGTGAGTCTGATCAAAGTCGCCGGGGAATGTGAGCCCTTTTTGCGCGGCCCCCCAGCGGCAAAAGGCAGCGAACCCTTGGGTAAGCTGTGACTTTTTGAGTGCGGGTAGCGGTAAATAGTGCTCAGATTGTTGATAGTCACGTTGCCATTCATCAAAGCCCAACCGATAAGTGACCTCCTGCTCGCGTTGACGGCGCACCCGCTGCCCGCCAGTGACGGACTCTTGAACCGCGAGCTTTAAATCTGCTTTTGAAAGCGTCAGGGCGGCTTCCTGCGCCTGTGCGGATAAAGGTTGATACCTATCTCCGCGAATTAAATGATAACAACAAGGTGAAACCGTTAGTGCACGCATACCCGTTGCGACCGCCTTTTGAAGAAGCTTTACGTGTAAGTCGCCACACGCGTGCAACGCCAGCCCGTGCTCACAACCGGCAATGACGACTGTTGCCGCCTCACTCATTGCATCTAACGAGTAAAACTGCATCGGGAGCGCCTTTTGATCCGCGAAAGTTTGTCCCTGTTCGCACAGTTCCGATTGCCATTCTACGCTTTCTACTGGTTTACCTGTGATCGCCGCGACACCGCGTCCTAAGTATCCTTTTCCAGCGCACCACTCTAAATAACACGCCGTCTTATCTGTTTGCGGCATCGCGCCTAAATACGCCTGTATTTGCGCCCATTTGCGTCCCGGCACACCAACATTCAAGCGCGAATCAATTTCAATATCAGTATGTTGCGCCATCGGTACTGAGACTAACGCAGGTAACTGGTTTAACGCTGGCCACCAGGTCGCGAGTTTTTTTATCACAGCGTCTGGATCCGCGTTTAACGCCGCGAGTTGCGTATTATCCAACGTGGCGAGCCATTGGCAAAGCGGCCCGCCGTCTTGCCAAGGAAGCTGAGTATGCGCCATCGGCATCGGTCGCCACAGATTTTGGTGCTGTATCAACAGATTGGTTAACTGATTAAATTGGTCGCTGAACGATAAAGATGACATGATTAGCATGAAGGTATTGATGAGTGCGTGATCAAAAAAGGCTGCCTCAGCAGCCTCGTCGTTTTAAACAGTTTATCGAACCGGAAGCGGAATGTCCTTGAACATAGCATCAATTTCTTCATTGGTACGCAGTGCTACCGCTTGGTCAATCACATTTCGGGTCAAATGCGGCGCAAAACGCTCAATAAAGTCATACATATAACTACGAAGAAAGGTTCCTTTACGGAAGCCTATCTTGGTGGTGCTCGCACCGAAAATATGACTCGCATCGATGGCAACCAAATCTGCATCAGCATGACTATCCATGGCCATGCTCGCGATCACGCCCACACCTAGGCCTAACTTCACATAGGTTTTAATCACATCCGCATCAGTTGCTGTGAATACAATTTTCGGTGTGCGGTTAGCGCGATGGAAGGCTTCATCCAGCTCAGATCGCCCTGTAAACCCAAACACATACGTTACGAGCGGATAGGCCGCGAGATCCTCAATACTGAGATCCGTTTTTTGTGCTAAAGGATGATCGGGCGTGACAATGATCGAGCGGTTCCAGTGATAACAAGGCAGCATCACCAAATCTTCGTAGAGATGAAATGCTTCGGTTGCAATGGCAAAGTCAGACGTCCCCTTTGCCACTGAACTGGATATTTGCGTCGGCGTCCCCTGGTGCATATGCAAGGAAACTTTCGGGTACCGCTTGGTAAAGGCTTTGATCACGTCGGGTAATGCATAACGCGCTTGCGTATGGGTGGTCGATATATTGAGGTTCCCCATTTCAGGATGAGTATGCTCACTAGCGACCGCTTTGATGCTTTCTACTCGTGATAAAATGCTTTGTGAGATCTCGACAATCGCCTCACCGGCTGGTGTTACTTGCGTTAAATGCTTACCACTTCGTTCGAATATTTGTACGCCTAGCTCATCTTCCAACAGCCTGACTTGTTTGCTAATCCCAGGTTGAGAGGTATACAAACTTTCCGCCGTCGCAGATACGTTAAGGTTGTGGTTAACGACTTCAACGATATATCTAAGCTGTTGTAATTTCATAGTGCAGACGCGTCAGCCTCGTGGGTTAAGTGGCAGCATGGTTTTATATCACTCATTTATATACCCAAATTCGACTATTTAATAGGCTTTGGTTATATAAACGTTAGCGATTGCACATTCACTAAGCAATTTACCCTGTCATTCTAACCGACTCGATCGCAAATAGTATTTTATTGCAACAACTTTATCGCAGATCGCGAGATCATGGGCCACACTCATAAAGGCGCATTCGACGAGGCCGCAACGCTCAGAGTTAGAGGCGGATCACTCATGCAGCTTTCACCTCTCGATTGATGCTATCTCTGTCAGTCGAGATGGTGTATCTTAACCAGTTGAGTTTATTGCAAGGAACATCGACGCTAAATTATGAATATTGCCTTGATAGCTGGCCTTTGTGTCATATTGCTCGGCCTGATTGTCGGCTACAACATATTGGCTCAACAACGAAAGCAAATCGAGTCTCACAAGCGCCAAGAAATGGCGAAGCACATTGCCGTCATCGATGCGACAGAAGAGCTGATTGGCAATGCGCATAACCTACCCTATAGCGGGACGTTACTGGCGTGCTTGAACAAAAAGATCTTGGATTCCTTGAAAGCCATGTACGAGGTCGAWCCATCGGATAAGTCAATTAAGCAACGAATTAGTGCGACCCAGGCTCAAATCGATCAGGTCAAACAAAGCTACTCCAACCGGGACTCGACATCGTTTAAAGTGCCTAATAACGACCGAGAGGCAATATCGATGCTCAAACTCGTCAAGCGCTTGCGCTCAGTGGTTAAAGCCGAGCATTCGAAAGGCCGCTTGGCAACGCAAGCTTTTGTGTCGGAAAACGCGCGACTAGAGCAAATGCAGCTCAAGATAAATATTGAGAACGTGATTAAACGTGCCAACGATGCGAAAAATAAAGGTCAAATGGGCACGGCGCAGCAATTACTGAAAAAAGCGATCGATGTCGTCAGTCCAAAGACCGATGAATACTCGTCAGAGATGAAACAGCATCTTGAAAAAATGCACAGCGACATCACTCATACGCTAAACAGTGGTCATGAGAAATTGCAGTCCGAGCAAGAAGAAGAAAAAAGCGAATTGGACGAGCTGTTTGCCCCCAAGAAAAAATGGTAGCGTCTCTCATCACAAACCCAAAAGGCGCTTGATGACAGCGCCTTTTTTCATGCCCTGCGTGTCTATGCGTGTTTTAACTGGCTGTGGTCTTAACTGGCTGTGGTCTTAACTGCTTCTATTGCGCGTTGGTCTTTGCAACAATATGGTCTAGCACACCGTCTGCTGCTTGCTCCAATAAGTCCAGTACGTGCTCAAATCCATCGTCGCCGCCGTAATAAGGATCAGGGATCGCACCCTCCGTCTGCTCTCCCCAACTGAGAAACAGAGACAGTTTGTTTTGGTAATCAGCCGGACATTGTGCATGCAGGTCGGCCAAGTTATTTTCATCGGCCGCTAAGATCATATCGAAATCCGCAAAATCTTCCTGCCGTACTTGACGGGCTCGAATACCGGCAAACGAGTACCCTCTCGCTTGACCTGCCTGTTGGCTCCGCTTATCTGGCGGATTACCTTGGTGATAACCTGCTGTCCCCGCAGAATCAATGCTCACCATGATCCCTCTCGTCTGGGCACGGGCGCGTAATACCGCTTCTGCCGTCGGTGAACGACAAATATTGCCTAAGCAAACCACCAATAGACTCGGCACATTTTTTGGGGTTGTCATCGATAGAGTCTCCTTATTGGTAAAGTTTTACTCTATCAACTCGACACTCAGATGCCTAGTCGCTTCAATCTGCTCGCCTTTGCGTTGTTATGGGTAGCATGAAGCATGACGTCGCTTTACTATGGTGTAACGTTTATTTGGGGTTAGAAATCGTATGTCAGAACAAGGACACAAGCAACGTCAGCAAAAGTTAAAAGAAAAAGTTGATGCTCGAATTGAAGCCGCGCAACAAGAAAAAGGGCTCCTCCTGATCATAACAGGCAATGGTAAAGGTAAATCGACATCCGCGTTTGGCACAGTGGCGCGGGCCGCCGGCCATGGGCTAAAGTGTGGCGTAGCTCAGTACATCAAGGGCACGTGGGCTTGTGGAGAGCGGGATTTACTGAGCCAACATGGTGTCGACTTTCACGTGATGAGTACCGGTTTTACCTGGGATACGCAGGACAAAACCGCAGACACCCAAGCCGCTCAGCAAATATGGGCAGCGTGTCAGGCGATGCTTGCGGATGACCGCTACGATTTAGTGGTACTGGATGAGATCACCTACATGATCACGTACGACTATATCAGCCTCGATGAAGTCATTGATGCGCTGCAACAACGCCCTAGCGAACAATCCGTTATCATCACTGGGCGTGGCGCACACCGCCGCTTAGTTGAGATAGCAGATACCGTCTCGGAAGTCAGAAACGTTAAGCATGCCTTCGACGCCGGCGTGAAAGCGCGCCAAGGCATTGACTGGTAAGCTACCGAGTAAAAACAAAGAAAGCCGTGGCTGACGTTAACCTGAGCGCCGCTTTTCTCAGGGCTTCGCGTTTAACGATATCGACTGCGTCTTGTCCACGGCATCCTCTTGGCAAGACTGGCGACACAAACGCGCATCAATCGATTGATCACCCAGCAATCGCTGCCAGAGGGTTGGCAAGGCGCTGTCTCGTAGCGGCCCTGGCTCAAGCTGCTTAGGCATAACTGGCTGCCACTGCCCTTCGGCGTCTTGCTCGGCAAGCAAAAACTGAAAGGGTTGATAGTTTGCTACGCCAAAACGTAAGTCGGTCACCACCTGCTGCCCATTCCGATTTTCAAAGCGAATAAAATCACGCGAAAACGTGCGAAGTGCCATTAATGTTTCCGAGCCCGCTAGTGGCCATTGTCCGCGAGGACGCGTGATCCATTGAATATGCTTATCTTTGTCTAAGCGTGACGCGAGTCCTTCCCAGTAGTGGTCGTCGCCGATAATCACCACTCGCCACAGCAGCGTGTTAAACGGGGTGGGCATAATAATATGCGGTCGCCCTGCCAAGTCGGTTCCTTGGGTTTGGGTTGCAACACGTACTTCAATCTTTTCAAGCTGATAGACCGAACTGGCCAGGTAGAGCGTAGAGACTGCCAACCCGATACCACATGCTTTGGCGCCCCGATGTCGCCAAATACACGCGGCGATAACACTGACCAATAAGGGCACCGTATAAAGTGGGTCAATAATAAACAGGCTGGCGACTGCTACCGAAGGCACGTCTAACGGCCAAAAAAGCTTGGTACCATAAACCGTCATCGCATCCAACAACGGGTGTGTCACGAGCACCGCGATCACCAGCGTCATGACTTGCCACAGCGGCCATTGACGACGCCATCGCCACCCGCACCATCCGATGATTGCACCAACCCAAGGCAGCACAAATAATGAGTGACTGAATCCACGGTGGTTGACCGTATTCGCCACCGGATCGCCATAATCAATCAGCACATCTAAGTCAGGTAAGGTGCCCAATGCAGCACCGGCCAAAAGCACTTTTGGAGAACAGCGCTTGCCCGAGACTAACCCAGCAACCGCCGCGCCCAGTGCCGCCTGGGTAATAGAATCCATCGCTTATCCTTTAACAAGGTTTTGATTTATTAGCGTAAAAAGTTGTAAACCGATCACTGGAATAAATTAAGCAGTTTATCGGTTGCCTCTTTTACCTTGTCATCATCCGCTTTATCACCCAGTAACTTTTTAATCCCACGCTGTGCTTCTTTGCGTGCCTTTTCTTCCAAGACTTTGTTGCTGCTGAGTAGCTGCTTGATATCTAATTGATAACTCGGCGATTGCCAGGTACCGGCCACCGTCACTGGGATGGTCACATCACGAAGTTCATCAATATCTTTGCCGCCTTGACCCTTGCTGGTTTCAACCACAGACGTGAACACATCAAAATCTAACGTTTCTTTCAGCAAATCAGTTTGCCCCTCACTTCTGACTCGCAGCGCTGGGGCTTCTAGTAGCAGATCGTTGGTGCGTGCCATGCCATTTCCGATGGTAAAACTGGCGGTGAGCGCACTAAAGTCGGTTTTGCGCACATCGTTGGCAGCGTTGCTGGTCGCTTCTCCTTTCAACGTCGCTTTTGCTTCTCTCAGCATTTGTGCCAAGTTAATGCCGTTGATCGCGCCATCCTCAAAGAAAATCGCGGCACTGCCCTGAATCGCCTGACGGAGAGCATAAGGCGATAAACCTTGACCTTGGAGGTTAATATCCACATTGCCTTTGCCTTCAAGCAGATCAACCTGTGCGACATCCTCCAATAACGGCAAGATGGCAATGTTGCGTGCTTTTTTACTCACTTGATAGCGCGCGGGGGTTTGAGTGGTATCTAACATCCCTTGCACAACTACCCTGCCTTCATAGGCTTGCGTGATCAGCTCGGACACGTCGACTTTGCCACGGTTGATAGCAACCGTGGCGCGTGTTTGTCCTAAGGTAACGTTACTCACGGTAAGCCCTTTCATCGCCAGTGAGCCGGCAATATCCAGCGTCTTCAACACTCTCAGATCAGGCTCTTCTTGGCTAAGTGACCCAGTTTGCGTACTGGGGCTGGATTCATCATTGGACCCAGACTGACTTTCGTTTGCAGATTGACGAGGCGCTGCATTGTCTGTCGGTAAAAAGGTATCGAGATCGATGTGATTGGTATTGAGTGCAAAACGAATTTGCGGGATATCTGCCAGCTTGATGGCCACTTTACCGTCTATGACCACCTCGTCAGTATTAAGACGGCTGGTCATCTCAGTGATATCTAACGTTTGCTGCTTGGCATCGAAGACGATATCTGCCGCCAGCTCTTGAGTCAGCGACTCGCCGGGTAATGCGTCACCCGAGAGCTGAGTGAGCATGTCCAACCCCTGCACTGTGACCTTGTCTTGGCTTTCTGCCACAGTAACTTGTGCGTTTCCAGAGGTTTCAACCTTTAGCTCTGACGTCTGCGCATTGATATTAAAGCCGAGCTGAGCCGCTTGACCCAAGGCGACACGGTCGAGGGTAATATTGGCTTCATTGATGGTCATCTCGCCTTGTTGTGCCGAAACATTTAGCGCAAGTTCTCGTAACTGACTTTGTTGTGGATCCGCGGCAAGCTTCAGTTCACCCTGCCCTTGCGCGCTGAAGGTCGCACCATCCTGTTCGCCACGCAGTGATACGGTCAGTGGCGTCCATATATCGGTTGCTATATTGCCCACTTGGAGATCAACATCTCGTAAGGCCGTTTGCGTACCCACCTGATCATCTTTAATCACGACACTGGCATTGGTGACGCGTAGACCTTGTAAGGAAACTTGCCACGCCCCACTCACTGTATCTTGCTGGCTAGCCGGCTCTGACGACGTCGAACTTGTCTGTCGCTCTGCCGACGCGCCAACGTTTTTTGGTTGAGTTGGCGTCACTGTTTGAGCTGGCGTCACATTGCTATCGCCGTTCGCCAACGTTTGAATAAATACATGCGGGTCTTGTAAGACAATTTCACCCACTTGTAATGTCTGAGACATCAATGGCAACACATCAACGGATAATTGCGCGCGCGACAAACGGAGTAAATCAGGCTCATCAAAACCAGGTCGGTTTTTGATCGCCACATCAGCAATGGAAAAGCCCAAACTCGGCCAGAACTGCCACTCGATGTCGCCACCGATAACGACCTCATAGCCCGTTTGCTCTGCGACTTGTTCCACCAGCAAGGGTTTAAATTGATTGGGGTTTACCGTGGCAATTAAAGTCGCGACGGCGCCAATCAACACCACGACAAATGCTGCGAGAATAAGGACGATTTTTTTTATCATTGCAAGATGCTCCTTGTGTGTCAGACGCGTTATCGACCACGATTTAACCGTCGAGTTCCTGGTGAGAAAAAAAATGCGCCCTCAGGCGCATTTCACTCATTAAGCCTTGTCTTGGCTAATACGAGAGGCGACTGCCCCTTGCTGATTTTTGTACTTGGCATTATCCCGTTTATTATAAGGCTGGTCCGCTGACCCTGACATGGGCTCAAAGCTTAAGGCACCGATCGGCATGCCGGGACGTAGCGCTAACGGTAGACGCCCATTATTATAAAACTCTAGAACAATTCGCCCTGACCAGCCCGGATCTATTCGGTGTGCCGTGACATGGACCATCAAACCCAACCGCGCCAACGATGAACGGCCATCGAGCCAACCGACAATATTATCGGGTAATGTCACAGCCTCATGCGTGACTGCCAAGGCCAATTGACCCGGATGAAGATAAAAAGGGTCGCCGTCAGCGATTTCTATTTCATCACTCATAACACGCTCAAGCTGGGCGTTCACTTCTTGTTTCGGCCCCGATAAATCAATATAAGCGGCCCCATGATCGTTAAACACACGGAACTGGTTACCCAGGGTCACATCCGCAGTCACGCCCGAAATCGCGTCTGCGGCAGGACGGGGATCAATTTTGATGCGGCCATCATCAAGGTGTTCTTTGATATGCCTGTCGCACAGTCGCATCTAACATTCCTCACGGTTATTTACTCACGCGGTGTTTTGCTTTATGCACCGCACTCATTCGATATATTCGCGCACACATTATGGATTAAACCACGACTGATTACCTAGAGACACAGTCATTGACCCATCATGTGATGGGAGATCATGCCTTACGCTTTAAGTAAACGCGCGATATGCGCTTTTAGTACATCAATCGCAATGCGGTTTTTACCCCCGCGCGGGACAATGATATCGGCATATTGCTTCGACGGCTCAATAAACTGCATAAACATAGGGCGGACCGTCTTTTGATACTGCTCCATCACCGAATCCATGGTACGACCGCGCTCGGCAACGTCACGTTTCATCCGACGCAGTAAACAAATATCAAGTGGCGTGTCCATAAAGACGCTGGCGTGGATCAAATTGCGAAGACGGGGATCGGTGAGAAGCAGAATACCTTCGAGGATAATCACTTTTTTGGGCGTCATCGTCGTGGTTTCTCCCATACGGGTGTGCTCGGAGTAACTATAAACCGGCACATCAGCCGGCTGACCGGCGACCAATGCTTCAAGATGCTCACACAAAAGATCGTGATCCAGTGCCTGAGGGTGGTCATAATTGGTTTTTACGCGCTCTTCCATGCTGAGGTGGCTCTGATCACGATAATATCTATCTTCTGTAATCACGCCGATTTGATGATCACCGACTTTTTCCTTTAATTCCTTATAAATGGTGCTGGCGATCAGGCTTTTACCGGAAGCAGAGGCACCTGCAATACCGATAATAACGCAGTGGTGGTTGTTGTCACTCATAATATGAATACCCAGGGGAAGCTTGGCGGAATCAACATAAACCGCCTGATTATAGGGAGTTGAAGCAGCTGGCGCCAGAGAAAATCGCGCTTGTCTGTGCATCCGGCCGCTTTAGCCGATAAATCACGGCCGGTTGCGCAATCAGGGCGACACAGTTTGTACGCTAATCTGTTCAGGACGTGCTTCACCTTGCCAGTAGAGCTGACTGGCGACCGTCGCTGCCATCTGTCGATAAACCGCCGCATGCTCACTGTGAGGGCGCGCGACCATGCTTGGCACACCAGCATCAATATCTTCCCGAATCGCGACATGAAGCGGTACCTGTGCAAGCACTGGCGTCCCCTGCTCTTGCGCCATTTTATCGGCGCCCCCTGAGCCAAAAATGGCTTCATGATGGCCGCATTGCGAGCAAATGTGGTAACTCATGTTTTCTACCACGCCCAACACGGGAACGTGAACTTTTTCAAACATCGCCACCCCTTTCACCGCATCGGCTAATGCCAAATCTTGTGGCGTTGTCACCACAATCGCGCCTGTCACCGGAAACTGTTGCGCCAAACTCAGTTGGATGTCACCGGTACCAGGCGGCATATCGACGACTAAATAGTCCAGCTCGGGCCACCGTGTTTCGTTGATCAGCTGTGCAAACGCTTTTGAGGCCATAGGACCTCGCCAAACAGTCGCGTTCTCTGCGGGCACCAGATAACCGATCGAGTTTGAGGCGATACCATGGCGCGTCACAGGCTCCATTAACTTGCCATCATGGGTTTGTGGCTCACTATCTTTGGCGCCCAACATGATAGGTAAAGACGGCCCATACACATCCGCATCAACAATGCCGACTGCAGCGCCCTCCGCATGCAACGCAAGCGCTAGGTTCACAGCGGTGGTCGATTTACCGACGCCACCTTTCGCTGAGCTCACAACAATCAGGTTTTTCACCCCTTTCACCGGCGTTTTTTCGCCCGTTTTTAACGGTGCCACCCGTTGCATCAGTTCAAATTGGTTGGCAAGGGCATCAGACTGCGCACTGAGCCAATCTTTAAGCGCTTCAGCGATAGAGTGCGCCGCAAAGGGGAACGTGACACTAAAGCCATGATCTGCGGTTCTCACCCACCCCGTTTGGCTTGCCCACTGCTCGACCAACTGCGGGTGTGAGAATTGATTAAGTAACGCGATCGCATCATCAAGGTTTGAGAGCGAAGCAGCTGTGTCTTCTTTTTTTGTTTTTTTCTTTTTGGACCCAAAAAACATCCAGCACCATCCCGTTGATTGAAATATGTTAGCCGCTCGTGTGCGTCTTTAACGGATAAACGCGCGAGGACCCGGCCTTACACTAGGCAAGGCATATCGTATCAGGTAAGATTTCCGCAATCATTCCATTCATATCATAAGAGCGAATAAACAAGATTATGGCTGCAAACCCACGGAAAATTCTGGTGACCTGTGCGCTGCCTTATGCGAACGGCTCGATTCATTTGGGCCACATGCTCGAGCATATTCAGGCAGATGTATGGGTTCGCTATCAACGCCTGCGTGGCAACACCACTCACTTTATTTGTGCTGACGATGCTCACGGCACACCTATCATGTTAAAAGCGCAGCAAATGGGTGTCGAGCCAGAAGCCATGATCGCCGGCGTGCAACAAGAGCACCAGGCAGATTTTGATGGCTTTGATATCAGCTTCGATAATTACCACAGCACCCACAGTGATGAAAACCGCGAATTAGCGTCATTCATTTATACGCAACTTCGTGATAAAGGTTATATCACCAGCCGCACCATCTCTCAGCTGTTTGATCCGGAAAAAGAAATGTTCTTGCCGGATCGCTTTGTCAAAGGCGAATGTCCGAAGTGTCACGCCGACGATCAATACGGCGATAACTGTGATAACTGTGGTGAAACCTATACGCCGGCTGAATTGATCAATCCTCGTTCCGCAGTCAGCGGTGCCACGCCGGTGATGCGTGATTCAGAGCACTTTTTCTTTGATTTACCACAGTTCGAGCAAATGCTTAACGAGTGGATCAAGTCTGGTTCGCTGCAAAGCGAAATCGCTAACAAGATGAATGAGTGGTTCGAAACCGGTCTTCAGCAGTGGGATATCTCCCGCGATGCGCCCTACTTTGGTTTTGAAATCCCCGACCAACCCGGCAAGTTTTTCTACGTTTGGCTCGATGCACCGATCGGCTATATGGGGTCGTTTAAAAACTATTGTGACAAACGCGGTGACATCGACTTTGATGAATACTGGAAGGCTAATAGCGACACCGAGCTATACCATTTCATCGGCAAAGATATTGTTTATTTCCATAGTCTGTTCTGGCCTGCCATGCTGGACGGTGCTGGCTTCCGTAAGCCTAACAACGTCTTCGTGCACGGCTATGTCACGGTCAATGGCGCGAAAATGTCCAAGTCAAAAGGGACATTTATCAAAGCCAGTACCTATTTGAACCATCTTGATCCAGAATGCCTGCGATACTATTACGCGGCCAAGCTCAATAGCCGCATTGATGATCTGGATTTAAGCCTGGATGATTTTATTCAGCGTGTGAACACGGATGTTGTCAACAAGGTCGTCAACCTGGCATCACGTAACGCTGGCTTTATCACTAAGCGCTTTGATGGTCAGCTCTCTGATACGTGCGCCGAACCCGAGCTTTATCAATCGTTCATCGACAAAGCTGAATACATTGGTGAGCTTTACGAAGCCCGAGAGTTTAACCGCGCCATCCGCGAAATTATTGGCTTGGCCGACAAAGCCAACCAATACGTGGACGAAAAGGCGCCATGGGTGATCGCTAAAGAAGAAGGAAAAGACGCCGAACTACAAGCGATTTGCTCTGTGGGGATTAACCTATTCCGTGTGCTGATGACGTACCTCAAACCTGTGATGCCTAAGCTGGCAGAGCGCACGGAAGGCTTTTTGAATGATACCTTGACGTGGGAAAGCATTGCGACGCCACTGACCGGCCATCGCATTAGCAAGTTCAAGGCACTGTTTAACCGTATCGATCCGAAAGCCGTCGACGCCATGATCGCCGCGAGCAAGGAAGATGCAGCCGCTGAACAAGCAGAAAAGGCCAAAGCACAAGGGCCGTTAGCGGACGAGCCGATTGCCGATGAAATCGAATTTGGTGACTTTGCTAAGGTCGATCTGCGTGTCGCTAAAATTGTTGAGTGTGAGGCGGTGCCAAAAGCGGACAAACTGCTGAAGTTTAAGCTCGATATTGGCGGTGAAACGCGTCAGGTGTTCTCTGGGATCAAATCGGCCTACAAGCCGGAAGATCTCGTGGGTAAGCACACCGTCATGGTCGCCAACTTAAAGCCTCGCAAGATGAAATTCGGCATGTCAGAGGGCATGATCCTCGCGGCGGGTCCGGGTGGCAAAGAAATCTGGATTTTAGAGCCGCATGAAGGGGCTCAACCTGGCATGCGCGTCATGTAAAACAGCGCGATAGCTAAAACATCAAAGGGCCCAACAAGGGCTCTTTTTTTTGCCTGCGACTCTCTTAGTTTGCACCGTTTAATAGTTTGCAGCGTTTGATAGTTTGCACCATTTGAGTGCGCTCAAGCGCCATCATAGTGCGTTTTTATCTGATCTTGATGCCCTTAACGCCGCTTTCATAGGATGTGACCCACTTCTCATCTTTGGCACAGTTCATGCTGAGCTTGATGACGGAGAGTCGCGATTGCAAGGAGAGCATATGGGATGGTTAGTCATGGTAGGCGCACTGGCGCTCGGAATAGCGGTCGTCGTCGCCGTCGTACTTTACCGTCAACGCCCAGATTGGCCGTTACATCAGCTACATGAATTACGTGCGCTGCTGCAGCACGCACGTGAGCTGGCCGCTCAAACACATATTGCTTCCAGTGACTACCAACATTTACTCAGTCAAATTCGTCAATTGCACCACTTAGCGCCTCAGGCACAAAAACCGATGTATCGGCTTTTATTTCATCACTTACATGCGCTACCGCAATACGATGAAGTCACACAAGCACGGATGAAAAACCGCGCGTTACAACATATTATTTATCTTGTTGACGAGGCAGTGCCGCCCTTCCTGATAGCCCACAATGACGAAGCCAGCTTGTCGCATTATCAACATGTGTGGTATGCCGTTTTAGAATTATTACAAGCACGTCAGCGATATTCTTACGCCAGTATTCAGTTACACAAAGCGACGCCAAACGCGAGCCAGTCATTAAACCTGCAACAGCAAATTTTAGTGAAACGCTTATGCCAGCTCCAGCACCTTAACCTAGAGGATTCGCTAAACACAGAGATTGATCGTCTTATCTCCCAACTCAGTAACGACGCTGAGCGGGCCTTAGCGACTGAGGCACCGTTAGCAACTGAGAAATCGTTGGCAACTGAGAAACCGTTGGCAACTGAGAAACCGTTGGCAACTGAGAAACCGTTGGCAACTGAGAAACCGTTGGCAACTGAGAAACCGTTGGCAACTGAGAAACCGTTAGCTGGTAAGACACCACTGGCCAGTCGCCTCGCGCTGTCTCAGCGCGTCAATGCAGTGATACTCACCGTGCTCGATAATTGTCTTGCCGACCTATTAGCAGGCTTTCCTGCACCACAGGACGATATTTTTAATACCTTATCGCCCTTGCATGAGCCGCGAGATAGCGCTAAACAAACAGCGCTTAACCGATAATCCCCGCGTTTATGCAAGCATAAAAAAAGCCGACAATCGTGCCGGCTTCATGGTTATTAAGCACACGGTGAGCCCATTAGCCAATATGCGTTTGTCCACCCATATACGGACGTAATACCTCAGGGATTTCGATACGACCATCCGCTTGCTGATAGTTTTCCAAAATGGCCACCAAGGTACGACCCACAGCTAAGCCAGACCCATTGAGCGTGTGCAACAGCTCAGGCTTCTTCTCACCTTTACGGCGGAAACGCGCCTGCATACGACGCGCTTGGAAGTCCAAGGTATTTGAACATGATGAAATTTCACGATAGGTATCTTGCGCAGGCAACCAAACTTCTAGGTCATAGGTTTTGGCCGCGCCAAAGCCCATGTCACCGGTGCATAACAGTACTTTTCGGTAAGGCAGGTTCAGCAACTGCAATACTTTTTCGGCATCGGCGGTAAGTGATTCGAGTGCTGCCATAGAATCTTCAGGCTTCACCACTTTCACCAGCTCGACTTTATCAAACTGATGCATACGAATCAGCCCACGCGTATCACGTCCGTAGGAGCCGGCTTCTGAACGGAAACACGGTGTGTGTGCGGTCATGCACAGCGGCAGATCCGCTTCATCGATGATCTCATCGCGCACCATGTTAGTCAGAGGTACTTCCGCGGTTGGGATTAACGACATGCCGATCCCTTCTTCGGTGGCCGGCTTGGTGTTAAACAAATCGTCACCAAACTTAGGCAATTGGCCGGTGCCATAGAGGCTGTCGGCATTGACTAAGTACGGCACATACATTTCGGTATAGCCGTGTTCGTTGGTATGTAAATCGAGCATAAACTGGGTTAAAGCACGATGCATGCGCGCCATCTGCCCTTTCATCACGATAAAGCGAGAGCCAGATAGTTTTACCGCACTGGCAAAGTCGAGACCACCGGACAGTTCACCTAAATCAACATGATCTTTAACCTCAAAATCAAACTGACGCGGTTCACCCCAGCGCATGATCTCCTGGTTCTCAGACTCATCTTTACCACTTGGGACGTCTTCCGCCGGTAAGTTAGGCACGCTCATCACCACGTCGTTGACTTTTTGCTGCAGCGCCGCGAGCTCTGTTTTCGC
Organism: Salinivibrio sp. AR647; assembly: GCF_001995415.1. NCBI lineage: Bacteria > Pseudomonadati > Pseudomonadota > Gammaproteobacteria > Vibrionales > Vibrionaceae > Salinivibrio > Salinivibrio sp. AR647. The sequence goes on along the minus strand of NZ_MUFE01000002.1, from coordinate 244,525 downwards.
TGCGTCCAACTCATCACCAAGGTTTGACACTTCTTCTAGCAATGGCGCAATGTCTTCACCCTTTGCTTTAGCCTGGCCAATGGACTTCGATCGGGAATTACGCTCTGCTTGCAGTTGTTCGGTGCGAATTTGCAGCGCCTTACGTTGTTCCTCGAGTTCACGCATAGCGTCAACGTCAAGCGTAAAGCCACGACGAGCGAGTTGTTGAGCGGTTTCTTCCAGCTCAGTTCGAAGTAATTTGGAATCCAGCATGCTAATCCTGTGCTTTTCGGGTTGATTAGTTGGTTATCACTTGTCATCACGTTTGAAAACAAGCGTCGATACTGCGTATTGTATTACGCGATTGGTCAAGGGTGACGGTGGATGTCACCACGACGAGGAGACTGCGTCTTCATGGCGTCGCTGCACTCTAAACCTTACCCAAAAAGGGTAAACTTGCCTAGCGCTTTTGCGGGCTTTTTGCATCCTGCTCGGCCAGAAAGGCGAGCTTTTCGGCGATTTTAATTTCTAGCCCACGATTAACGGGCTGATAATAGCGAGTATCGCCAAGGTCGGACGGTAGATAGCGTTCTCCTGCCGCATAAGCATTGGGCTCATCATGGGCATATCGATAGCCCTTCCCATGCCCCATATCTTCCATCAATGCGGTCGGCGCATTGCGCAAGTGCATGGGAACAGGCGCGTTGGCGGTTTCTTTAGCGTCTCGCAACGCTTGTTTCCATGCGGTGTAAACAGCATTGCTTTTGGGCGCGCTGGCTAAATATACAGCGGCTTGAGCAATCGCTCGCTCGCCTTCCGCCGGCCCTACGCGAGTAAAGCAATCCCACGCATTCAATGCCACCTGCATGGCACGTGGATCCGCATTGCCAATATCCTCCGAGGCGATAGCTAATAAGCGGCGCGCCACATAAAGGGGATCGCCACCGGCACTGACAATGCGTGCGTACCAATACAGGGCGCCATCAGGACTCGAGCCACGGACGGATTTATGAAACGCAGAAATCAAATCGTACCAAGCATCCCCTTGCTTATCGAATTGTGCCACTTTTTCACCGGCAACGTCTTTAAGCATCGACAGCGTCACTTGGCCATCAGCCATATCTGCCAGCATTTCCAGAAGATTCAACGCCATACGCGCATCGCCACTGCACGCCGCGGTTAACGCCGCTTTAACTCCTTTATCGAAAGTGAGTGCCTGCTCGCCTAACCCGCGTTGCGAGTCGGCAAGGGCTTGATCAATCACGGCTTCAAGATCGCGATCATCCAGGCTCGTCAGTCGGTAGACCCGAGCACGCGATAACAAGGCATTGTTAAGCTCAAACGATGGATTTTCCGTCGTGGCGCCAATAAAGGTGACGGTCCCCGACTCAACATGAGGCAGAAAAGCGTCTTGCTGACTTTTGTTAAAGCGATGTACCTCATCAACGAATAAGACAGTGCGTACACCGGCTTGCTTGTTTTGCTCTGCACGTCCAATCGCATCTCGGATCTCTTTCACTCCGGAGGTCACCGCAGAAATTTGTTCCAGCTCGGCATTAGCTTGACGCGCAGCAATATCGGCCAGTGTGGTCTTGCCTGTGCCCGGTGGTCCCCAAAAAATCATGGAATGAAGCGTCCCCGACTCAATGGCACGGCGAAGCGGTTTGCCTTCGCCAAGCAGATGGCGCTGGCCAATATATTGGTCCAAGGTGACGGGCCGCATACGCGCGGCCAGTGGGCGAAAGTCCTCAGCGAAATCGAGCGGCAAGGTAGGCAAGGCATCCTCCGATGCGGTTAACGTGACTGGCGTTGATCGTCGACCATGACCGACTCAGGCGGGGTAAACGAAAACAAGTCCGCGTCTGGCGTTTGTCGGCTAAATTGGCTCAGTGCGAACTGACTCTGTTGCCCATCTTGTTCAACGACTCTAAAGCCAGTCAAGGTACCATCGGGCTTGACCGTGACATCAAACTGACCAATGGTGCCGGTGGTTTTTGGCGTAAGCGTGAAGGTATTGCCTTCCTGGGTGATTTGGTAATCCTGCCAATCACTCGGTTGGTTACGGGTCAATAGCACGAAGGGCGTTTGTGCTGTTGCCTCTTCTAACCACATGGCAGTTACTTGTTCAACAAAGGGGCTGTAGTACCACAAGGTTTCACCATCAGAAATCATGATGGTTTCGTCCGGCGACGTGGTGGTCCAGTTAAATAAATTAGGGCGTTGGATAGCCAAGGTCCCTTTCGCTTGATGAATCTCGTCACCCTCTGGGCTTTGGACCTTTTGTTCAAACTGTGCGCTGAACGCATCAACCTTATTCAGTCTTTCGATTAAATGTTGTTGCGCCTCTGTTTGCGCTTGCGCGCTGACAACAACCAAGAGAGATATCACCGCCAACAGGTGGCGGACAGCAGCAAATCGAGTCATTGAACCTTCCATTCGATCAATCTTTCGGTGGCGGCGGTGCGATTACTTCGCGATTACCGTTATGGCCTGGTGAACTTACGACACCGTGTGCTTCGAGTTGTTCCACAATACGCGCCGCACGGTTATAACCAATTTTAAATCGACGCTGGACACCAGACACGGAACCACGACGACTTTCGGTCACAAATTCAACCACTTGATCAAACAACTGGTCCAGCTCTTCGCCATCGCCGCCGGTCGGCGCTTCACCAGGTAATAAGCTATCTGCACCTTGATCGCCTTGGGTGATTTCATCGATATATTGCGGCTTGCCTCGCGCTTTCCAATTATTAACCACCCGATGCACTTCTTCATCACTGACAAAGGCACCATGCACGCGGATCGGATGGTTGGAACCATTCGGCATAAAGAGCATATCCCCCATTCCCAGCAACGACTCAGCGCCGCCTTGGTCAAGGATGGTGCGCGAGTCTGTTTTGGTCGAGACAGTAAACGCCATACGCGTTGGAATATTGGCTTTAATCAGCCCCGTAATCACGTCAACAGAAGGACGTTGGGTGGCTAGCACAAGGTGGATACCTGCTGCCCGTGCTTTTTGTGCTAATCGTGCGATCAACTCTTCGACTTTTTTACCAACCACCATCATGAGATCGGAAAATTCATCTACCACCACCACGATATAAGGCAGTTTTTCCAGTTTAGGCGCCGATTCATCCATACTGTCGCCCGATTTCCACAGTGGGTCTGGGATCGGGTTATTCGCGGCTTCTGCTGCTTTCACCTTTTCGTTAAAACCTTTAAGGTTGCGCACGCCAAGGGCCGACATCAGCTTGTAACGTCGTTCCATCTCACCCACACACCAACGCAGCGCATTCCCCGCATCCTTCATATCGGTGACAACTTCTGACAACAAATGCGGAATGCCCTCATAAACCGATAACTCCAGCATTTTAGGGTCGATCATGATAAAACGCACATCTTCAGGAGACGCCTTATAGAGCATACTAACCAGCATCACGTTCACGCCCACAGATTTACCCGACCCTGTCGTCCCTGCCACCAGCATATGCGGTGCTTTGCCAAGATCGGTAATAATGGCTTCGCCGGCAATGTCATTTCCTAATACTACGGAGATCGGCGATTGGCTGTTTTTAAATCGCTCACTGCCAATCACTTCTGACATAAACACCGTTTCGCGATGCTCGTTCGGCAGTTCAAGGCCAATATAAGGTTTTCCTGGGATCACCTCGACCACGCGCACCGCGGTGGTTGATAGCGCACGCGCTAAGTCTTTAGACAAACCTGAAATTCGTGAGACCTTAACACCCGGCGCCAAATCAAGCTCAAAACGCGTGATCACCGGCCCTGGATACACACCCACCACGCGTGCTTGCACTTTAAAATCTTCCAAGCGCGCCTCAACCAAGCGCGCAATTTGCTCTAGCTCTTCGCGCGTGGCTTGTTGCGCTGTATGGCGCGCAGGATCCAACAGATCGAGGGTTGGGAAAGGTTCTGCCGGTTTAGGCAAATTAGGCTCATCTTTCACTAAAAAAGGATGGTCGAGCCCGGCCGCTTGCTGTTGGGATTTTTGTGCTTGGCGAATCGTTTCTTGGAAAGGATCCTCGTCATCATCGGCCAACTTACTTGCCTGCTCCGCGCGCTCTAGCTCCGAGAGTCCATCTTGATTGCCATAGGTGGTATCAGCGTACTCTGAGTGCTTTGTCTCTAAGTGCTCTGTCTCTGAATGCTCTGAATCTGTCGACACGTAAGCTGCGACCGACTCACGATCATGCTGAGTCGGTGTTTGGGCTTGCGGGTCTGAGTCGGTGTCTGCGCTGAATACCGACGCAGAGGGCTCATCATCAGCAACAGCGGTTTGCCATTGTCCCAATGCCGGTTCATCCGCACTCTCTGACAGCGCGGATTCGGACTGCGTCGAACCGGCTTGCTCAGCGGTGGCATGTCCACCAAAGATGATCGACCTTTCACTCTCGTGCGCGCTGTGATCAACGGTTTCCTTTTCCGTCTCTGTCGTTTTTTCAGCGACCGATTTTTTCTCAGAAACGGACGCTTTCTCAGGCGATGTCGGCGTCAATCGACGTAAATCACTCAGCTCCATCGGTTCACAAGTCTCACGCGATTGCGTCACGTCTGTGCGCTCGGGGGCCGATGAGCCAGGCGCACCAAGTTGTGTCGGGGTATCGCCACGCACGCGATTAACCAGCCAGGTGATACCATTTAGCGTCACCGCGCCGAGGTGATCCACGATCGTGAGCCATGAAATTCCCGTGAATAAGGTGAAACCGGCCGCCCAGCCAAACAACATGACCAAGGTGGTCCCTAAGACATTAAACAAGGGCAAAGCAAGGCTATTGGTGACATCTCCCATCACGCCACCCGATGAAAAATGCCAAAAGTCATCAAAATTGAGATCAGCTAACGAACAACTGGTCAGGAAAAGGACCAGAAGCCCCAATAGACGTGCGCCAATAATGGTGTAATTAATGGGTTCATTATCACCACGCCGCCGCAAAAAAACCCAACCGCCAAGAATAGCAGCAGGGGGTAATGGATACGCCAAGATCCCAAACGAGAAGAAAAAGCTGTCTGCTATCCATGCACCCATCGCGCCAGCCGCATTATGAACGTCACCATGCCACGCGGTTTGCGACCACGAAGGATCAGCCGGATTAAAAGATAACAATGCCACCATGGTAAACACAGCAGCGGCGAGGACCAAGATGAATCCACACTCTTTTAAACGTTGACCGCCATCTAAACGCGCTTTCTGCTGAGCCGTTTTCGGCTCTCGACGTAAAGAAAACTCCATCATTACCTGTTTAATATTATTCGTTAATCGCATTCCTCACCCTGAATGGAGGCTTGCTCTGATTGCCCTGACTTTATCACATTCATGCCGTGACGGCAGGCATGATGCGTGTTTACGTTCAATCTTTACCGAGATATCACATTCTTTAAATCATGGCGTACAAAAAATAAGCCGAGCGCAATGCCCGGCTTTGGTTATGTTTTGCTTCACCCTATGGCCAACACTTAACGCGTGTGGATCACCAGATGATTACTTTGTTTTACCTCTTCCATTACCACGTAAGTGCGTGTGTCATTCACGCCGGGTAAACGTAGCAAGGTTTCACCCAATAACTTGCGATAAGCCGACATGTCAGCTACTCGTGTCTTTAGTAGGTAATCAAAATCACCGGACACTAACGAACATTCTTGGATGTCTTCTAGTGTCTGCACCGCTTTATTAAATTGCTCAAACACGTCAGGTGCGCCACGGTTTAGTGTGATTTCCACAAAAACGAGCAGTGATGCATCTAAATACTGGGGATTAAGCTGTGCCGTGTAGCCAAGAATATAGCCCTGACGCTCTAAACGTCGCACACGTTCTAGGCAGGGGGTTGGAGAGAGACCGACACGTTTTGATAACTCAACGTTGGAGACTCGCCCATCCTTTTGGAGCTCATTTAGGATGTTGCGGTCAATACGGTCCAATTCCTTGGAGGGCTTGTTTTTGGTATCTACCATTTTTTATTCCACCTTGTTACTTCCTTGCAAAAAGATATACCAAATTAAATAACATCTAAACAATCTTTAGCATCAAATGCTGGTTTATTGCCTTTATACTAGCCTGAAAATTGACAATTTCAATAACAAGCCAGCCGATAACACTAAATAAACAAGAGGTGACAGCATGATCATTGGCGTTCCAAAAGAAATCAAGAACCATGAGTACCGCGTGGGTATGGTTCCAGCAAGTGTCCGTGAGCTTATTTCTCACGGCCACTCAGTCTATGTTGAAACCAATGCAGGTAACGGTATTGGTTTCTCTGACGATGACTATAAAGCCGCTGGGGCATCCATTCTCCCTGCCGCCGCTGACGTATTTGCGAAAGCAGACATGATCGTCAAGGTCAAAGAACCGCAAGCTGTCGAGCGTGCCATGCTGCGCGAAGGACAGATTTTGTTCACCTATTTGCATCTTGCACCAGATTTTCCGCAAACAGAAGACTTAATTAAAAGTAAAGCTATCTGCATTGCCTATGAAACGGTAACAGATTCTAAAGGTCGATTGCCACTATTAGCGCCAATGTCTGAAGTCGCCGGCCGTATGTCTATTCAAGCAGGTGCACAAGCGTTAGAAAAATCACACGGCGGTTCGGGCATGCTGCTCAGTGGTGTTCCTGGTGTCGAACCCGCTAAAATCGTCGTACTTGGCGGTGGCGTGGTTGGCTCAAACGCCGCGCGCATGGCAGTTGGCCTCCGAGCTGACGTCACTATTTTGGATAAAAATGTCGATACATTGCGTCGCTTGGACGAAGAATTCCAAGGCCGCGCCAAAGTCGTCTACTCAACCGAGGAAACATTAGACCAGCACGTACTTAACGCTGATTTAGTTATCGGTGCTGTCCTTATCCCAGGTGCTGCTGCACCGAAACTGGTCAACGAAGACCATATCAAGCGAATGAAACCAGGCGCTGCGGTTGTCGATGTCGCTATCGACCAAGGTGGCTGTTTCGCGACCTCACATGCAACGACCCACGCTGACCCAACCTACATCGTTGATGATGTTGTCCACTACTGTGTGGCAAACATGCCTGGCGCTGTCGCGCGCACCTCGACGGTTGCCTTAAATAACGCAACACTGCCCTACATTGTGAAGCTGGCGAACAAGGGATATCGCGATGCTTTAGTTCAAGATGAGCACTTGCGTAACGGTCTTAACGTGATCAGTGGCCACGTTACCATCAAAGAAGTGGCCGAAGGCTTTGATCTTCCATACGTTGATGCCCTGGATGCGTTGAAGTCAGCCCATTAATCGGCAATATCAATGATAGAAATAGAGGGCACCATCACGGTGCCCTTTCTTTAGCCTTCCAATTTACCTACAATCACTCCATTCAAAAAAACGAACCTCTTTCCTGCTCGGAGACGTGAATGAGTAACATTAAGCATGCGAACCTATTGATTCTTGGTTCAGGCCCAGCGGGCTACACCGCGGCTGTTTACGCGGCTCGTGCCAATTTAAACCCTGTTATGGTAACAGGCATGCAACAAGGGGGTCAGCTGACCACCACCACGGATGTTGAAAACTGGCCTGGCGATCCGGAAGGACTGACCGGTCCCGCATTAATGGATCGCATGAAAGCCCACGCAGAAAAATTCGATACCGAGATTATTTTTGATCACATCAATGACGTGGATTTATCCTCACGCCCTTTCCGCCTAAAAGGCGACAACGGCGAGTTCACTTGCGATGCCTTGATTATTTCGACGGGAGCGTCTGCGCAATACCTTGGCTTACCGTCTGAAGACGCGTTCAAGGGACGTGGCGTATCCGCCTGTGCGACCTGTGATGGCTTTTTCTATCGCAACCAAAAAGTGGCGGTAATTGGTGGCGGTAATACGGCAGTCGAAGAAGCCTTATACCTTTCTAACATCGCCTCTGAAGTGCATGTTGTCCATCGTCGCGATACCTTCCGTGCTGAGAAAATTCTGGTCGATCGTATGATGGACAAAGTGAAGAACGGTAATATTGTCCTGCACACTAACCGGGTATTGGATGAAGTGTTGGGCGATGAAATGGGCGTGACACAAGCGCGCTTAAAAGACACACAAAGCGATGAGACTGAAACCCTTGATGTGATGGGTGTTTTTGTTGCGATTGGCCATAAACCTAACACAGACATCTTTGCTGACCAGCTGAAAATGGAAAACGGCTATATCCAGGTTGAATCAGGCCTAAGTGGCAATGCAACCCAGACAAGCGTCGAAGGCGTATTTGCGGCTGGTGATGTCATGGACCACGTATACCGTCAAGCGATTACCTCTGCAGGGACCGGCTGTATGGCGGCTCTAGATGCCGAGCGTTATCTCGACGCACTCGCGAATCAGTAATTTCTCGCGCTCATGCAGGCTATCATTCGATGGCCTGCCCAGCCTGTTGGCAGGCTTTGATAGAATAATAAGATGATATGGATAAATCTAAACAGCGGGCGCTAACCCAATGGCTCAAGTCGCAGAGCACGTTAGCCAAACCCTGGTTAGTTGCGACGATTAGCATTGCACTCCTCTCTGGTGTGCTTTTGATTGCCCAAGCAGCACTTCTTGCCCACCTGCTGCATCAACTGATTATTGAGCAAACCGATAAATACGCCTTACTGCCAAGTTTTCTCACATTGGTCGGCGTTGTTTTAGCCCGTGCTGGGTGTAGTTGGGCCAAAGAAAAAACTGGCTATCGCTGTGGTGAGGTCATTCGGCAACACATCCGCCAGTTAATACTCAACCGACTTCATGCGCTTGGACCTGTGAGTATTCAAGGGCGACCCGCGGGGAGCTGGGCAAGCCTGATCCTTGAGCAGGTTGAGGAGTTACAGGACTTTTTCGCTCGTTACTTACCCCAAATGGCGATCGCAGTCTTGATCCCCTTAGTGATTTTAGTCGTCGTGTTTCCAATCAATTGGGCATCTGGGCTGATCTTTTTAATCACAGCACCGCTGGTTCCCCTGTTTATGGCACTGGTCGGGATGAAAGCTGCCGATGCTAACCGCAAGAATTTTAAAGCACTGCAGCGTTTATCCGGCTATTTTTACGATCGTTTACGTGGCCTACCCACACTAAAACTATTTAATCGCGTTGATGCCGAAGCCGATCAGTTACACCTGGCGTCACATACGTTCCGTCAACGAACGATGGAAGTATTACGTCTCGCGTTCCTATCTTCTGCGGTGCTTGAGTTTTTTACGGCGATTTCGATTGCGGTTGTGGCGGTGTATTTTGGTTTTAGTTTTATCGGTGAGCTTGACTTTGGTCATTATGGTGCGCCTATTTCGCTCTTTACCGGCTTGTTTGTGCTGGTGCTGGCACCGGAGTTTTACCAACCGCTTCGCGATCTCGGTACCTTTTATCATGCCAAAGCGCAAGCGATTGGGGCTGCTGAATCGATTGTCACATTTTTAAACGCTGAGCCTGATACAGGCACGCAAGGAGAAGCAACTCCCGACTTGGCCACGGTCACCATCACTGCCGAGGATCTCGAAGTGCTCAGCCCAGATGGCCAGGTACTCGCCGGTCCCATGAATTTTCATATTAAGCCCGGTGAACATATCGCACTGGTTGGCGTGAGTGGCGCCGGAAAATCTAGCTTACTCAATGCGTTACTCGGCTTTCTTCCCTACCGAGGTAGATTGACCATTAATGGCTGTGAACGCAGTGAGCTGGCACTTTCGCATTGGCGACAAGCCATTAGCTGGGTGGGACAAAATCCACAACTGTTCCATGGCAGTATTCGCGATAATATCGCGCTCGCCAACCCCGATGCGAGTCCAGAAACGATTAACCAGGTGATGACACAAGCCTATGTGGATGAATTCGTGATGCGGTTAAAAAATGGCCTTGCGCACGCCGTCGGTGATCGCAATGGCGGCTTATCCGTCGGCCAAGCGCAGCGTGTCGCTGTCGCACGCGCCTTGTTGCAAGACGGTGCGTTATGGGTGCTAGATGAACCGACTGCGAGCCTGGATGCACACAGTGAAAAGCTGGTCATTGAAAGCTTACACGCTGCCACTCAAGCTAAAACCTGCATCCAGGTCTCTCACCGTCTAGATGCACTGGCTAACAGTGATCAAGTCTGGTTGATGGCCGACGGAAAGCTGGTTCAACAAGGCCAGTATCATCAATTAGCGCACACAGGGCCGCTGGCAGAGATGCTGGCTTCAGCCGATAGGAGAAATCTTGATGCGTGAACTCCTGCCGTATCTACGCTTGTATAAACGTCATTGGTTTGGCTTAAGTTTGGGCATTGTCCTCGCGTTTGCCACTTTATTTGCCGCCATTGGCTTGCTCACTCTCTCTGGCTGGTTCATTGCCGCAGCGGCAGTGGCCGGTATCGCAGGCATCGCCACCTTTAACTATATGTTGCCAGCCGCGGGCGTGCGTGGGTTTTCTATTGGGCGCACCTTTGGTCGCTGGGCGGAACGTGTGGTCAGCCATAACGCTACTTTCAAGTTGCTTGCTGATCTCCGCGTGTCGTTTTTCCGTAAATTGGCGCCGTTAGTCCCCGACCATCGTCTGAATATGCGTGATGGTGATTTGCTTAACCGCATGGTGGCGGATGTCGACGCCATGGATCATGTTTATCTACGCCTTATTAGCCCCATGATTGTGGGTGTACTGGGCGTATTAGCCGTGAGCTTATTCTTGGGCTGGTTTGATCCGACGCTTGGTATTGCCTTGGGTCTGAGTTTGCTGGTACTGCTTGTCAGTCTACCTATCGTTTTCTATCGTCTGGGCAAGGATCAGGGCCGAGATCAACTAGAACAAAATGCCGCAACCCGCGTTGCCCTGCTAGATTGGCTGCAAGGCCATGCAGAACTGGCCTTATTTGGCGCTCGTGAGCGATATCGTGCGCGCATTGACGACAGCGAACAAGCGATGCTCAATGCGCAAGCGAATATGGCCCGTATCACAGGGTGGGCTAACGCCGTGCTAATCGCAGCCACCGGACTCACGTTAGTCTTGATGATTTGGCTGGCAGCCGATGGCGTTGGCGATCGTGCGCCAGGCCCCCTCATCGCCATGGTAGCGTTTACGACCATGGCAAGCTTTGAGCTGATGATGCCGATTACGGCAGCTTTCCAGTATTTAGGCAAAACGCTCACGGCCGCAAAACGACTCAACGCCATCACAGAACGCCCACCCAGTGTTCCTTTCCCTCTCGATGGCCACAAAGGACCGGTAATAGGATCAATTGGCTTGAATAAGGTGAGCTATCAATACCCTGGGGCGGCACAAGAGGCGGTATCAAGGGTCTCGCTGGACATCACAGCAGGGCAAACCGTCGCGCTATTAGGTCGTACAGGTTGTGGTAAGTCGACCCTTATGAGCTTGCTGACGCGTGCATGGGATCCGACTCAGGGGCAAATTACACTCGATGGCGTTCCGTTGAGCGAGTGGGATGAGTCTAGGTTACGTGATGCTATGTCTGTGGTGACGCAACGGGTTGATCTCTTTAACGGCTCACTCCGCGATAATCTCATTCTCGCCCGTCCAAATGCCTCAGACTCGGCATTATCTCAGGCATTGACGCAGGTCGGCTTAGCGCGCCTATTAGAAGGGCAAGGCTTAGACACCTGGCTAGGCGATGGTGGACGCCAGTTATCAGGCGGTGAGCGCCGTCGTTTAGGTATCGCGCGTGGTTTATTGCATTCGGCCCCGATTATGCTCTTAGATGAACCGACAGAAGGCTTAGATGTGCAAACTGAAGCCGAAATCCTGTCTTTATTGAAAACCCATTGCCAAGATAAAACAGTGGTGATCATTACCCATCGTCTTGTTGGCTTGGAGCAGATGGACACTGTCTGCTTAATGGATGCCGGTCAGATTATTGAACAAGGCACGCATCAGTCATTGATCGATGCCAATGGACGCTATGCACAATTGATGCATCGGCTGTAAATCAGAGAGCACACGATGACCCTCTATTTGCCTCCTTTAGCGCAAGATGACGTTCGTTTTCCTCCCGTCACCGAGGCGCTAGATCATCCCGATGGCTTGCTTGCCATCGGGGGGGATCTTAGCCCTGCTCGGCTAATGTCTGCGTATCGCAATGGGATTTTCCCGTGGTTTGGTGAAGATGACCCGCTGTTATGGTGGTCACCCAGTGAGCGGGCCATCATTCAGCCAACCGAGTTTCACGCCAGCAGAAGCTTACAAAAAGCAGCGAGAAAGTCCGGAATGACGGTTACCTTGAATCAGGCCTTTGAGCGCGTTATTGCTATCTGTGCCGAGATTCGAGGGCCGGAGCAAACTTGGATCACGCACGAAATGCAAGCGGCCTATTGCCAGCTTCATCATCAAGGTGATGCCCACAGCGTGGAAGTATGGCAAGGCAATACATTAGTCGGCGGATTATACGGTGTGTCGGTGGGGGCCATTTTCTGCGGTGAGTCCATGTTTTCAAGCACAACGAATGGGTCTAAATTCGCGCTGAGGCAATTCAGCCAATATTTTGCTCACCAAGGAGGGCAATATATTGATTGCCAAATGATGACACCGCATTTAGCGTCATTAGGTGCGCAACCTTGGTCACGTCATACGTTTATCGACGCGCTTCACGCACATCGTGACCGCCCTATTGCTGATGGCTACCCACCGCAACATCTTGCCGATTGGAGAATAACATGAGTGTTGGAATCCAAGTTGGTGTCACACCAGGCGCTGATTGCCAGTATCTTACTGATCAAACTGAGCAACTCGCGGTGGTGATGTCTCCAGAATACCATCAACGCGAACGTTATGGCGCGCTGTTAGCGGCAGGCTTTCGGCGAAGCGGTCATCTCATCTACCGTCCTCATTGCCCTTCTTGTCAGGCTTGCCAAGCGTTGAGAGTCGATGTCGACCATTACCGCCCATCAAAAAGTCAAAAGCGGCATCGCAGCCAGCTCAAGCGCCTCACTATGCACGTCAGTGGCCAGTTAGATGACCACTGGTTCGAGTTGTATGACCGCTATATTACCGCCCGTCACTCAGAGGGCAACATGTACCCGGCCAAACGGCAAGACTTCTTAGATTTTATCCATAGTGATTGGCTAACCCCGCGCTTTATTCATCTGTACCAAAATGAAGAACAGCGTTCACGCTTGATCGCCGTGGCGGTGAGCGATGTGGTGGATGACGGCCTTAGTGCCTTGTATACGTTTTTTGACCCCCAGCACCGATTTTCATTAGGACGTGTGAGTATTCAAGCGCAACTCCAGCTGGCAAAATCGATGCAGTTACCTTGGCTGTATTTGGGCTATCAAATCGATGCCTGCGCCGCGATGCGCTATAAAGCGGACTATTATCCCCACCAACGCTTTATTAATCAGCAGTGGCGGGCCTTTTCCTGGCCAGTTATTCCGCAATAGTCGCTATTTTTTCTAGCAAGGTGCGCTCCAACAGGGTAAAATTCGCACCCGAACTTTACAGACTTTCAGAATAGAGGCATTATCTGTCGGTCAAAAAATTGGCTATCAGAATAAGCCTAAGAGGATTCAATGGCAAAAGAAGACGTAATTGAAATGCAAGGCACCGTATTGGATACGCTGCCTAACACTATGTTCCGCGTAGAACTAGAAAACGGTCACGTGGTGACTGCCCACATTTCAGGCAAGATGCGTAAGCACTACATCCGCATCCTGACCGGCGACAAAGTCACTGTTGAAATGACCCCTTACGATTTGTCGAAAGGTCGCATCGTTTTCCGTTCGCGTTAATCCTCCGAACGCGGTCAAAAAAACCCGGCTCTCAGGCCGGGTTTTGCTTTTGGTGAACGCTTGCTTTAATGAACACTTACGTGAGCAACTGCCGTTACGCTGGCTCCATTTGATCACTGAACTGGAAGTCCAAGCGGTTGTTTTTCAATACCACTCGAACCGTTCCTCCATTGATCAAACAACCAAAGAGCAGTTCGTTCGCTAATGGTTTTTTCAGATTATCTTGAATCACACGCCCCATCGGTCGCGCACCCATCGACTTATCGTAGCCCTCTTCTGCCAACCACTGTTTGGCTTCCGATGTCACTTCGAGTGAAACACCTTTAGCATCCAGTTGCGCTTGCAGCTCAACAATAAATTTATCCACCACTTGCAAGATGACTTGCTCATCCAAGTGATTGAACCAGATGATATTGTCGAGACGATTACGGAACTCAGGTGAAAATACCTTTTTAATTTCCGACATTGCATCATGGCTGTGATCCTGCTGAATCAAACCGATGGACTTACGTACCGTTTCCGCCACCCCGGCGTTGGTTGTCATCACCAAGATAACATTACGGAAATCGGCTTTGCGGCCATTGTTGTCAGTCAGTGTGCCATTATCCATGACTTGGAGTAACAAGTTAAACACGTCAGGATGCGCTTTCTCGATCTCATCAAGCAGCACCACACTGTAAGGATGCTTAATCACCGCATCCGTCAGCAGGCCGCCTTGATCGTAGCCAACATAACCTGGAGGTGCACCAATCAAGCGGCTGACGGTGTGACGTTCCATGTATTCGGACATATCAAAACGTTGGAGTTCAATGCCCATGGCACGCGCAAGCTGCACGGTCACCTCTGTTTTGCCCACACCTGTTGGCCCAGCAAACAAGAACGACCCCACGGGTTTGTTATCATCACCCAAGCCGGCACGACTGAGTTTAATCGCCTCTGACAATGCCGTGATCGCAGTATCTTGCCCAAACACCAACATCTTAAGTTTGTCGTCTAGCGACTGCAGCACATCTTTATCGGAAGAAGAAATCGACTTCTCCGGGATCCGTGCCATTTTTGCAATCATGGTTTCAACATCAGGCACGTTGACGGTTTTTTTACGCTTACTCGCAGGTGCCATTCGGCATCGCGCGCCCGCTTCATCAATCACGTCAATCGCCTTGTCAGGAAGGTGGCGCTCATTGATGTATTTTGCCGACAACTCAACCGCCGCACGAATCGCTTTGTTGGTATACCGCACTTCATGATGAGCTTCGTATTTCGGTTTCAAGCCCATCAAGATCTTGGTGGTATCGTCGATAGACGGCTCCAACACATCAATTTTTTGGAAGCGACGCGCCAATGCACGCTCTTTCTCAAAGATAGAGCCGTACTCTTGGTAGGTTGTCGAACCAATACAACGTAACTTACCGCTGCTCAGTAGCGGCTTGATCAAGTTTGCAGCATCGACTTGGCCGCCACTTGCCGCACCCGCGCCAATGATAGTGTGGATCTCATCAATGAAAAGTACGGCATGATCTTCTTTCTCAAGCTGCTTTAAAATTGATTTAAAGCGTTTCTCGAAATCACCGCGATACTTGGTCCCCGCCAAGAGCGAGCCAATATCTAGCGAATAGATGACGCAGTCTTTAATGACATCGGGCACTTGGCCTTCGACAATGCGCCACGCCAGCCCTTCGGCAATCGCTGTTTTACCCACGCCGGCTTCCCCCACCAGCAATGGATTGTTCTTGCGACGACGGCACAGCACCTGAATGGTTCGCTCTAGCTCTTTGTCACGACCAATCAAGGGATCTATGCCACCGACGCGCGCCAACTGGTTTAGGTTGGTAGCAAAGTTTTCTAAGCGATCTTCACCTGGGTCGGCGCCCGCTTCTTCTGTCCCCATATCGCTACTGGGAAGATCTTCACTGTCGTCTTTGGTGGTGCCGTGGGAGATATAGTTCACCACGTCTAAGCGGCTGACATCATTTTTCTTCAATAAATAAGCCGCATGCGACTCTTGCTCACTGAAGATAGCGACAAGCACGTTCGCACCACTGACTTCGCTGCGCCCCGATGACTGAACATGGAACACGGCCCGTTGCAAGACGCGCTGGAAGCTCAACGTGGGTTGTGTTTCTCGCGACTCATCATCCGCCGGGATCAGCGGTGTGGTTTGTTCAATAAACGCGTCGAGTTCTTTGCGTAGCGCCTCCAGATCAGCTCGGCATGCCACCAGCGCTTCATGCGCCGCCGCATTTTCGATTAACGCGAGAAGCAGGTGCTCCACCGTCATAAATTCGTGGCGTTTTTCACGCGCACGTGCAAACGCGCCGTTCAAACTTGCTTCAAGTTCTTTGTTAAGCATAAAGGCACCTCCCTCAAAAACCGCGCTAAAGCGTGATGAAGCAGCTTACGCTTTCTCCATCGTGCACAGTAGCGGATGGCCATGCTCTTTGGCATACATCATTACCTGTGCCACTTTCGTTTCAGCGACCTCGGCAGTAAACACACCGCAGACCGCTTTTCCTTCATAGTGCACCGCCAGCATGACTTGTGTCGCTTTGTCCACATCCATGGCAAAAAACGTCTGGAGCACTTCGATAACAAACTCCATGGGAGTGTAGTCATCATTGTTGAGCACCACCTTGTACATCGATGGCGGTTGTAACTTAGTTTTTTCTGACGCCTCAAGCTCTGCGTCAGGCAAACCCCATTGATTCCAATTACTCATAACCACTTCAATGCATTGTTAGGGTATCAAGGCTCATTGTGTGGCGGGGCAGCACTGCCATCCACGAATCCCGTCCACCTGTCTTTAAAGTTAAGCTACAGATTGTATTCCAGCAACCTTTTCAATGCGAACATCGTTTGTCTGAGCAATTGTTAATCATGGTAGTGCTTTATCGTTGCACATATATATAGGGTGAAACACGCAAATTCGTTCACTGACTATGCCAAAGCCCATGAAAATGTGTTACCAACCGGGTGCCTGTATGCGTGCACAAAAAAAAAGGCAGACATACACCTACCCGATGGGCTATCACCACGCAAGCAGGATCATATGTTCGCTTATCCTGTGTTCTTTCTTCTTACAATTATTCAATAAACCTTCATGTTTACGCATTTGGCGCTAACACGCATTCGTAAACGCGATACCGCGCCGGCAAACAACGTCAAATCACAACAAAAAACAAAACTCTCAAACAAAATGTTATTAAACAATGTGTTATATAAAACAAACCATAAAAACAACACTTATCAAGAGCGAAAAAGCATCGATAACAGTCCGACATTCATGCAAATGACATGTCTGTTCTTTAATGAATTATCGTCACTCCCTCACACTTTTTCGATTTATTATTACATTCTTGTTATATGTTATAGCCAGCGCTTGACTGCCTAAAAGTATCTACTAAAGTGGATTGTGTGGTAGGTAAATGACCAAGCTGGCTTCGGTCAGTCTGCGCCAGGGGGAATCCCAAGCTCAAGGCTAACCAGAAGGTGACAAGGCGTTTATCACGAGGTATGCAAAGTTTGATGCAAGAAGGATGTGTCGCATGGAAACTGGTACAGTAAAATGGTTTAACAATGCAAAAGGATTTGGCTTTATTTGTCCAGGAGAAGGGGAAGGAGACGTATTCGCTCACTACTCTACGATTCAAATGGATGGATATAAGACATTAAAAGCGGGGCAAACCGTCAGCTACGAAGTCGAGGAAGGACCCAAAGGCTACCATGCCAGCCAAATTGTGCCAGTCGATCAAGAGGCAGTGAAATAGCACTGACCCCGATCGGCCAAATTGAAGAAAAGGCGAGCTGTTGCTCGCCTTTTTTGTCTTTTCAGTGTGTCACACAGGTTCCATTGCTCAGAGCAGTCCGAGCATCTGCTTGTAGTGGCGACGACAAACAGACACATAACGTTCATTGCCCCCAATCACAACCTGATCGCCATCTGCAATCGCGTTGCCTTCAGTGTCTTGCCGAATGACACGACTGGCTTTACGCCCACAATGACACACAGTTTTAAGCTCCACCAATTTGTCAGCCCACGCGAGTAAGTACTGTGACCCTTCAAACAATTCACCACGAAAATCGGTACGCAAACCATAACATAGGACAGGGATCCGCAATTTATCCACGACATCGGTCAGTTCCAGTACTTGCTGCTTGGTTAAAAACTGGCTCTCGTCAATTAACAAACAGTCGACTTTGTCCTGAGATAAAATGGCCGCCACATGCTCAAACAACGACGTTTGGTTGTCATACAGATGTGCATCCGCGTCCAGGCCTATACGTGAACTTATTTTACCTTGCCCGTAGCGATTATCGATCGCGGCGGTGAACAGTAAAGGCTGCATCCCACGCTCTTGATAATTGAACGCAGATTGCAACAAGGTGGTCGATTTACCGGCATTCATTGCCGAATAGTAAAAATATAACTGGGCCATAACTGTCTCTACACGTAACGCCCTACTTCAGGGCCAACATCATTCAATACACCGGCATGCTACCGAACCCGCAGAAAAAGAAAAGCCCCGTTTATGCGGGGCTTGAAGGACTATCCTTTCAATTGACAGGGCCGCTTTTTAAGCCAAAGTAACCCCGAGCACAAAAGAATGAACGCCAGCGTCGACGCGGCTAATGACCATAACAAAGAGGCGGTAAAGCCAAGCACTAAGAAGCCAAATGTCGCAACGACTGCGCCCCCGATTGCATAAGGTAGCTGCGTGGCGACGTGGTCAATATGCCCACAGCGCGCCCCTGTTGAGGATAAAATAGTGGTATCTGAGATAGGAGAACAATGATCGCCAAATACAGCACCGGCTAATACCGCAGACAGCATCGGCAACATCAGCGCAATATCCGTCGCTGCCGCAAGATCCCCCGCAATCGGGAGCATAATACCAAATGTGCCCCACGACGTGCCCGTGGCGAATGCCATCACTGCCGCCAATAAAAATAAAACCACAGGTAACAATTGAGCAGGTAGGTTACCTTGTACTAACGAGGATAAATATTTACCCGTTTGTAAATCACCAATGATATGGCCAATCGACCAAGCAAATAGCAATATAAGAATCGCACCAAACATTGATTTAGCGCCGACCCATAACGTCTTCGCAATATCGGGCTTAGCAATGCCTTGTTTAACCGTCATCACTAGCGCAACAAACAGGCCGGCCAGTCCGCCCCACAGTAATGACATGCCGACGTCGGTATTCTCAAACGCTCCCAGGATAGAGAATGCATGATGATCAGCGGCTAAAGATTGCGCACCGGTGTAAAGCATGGCGCTAATCGTGGCGATCACTAGCACGACTATCGGAGCCACCAGATCCGCTACACTGCCATTTTCACTTTCTTCGATGCCTAAATCATCGCAAATATCAGCACAATGTTCGCTTTCATCACCTAATCGGCTGCCTTTTTTTGCTTGGTATTCAAATTGGCGCATGGGGCCAATATCAAGCTGAAACCAGACCACGGCAAACACTAACAGCAGCGCAAAAATGGCATAAAAGTTCATCGGAATCATGATGACAAACGCACCCAGTGCGGTGTAATCGGTAACACCATGCGCAACCAAGATAGAGCCAATAACGGTAATGATATAGGCTCCCCAGCTGGAGGCCGGTGTAATCACACACATAGGCGCCGCTGTCGAGTCGAGAATATAGGCAAGTTTTGCCCGTGAAACATGAAAACGATCCGTGACTGGGCGAGAAACGGCCCCTACCGCTAAGCTATTAAAGTAATCATCAACAAAGATGAATACCCCAAGAAAAGCAGCCAGTAACTTCGCACCACGTTTACTCTTAATCCGGCTTTGTGCCCAATTCGCAAACGCGCGCGTCCCCCCCGATAAGGATAATAACGCGGTAATCATGCCCAATAATATTAAAAAGGCGAGGATACTCAAGTTCCAGCTGTTTAAACCGCCATCAGCGATAAATAAGCCAGTGATCACGTCCAGTAAATACTGACTAGCGGGCACAAGTGAAAAATCCGTCAGTAATACGGTGCCAAGGATTATCCCCATACCCAACGACAATAAGACACGTCGAGTTGCAATCGCAAGACCCAAGGCCAGCAACGGAGGAAGCAGTGATAAAGCGGATGAAGAAAAGTCTGTTAAGTTCATGATCTCAATATCAACCAGGTGGTTGGAGATCTACTGCAGAAACGAAGACGGTAAGGCGTGGTATTACACGGCAAACAACTTGCCTCCTACATACAGTAGCGCTCCATAGTGTGTTTCTAAGTACTATGGCAGTGCTGCTCCTATTCGGTAACAGCCCCAGCTCAATCGGTGTGATGATCTGATTGGCTTCGGCATTGTTTCCTTTTATGCGCCCTCATCGGTATCACCCTCTTGCGCATGACTCATAAACAACGCACCTCTACGTTAAGCGAAGTGCATTCTACACATCGTGCTCACTATCGCAACTGTTTATGTTTGAAAAATCATCGGCTCGTTGTCAGGCGTTCTATTCCTTTTCCATGCCAATGATAAACGACGCGCATTCTATTTTTTTAGACACAAGAATCAAAACGCCACTAAAACTATACGCTAGGATTGCGAATAACTTGCAAATAATGAACAATGTGGCGTATTAATATATGTAATATTGTATATTTCATTTATACTGCTATCATCCTTCTATTAACAAATAAATTAAACAGGAACCAATAATGTCTGATGCAATGAAAGCGTTACTCAACCTGCGTAGCTTACGCGCTCTTGCCAAAGAGATGTCAACCGAGCAACTAAACGAAGCGTTAGAGAAACTACATACTGTGGTTGAAGAGCGTAAAGAAATTGATCGCGAAGAAGAAGCAAAAGAACAAGAGCGTTTAGAAAAGCTAGAGAAATACCGCGAAATGTTAGTGGCCGATGGCATTGAGCCAGAAGAGCTCATGAAGCTATTAGGTGGCAGCACTAAAGCGAAAACACCAGGAAAGCGCGCAGCACGTCCAGCTAAATACCAATATACTGATAATGACGGTTCACATAAAACATGGACAGGTCAAGGCCGTATGCCTAAGGTTATTCGCGAAGCGACGGAAAGTGGTTCTGCAACACTCGACGATTTCCTCATCCCTGGTCAAGAAGCATAAACTTTTTACCAAGGAAAAAGAAAAAAGAGGCCAAGGCCTCTTTTTTTGTTATAGGGTATCAATCAAATTTAATTCTATCGGCTAAATGACTAACCGCCAGAGCAAAGTAATGCGAGCGGTTCCACTTCAATAAGCTTTGATAATTATTGTAGACCAAATACGCTCTCCCCTTTTCATCATCAGGCTGAATGAGCCATGCTTTGATGTCGACCTTGGGTAACGCTTGGCCGTTCATGCGTCTTACGCCTTTCGTCTGCCAGTCACTTAACAATAAGCCCTTGTCTGCTCCGGTACCGAGTAGAGACCGATCAAGCTGTTCTGGAACTTGAACTTGCCGACCCCATGTGTAGGTATCATCCCAACCAGCTTGTTTCAGATAATTCGCTGCCGATGCAAAAACATCGGCCTCCGTTTGCCAAATATCCTTTTTACCATCTTGGTTGCCATCCACAGCATAATTAATAAACGAACTGGGCATAAACTGAGATTGCCCCATTGCTCCCGCCCATGATCCTTTCATGTCTTCGGGGGCAATATGACCTTGCTGTAATATTGTCAGTGCTGCCATGGTTTCTTTACGGAAAAAAGCTTCTCGACGGCCATCAAATGCCAATGTCGACAATGCCTCAATCACATTATAACTGCCTTGGAGCTTACCAAAGTTACTTTCAACGCCCCACAGGGCAACAATAAAACGTGGTTGCACCTGGTATTGTTCACCCACTTTTTTTAATGCGTCATAATGCTGATTGTAGAGCTTTTTCGCTTGCGCCACTTTCCAGTCTGGTACCGCACGGGGAATATACTCGTCTAAAGTAAGGCGCCGCTCAGGTTGATTTCGATCTGAGCTTACCGCACGTTCATGATATTCAATCCCGTCAAACGCTCGCTCGAGCAATGCATCGCTAATCCCTGCCTCACGAGCTTCATCTTTTAATGAGGCCACATATTGTTCAAATCCTGGCTTGGCCATCACTGGGCTAACGATTAATGCAGCCGCCATACAGGCTGAAATCATACCTTTGCGCATAGTCTTCCTTTTACAGTTTTTCGTTTCTGTTACGAATAGCCTGCAGCGCTACGTCCGGAGGTGGGGGCAGCTGTACAAAAAACCCCTCCTCTTGCAGGCTTTGCTTTACCTTGGTGATATTGACCACCGCAAGCTTTTCACGCTTGTCTAAGTCAATCATCATTGCGAACTCTGGTTGCCCAAAGCTGTTCATCAGCGCCTCTGGCACATCATCGAATTTATCTTTCTCTGCAAGATAAAGATAGGTGCCTTCTTTCTTTTTGCTTCGATAAATTGCGCAATACATCTCAAAAGTCCTCACGAGCATGCCATAAAACAGGCGATAAATTGTCATCCTCGGGCAAAGGTTTGTTAAACTTTACCGCAAAGTGTATCAAAACACGTATTTGCGGTGGTTTCTCACTATAAAGCTAAAAAACATCATTAAAACGAGAAATCTGACTCGAAAAGCAAACCTTGCTTGCCGCATCCGTGCTGTGAATATACCATGCTATTCAACGTCTGATAATGCGCGTCTGACTCGTGTTTTAACGACAGAACCGGGATCGAATCACATGCTTAAACAACCGGAGTTGAAAGGCTCTACTTTCACCCTATCCGTCCTCCATCTTGTTGACGATAACTTCGCCGCGGCGGCTGATGTGCTGGCCGAGAAGGTCACTCAAGCACCTGGTTTTTTTGAAGGTGCCCCCGTTGTGGCTGATGTTCAACGCCTTTCTCAATGTCCTGACATCAGTGCGTTAAAGCGCTGTTTACAGGCAACGGGAATGATTCTTATCGGACTGACTGGGGTCACGCACAACCATACACGCCAACTTGCGCTAGATTCGGGACTGGCCGTGCTTAAATCAAGTAAGCAGTCACGGATCGCAGATCCGATACAAACGCCAGCAAAAGTGGTCACCGCGCCTGTTCGTTCCGGCCAGCAAATTTATGCTAAAAACGCAGATTTGGTCATCTTGAATCATGTTAGCGCCGGGGCAGAAGTGATTGCCGATGGCAGCATTCATATTTATGGCGTGCTACGAGGCCGAGCAATTGCCGGCGCATGCGGACAAAAACAAGCACGCATTTATTGTCAGAACCTTCAGTCAGAATTATTGTCAGTGGCAGGTAGCTATTGGCTGAATGATAAGATTCCACCAGAACATGTTGAGCGGCCAGCCATGGTGTCGCTTAATCAAGAAAGCTTACAGATTGACCCCCTCACGCTATAACAGAATAAGGACGAGGAATGGCACGAATTATTGTAATTACTTCCGGCAAAGGTGGCGTGGGAAAAACCACCTCAAGTGCAGCATTAGCGACCGGATTAGCATTAACAGGCAAAAAAACAGCGGTTATCGATTTTGATATCGGTTTACGTAACCTGGACTTGGTGATGGGATGTGAACGCCGTGTTGTCTACGACTTTGTTAATGTCATTAATGGTGAGGCGAATCTCCATCAAGCACTGATTAAAGATAAACGCGTAGAAAACTTGTTTATTCTACCCGCTTCTCAGACACGCGATAAAGATGCGCTGACCAAAGAAGGGGTTGAACGTGTTTTAAAAGACATGGACGAGCTTGGTTTTGAATACATTATTTGCGACTCTCCTGCGGGCATCGAGGCTGGCGCATTAATGGCGCTGTATTTTGCTGATGAAGCAATTGTCACGACCAATCCTGAAGTGTCATCTGTACGCGATTCTGACCGTATTCTTGGCATTCTTGACTCTAAATCACGCCGCGCAGAAAACGGTGAGGAGCCGGTTAAACACCATTTATTAGTCACTCGTTATAACCCTGCACGTGTGACCAATGGCGAAATGCTAAGTGTCGAAGACGTTGAAGATATTCTACGTATTCCTCTGCTGGGCGTGATCCCGGAAAGCCAGTCGGTATTACACGCCTCGAACAAAGGTGAGCCTGTTGTGCTTGACCAAGAGTCTGACGCAGGCCAGGCCTACGAAGATGCCATCGCTCGTCTGCTGGGTGAAGAGCGCCCCTTCCGCTTTATTGAGGAAGAGCGTAAAGGTTTCTTAAAACGCTTATTTGGAGGCTAATGTGGCATTGCTAGAATTCTTCCGGCCCACTAAGAAAAAGTCCGCCAACATCGCGAAAGAGCGTTTACAGATTATTGTTGCCGAGCGTCGTAGTGCCGATAGCCCTGCTCCAAACTATCTGCCTCAGCTTAAGCAGGATATCTTAGATGTCATCCGGAAATATGTCGATATTGCGCCAGACCAGGTATCGGTTAGCCTCGAGCAAGGGGATGATGATCTGTCTGTTTTAGAGCTAAATGTTACGCTCCCCGAGGAAGGAAAGGACCACTAATACGGCCCCTTTTTCTCAAAAACACGAAAGCGGTGCACGAGCACCGCTTTTTAGGTTTAGGCGGTTGGCTTTTTGGGAATAATCGCTAACAGGGCGTCGCCAATTAACGTGTAACGCCATCCTTTTGCCAACTCGGGGCGCTTCTCTTCTTGGCAATCGTCTCGCCATACCCAAGTAATCAGCTGATTCAGCTGTTTTTTGGAGCCAATAAACTCTGGCGCTAATCCAGCGTTATCAGCCGCTTCTTGCACTTTTTCTTTAATTGCTTTGATCACTGCTTTATAGCCTGGTTCATCAACCAATCGTGTCAGCGCTGGCGKGCATTTATCCGCAGTCACCTTGTCAGCCTGTTTTGCGATTTTTATCAGTGTTTGTGCATGATAGCGAATTTCAAAGCGATCAAACCCATGTTCCTGCATTTGCTCTACTGTGCGTATATCGTATCGCGCCATTTTCCAAAGGTGCTGTTCTTTGACGATAAAATTAAGCGCCATATCACGACGTCGTGCCTCTTTGGCTCGCCATTTTGCCAACGCTTGCAATACTGCCAATTGTTGTGGATTCAACTGCCAAGCATATTTAATCTCTCGATAGACAGCATCATCCGCCTTTGGCTGCTGTTTTTTCAGGCAAAGCAGTGCGCACTCCTCGACGATAGCCTCTTGCCACGGTGTCTGCGCTAAGGCGTCAGACAACGCCTGATAAAGTGGCATCAAATAGTAAACATCTGCTGCGGCGTAGTGCTTTTGCTTGTCGGTCAGTGGCCGTGCACACCAGTCAGTGCGTGACTCGCCCTTGTCCAGCGCCACACCGACATAACGCTCAACTAAGCTTGCAAACCCTTCCGATACACCATGGCCTAAAAATGCTGCCATGATTTGGGTATCAATCATTGGTGTCGGTAGCGCACCCGCATGGTGTAGAAACACCTCTAAGTCTTCACTGCTCGCATGTAGTACTTTGGTCACGCTGACGTCGGCCATCAGTGCCCACAAAGGCGATAAATCGTCAATCGCGATAGGATCGACTAGCGCGAGGCACTCCCCGTCATAAAGCTGAACTAAGCCCAGCTGAGCATAGAAAGTGCGAGTGCGGACAAACTCGGTATCGACCATCACGGTTGCTTGCTGACGAAGACGCGTGCATATAGCCACGAGTTGTTGAGAAGAGGTGATCAGTTGATAGTTCACAAAAAAGCCCATAAAGAAAATGCCGGCGATGCCGGCATTTCGTGATTCGTTATCGCTAGTTTACCCTTTTCTGGGTCGGTTCGCATCAAGCCGACGCTTTTTGCGCAGGCGCCTCAGACTCGTCTCTTAACTCACGACGCAAAATCTTACCAACATTGGTTTTAGGTAATTCATCCCTAAATTCCACCACACGCGGTACCTTATAGCCCGTAAGATGCTTACGACAGTGGGCAACGAGATCATCTCGCGTGAGCGAGGGATCTTTTTTCACCACACAGATCTTCACCAACTCGCCCGAGTTTTCGTTAGGCTGGCCAATCGCTGCAACCTCGAGCACTTTTTCGTGCAGAGCGACCACGTCTTCCACTTCATTTGGGTAAACATTGAAGCCTGATACCAAAATCATGTCTTTTTTGCGGTCAACAATGTGCAAGAAACCATCATCATCAAACTGCACCACATCACCGGTCGCTAACCAGCCATGTTCATCAATGCTCTCCCGTGTGGCTTCAGGCCGATTCCAGTAGCCTTGCATCACCTGTGGGCCACGTACTAGAAGCTCACCGGGTTGATTATCGGCGACATCGTTACCTTCATCATCGACAATACGGACCTCAGTCGAGGGCACGGGCAAACCAATTGAGCCATTGTAGTCTCGCAGATCGTACGGATACGCGGCAACCAAAGGTGAGCATTCGGTTAACCCATATCCTTCGAGTAAGTGCTTACCCGTCAGTTTTTTCCAATTTTCAGCCACTGCACGCTGTACCGCCATGCCTCCTCCCACGGTCAAGCGTAGGTTCGAGAAATCGAGCTCATGGAAATCTTCGTTGTTGAGTAAGGCATTGAATAACGTATTTACGCCGGTGATCGCGGTAAATGGATATTTTTGTAGCTCTTTCACAAAGCCTGGAATATCACGCGGGTTAGAAATCAGTAAGTTCTGCCCCCCCATCTCGATAAACAACAGGCAGTTTACGGTCAACGCAAAGACGTGATAAAGCGGTAATGCAGTTACCACCACTTCTTCACCCGCATTAAGCACCGGCTGGTAGGTACCTTTTGCTTGATAGACATTCGCCAACATATTGCGGTGGGTTAAGATAGCGCCTTTCGCCAATCCAGTGGTGCCACCCGTGTACTGGAGGAAAGCGACATCATCGCCTTTCAAGAAAGGCTTAACGTATTGCATTCGGCGACCACGACTCAGCGTTTGGCGCATCGATGTGGCATGAGGTAAATGATACTTGGGTACCATTTTCTTCACGTATTTGACCACAAAGTTCACCAAGGTTCCTTTGGCGCGCGGTAGTTGCTCGCCTAAGCTGGTCAAAATCACATGCTTGACTGGGGTATTGTCGACCACTTTTTCTAATGTATGGGCAAAGTTACTGACAATCACAATGGCCTTTGCTCCCGCGTCCGTCAGCTGGTGCTCTAACTCACGAGGGGTATATAACGGATTGACGTTAACAGCAACACAACCGGCACGTAAAATGCCGAATAAAGCAATCGGATATTGCAGCAGGTTTGGCATCATGATCGCAACGCGATCGCCTTTTTTCAGCTTCAGCTCATTTTGCAAATAGGCCGCAAACGCGCGGCTACGCTCTTCCAATTTACGAAACGTCATCACCTGCCCCATATTAATAAAGGCAGTCTGGTCGGCGTACTGTTGAACAGAATGTTCAAACATTTCAACAAGGGAGCGATGAGCATCTGGATCTATTTCCGCCGGCACATCCGACGGGTAACGATTAAGCCATACCTTTTCCACTGGCTTTCTCCTATATTTCTGCTGGTCGGCTATTTTGCCCACTTCGATCGACGCAAGGTATAATTCAAACAAGTGTTTAACCTGCCTACCATAACGTTAACATTATTTTTACACGAGCATTTTAAGTGCGCGTTTGAATTTTGGTCACAAAATCCGTTATCAACGACACAGTTTGTTGCGGTTGTTGAAGGTGGCAATGATGGGTTCCGGGAAGCTCAGCGAGGGTGAGTTGTTGAAACCACGTTGCCCGGATGGCCGCATCTGTTGAGCGAAATGCAGGATACCCATCTGTCGCTCGAATCGCCAGTACTGGGCAATTGATCGCTCGAATAATCGACTCACTGTGAGCTGGCGACATTCGATAAAGCGCTTCTGCGTCTAATTTGCGGTCATGACGCCAGCGTACGCCTTGTGTACATACCGAAAGTCCTCGAGCCACCAAAGGCAGAAGTGACTCAAGCGACACTTTATTTATCGAGGCGCGTAACCGTAGCGCCTTAAGCGCCGAATCAAAGTAACGGGGGGCCTTTGCTCTTAAAATGGCCCGTTGATTCAAGCTGTTCACAAAACGTTCAGTGACCGTCTGCTCAGGTTCCGCGATCGGGCCGAGCGCTTCAATGGTCACCATGGCATCAATACTATCGGGGAAACTAGCCGCATAACAGCTAGCGACCACCCCACCCAGTGAATGACCCACCAGCACCACCGGCCCTGTGTGACCGAGCAGCGAGAGCGATGAGTGGTTCAGCACTTGGTGCAGATCATCAAGATAGTCAAAAAACGGATAATAATAATCACCGGGTTTGTGTTCCGATAAACCATGTCCTGGCCAATCAAACAGAATGAGCCCAAAATCTTGCGGCAATAAAGGAAGCAGCGAATGAAAACTCGCGAGATTATCTTGCCAACCGTGCATGAACACTAATGTCGGTGCGCCATGGCTGGGCGTACGCACAGCCGCCGCTACCTGAATGTCTGCAAGCGGGATAGATGTGGCAACCAACCCCGAGCAAAGGCCCACTTGCTCAGGGGGCTGGGCCAATAAAGCATCAAGCTTTGCACTTAACGGTGTGGATAGCATGGCGACCCGTTATGGGTTAAGGAAGGGTAATCACGCTTTGCACATGCCCGGTACCGACACCGATACGAAGTCGAGAACAATACGACCCGTAACAATACGGCCTGTCATCATCAATCACTTGTTGCTCAATATTCCATAATTGATGTCCTTTCACCTTAAGCACTGGGTAATCATAGGCGTACGCATCGACCATACCTTGCTGGCGTGAGTCAAAGTCGCCGAGAATGGTAATCGGCCGCCCTTTGGCATAATCAGCAGGCTCCACAAACCCATCAAAAACGGCTTTAAAACGCCCGAGGGATGAGGCCTTAATATCGGGACGTCCCGCATCTGAGATTGGTAAAGCTACGATTTCTACAACCGAGTCAGACTCCCGGTTGTTGACACCGACAATCATCCCGCCTAAGCGCACTTCCTCGCCTCGTTGCGCCTCAGTCATTTTCGCCACAACTGGATATTCAGTCACGGGCTGATCCATGCGTCCTTTGAGTGTCTCCGGCAACGTTGAGCAGCCGGTTAAAACCAAGGCACCAAGAACGACTAGCCAATAAGGTTTCATACAACACGCTCCTTTTGTGCGCCATTAAACGTATATATCGACCCCAACCAAGCTCAACAGTTCCTCTCGCCGTGTTTGGTTTAACACGGCGAAGTAAGATTCCATTGCCTGCCGACCTCGACCATCAGGTAAATCATACTGCACCTGTTGCTGCGCTTGCTCAGCTTGCGCAACCGACACTGGGTCAACGCGCTGGCGAACCGCGTTGGCAACTTGCGTCGTCTTCGGCGTTTGCTTGCGTGTGGCTTTCTGTTTGTTTGCCGCACGCTGGGATTGATTCGATCGGGTCGTCTGTGGGGACGGTACACCGTTAATCGATACCATATTCGCTTCCTATGCTCACCGACCGACTACCGGCCTACTCTCGCCCGGGTAATTTCTTCCACGTGACTTTATCTCGCAAATAGGTGGGGCTGGCTAGCTCGGCGGCCACCGCTTCTCCTGACTGGTACGCGTGTTGTGCAATCGCGATCATATCTTGCGCTTGCGGGTACAACACGTCTGACCTGACGCTTTGCAATCCCAACTGGGCCTCTAGATCAGGATAGGCAGGCCAGCCGGTTCCTGCCAATGTCCAAACACCTTGGTTCGAGTGAGGTGAAAGCGCATCGGGTGCGACGACCACTTCCTCACCTAAACACTGCCAACGGCCTGTTTGTGTGCGTTGGTACTGACCGACATATAACTCGCCCATCCGCGCGTCAATCGCAGCGAGGACACGGGTTGCGCCGCTCAGTCGGTAGCTTTGTGCCGCCATCGCCTCTAGCGTCGACACGCCAATCATGGGCAAATCCGCGCCAAAAGCGAGTCCTTGGGCAATACCAATACCAATGCGTACACCGGTAAAACTGCCCGGCCCGCGGCCGAACGCCAACGCATCCACCTGGCTGAGTGCGACGCCGGCTTCTGCCAGGACTTCATCAACCATCGGCAGGATCTTATTCGTGTGTTCGCGTGGGGCGATTTCACTGCGTGAAATAACATGATCGCCACAACTAAGTGCCACTGAACAATTCTCCGTCGCCGTATCGACGGCAAGTATTTTTAGCGTCATTTAACCCTCTATAGGTTGATGTGATAAATGCGAGTGAACGGTTTTATTGTCCGCCTCTGAGGGCGACAAAAAATCGTCAATATGGTTAAGCTCCCGTGTCCGTGGGATAGCAGGTAAACTGCGTAAAAAGGTCGCGCCATAGGCACGGGTGACTAAGCGGTTATCACAGATAATCAATGCGCCATAGTCTTGTTGATCACGAATCAATCGCCCCACGCCTTGTTTAAGCGTGATCACTGCTTCGGGAATTTGTACCTGAGCGAAGGGATCGCCACCTTGCAATTTGCAGTCTTCAATGCGTGCTTTTAATAAAGGATCATCCGGCGACGCAAACGGCAACTTATCAATGATAACGCAACTCAAGGCCTGGCCTCGTACATCAATGCCTTCCCAAAATGCCCCTGTCGCCACCAGTAGCGCGTTACCTAAAGACAAGTATTCTGCCAATAGGCGCTGTTTAGGCATTTCGCCTTGCATCAACACCGGCAATGACAACTGCTCGCGAAATAACGCCGAGAGCTCACGGACCATTTGGTGCGACGTGCAGAGAAAAAAGCAACGGCCTTGGTTGCGTTCAATCACCGGCCCGAGCATGGCGGCCAATTTATTCGCACGGCGATAACTATTGGTCTCAGGGACATGACGTGGCACACACAATCGAGCTTGTTCTGGATAATTAAACGGGCTTTCCAGCGTCATTTGTTGTTTGGCATCGATCCCTAATCGGTGATTAAAGTGGCCAAAATCTCCCTCTACGGCCAAGGTGGCCGAGGTAAAGATCCATGCACCGCCTTGTTCGGCCATTTGTTCACGAAAACGGTCCGCTACGGATAATGGCGTAATATTCAAGCTAAAATGATGGCGTGTACATTCATACCAGTAGGAATATCCGGTTATCGACGTATCGCGAAGGCGCGTTAATCGGGCTTTAAACAGCGTAATACGGTCAAATGCGGCATCCAATAACTGGCTTCGCCCAAGCGACAACTTGACAACGTCATGAACTAAATCGAGGGCATCGGACAGTCGCACCAGTTCTTTTTCAACCACGGGCGACGCTTGAAGCTCGCGCCAATTGCCTCGAAACCCTGGCTCCCCCATTACTAACCGCATATCCATCGCTGCTTGCGAGAGACGATCGGCCACTTTTTCCAGTTGGCGGGTGTCACGAAGTTCGGTCCGGTAGGCGATATGAATGTCTTTGGCCGCGTCTTGGAGTTGGCGACTCGACAAAGACTGGCCAAAATACTGGCTGGCAATATCGGGCAGTTGATGCGCTTCATCAAACACCATCACATCGGCATCTGGGATCAGTTCACCAAAGCCGGTTTCTTTGATGGCGACATCTGCCAAAAATAAATGATGATTAACCACCACCACATCGGCATCCATCGCACGACGTCGGGCTTTAACCACGTAACAGTCTTCATAGCTGGGGCAGTCTTTTCCCAGACAGTTATCATTGGTGGAGGTCACAACAGGAATGAGCGGACTGTCTTCGGCAAGCGCCTCACATTCACTCAAATCGCCCGATTCAGTATACGATGACCACTCACGAATTTTGACCAACTGACTCAGTTGTCCCGGTTCACTATCTGGGCGGTGACACTCGCTAATTTGCCGCTCTAAACGTTCAGGGCAAAGATAATTAACCCGGCCTTTGAGTAGCGCCGTGGTACCGGTATAGCCCAGCGCAGACTTCATCAAGGGTAAATCGCGATGGTAGAGCTGCTCTTGCAGGTTTTTCGACCCGGTACTGATAATCGCTTTTTTACCGCTTAACAACACCGGGGCCAGATAGGCATAGGTTTTCCCGGTTCCTGTGCCCGCTTCAACCACTAACTGGCCTTGTTCACGAATGGCCGTATCGACAGCGATCGCCATATCTGTTTGCGGTTGGCGAGGCACGAAGCCGTTAATGGCTTTAGCCAGCGCGCCCGTCTCTGAAAAAACCTTACGGATCATTGGATAAATACACAGGGGAAAGAGAGCATTATGCCAAACCCCCAAAATGGATCAAACCATTCAGGGTCGAAAGCCAAGATCACTGCGAAAATCACTTTGACCTAGCCCGCCAGACAGGGTAAAACCGAGGCTTTAATAATAAGCAGCACAGTATCAGCATGGAACGAAAAACACTACTCACGGATTGCCCTGACGCTCAAGGCTTAATCGCTACCATTACCAATATTTGCTACAAACACCAACTCAATATTATTCATAACCGCGAATACGTTGATCACGCCACCGGTCAGTTTTATATGCGCACCGAGCTGGAGGGAATTTTCAACGATCATACCTTGCTATTGGATCTTGACCACGCATTACCACCCGGTAGTCAGCGTCAATTAGTCAGTTCGCGTCGCAAACGTGTGGTGATCATGGTCACCAAAGAGTCGCATTGTCTCGGCGATATTTTGATGAAAGCGTATGACGGATCGCTCGATATAGAGATTGCCGCTGTGGTGGGGAATTACGATAAGTTACAGCCTTTAACCGAGCGGTTTGATATCCCGTTTCACTTTGTTAGCCATGAAGGATTAAGTCGCGACGAGCACGAGCAAGCGATGATTAAGGCCATTCAAGGCCACCAGCCTGATTATATTATTCTTGCCAAATATATGCGGGTGCTAACGCCAGATTTTGTCGCCCAATATCCGCATCGCATTATTAATATTCACCATAGCTTTTTGCCTGCTTTTATTGGTGCACGCCCCTATCATCAAGCCTTCGAGCGCGGGGTCAAAATCATTGGTGCGACGGCACACTTTGTCACCAACGATTTAGATGAGGGCCCTATTATTGGCCAAGATGTGATTCATGTTGATCATAGCTTTAGCGCACAAGATATGGCAAAAGCTGGCCGGGACGTAGAAAAAAGCGTGCTCAGCCAAGCGATCGCTCGCGTTATCGACGATCGCGTCTTCGTTCACGGCAATAAAACCGTGATCTTGTAACTCAGCCTCCTTATTTTCACCAAACCGCCATCGATTGCCAGCGCACCGGCGCTGGCCTCTACCTCATTGTTGAGATCATAAGAACCTGTGTAAGCAACTGGTTGATTTTATCTAAAAAGTGGTGTCATCTCGCACTACGACTTTGCCTTTAATGGCATCATAATTGGTAACCTCCGAGAGGGAAAAAAGGCTCGTTGTATTCCGGCGCGTAAAGATATCAAGGAAGGCGGTGAATAACTATTGCCAATGCCTGCTGTTTTATGGGTATCATTAGGGATCATCCGCGTCGATGAACGTCATGGTTCGCGACAATACAGCATCCCGCCAACACTGTGTTTGCACGCTTCATTCTCGCGCAATACAGTGTTGGCGGATTCTTGTATTGATAAGCTGGAAACCCACATAACGGGTCATTCATAATCAGCCCGGCTAGTAGTAAAGGTAAGCAAGTGAATATTCAAAGTCTTCTTAACGAAAAAGTTTCTGCCGCCATGGTTGCGGCGGGTGCGCCTGAGGGCACACCAGCAGCAGTGCGTCAATCTGCAAAACCACAATTTGGTGATTATCAGGCCAATGGTGTGATGGGTGCAGCCAAAAAGATCGGGACGAACCCGCGTGAATTTGCCCAAAAGGTATTGGATGCGCTTGATCTCGGTGAGATGGCAAGTCGCGCAGAGATTGCCGGTCCAGGCTTTATCAATATCTTTTTAAACGATCAGTGGCTGGCTAAACAGGCGGATATCGCCCTGTCCGACGCTCACTTAGGTATCGAGAAACAAGATAAGCAAAATATTGTCGTCGATTACTCGGCACCTAACGTTGCTAAAGAAATGCACGTTGGTCATTTACGCTCCACCATTATCGGTGATGCGGTGGTGCGTACATTAGAGTTTTTGGGTCACAAGGTTACACGGGCCAACCACCTAGGTGATTGGGGAACGCAATTCGGTATGTTGATTGCTAACCTCGAGCTGCACGAGTCACGCGGTGATGATATCTCTATGGAGCTGGGCGATATTGAAAACTTCTATCGTGAGTCTAAAGCGCGCTACGATGAAGACGAAGCCTTTGCCGCCACCGCACGTGACTACGTGGTGCGATTGCAGCGTGGCGATGCCTATTGCAAAGAGAAGTGGGAAAAGCTCGTTAAAGTCACGTTAGAGCAGAACCAGCAGAACTATGACCGTCTAAACGTTTCCCTGACACCAAAAGATGTCATGGGCGAGAGCCTTTATAACGATATGCTGCCGGGTATTGTTGAAGACTTAAAAGCGAAAGGCATCGCGGTCGAAGACGATGGGGCTCAGGTGGTCTTTCTCGACGAATATAAAAATAAAGATGGCGAGCCGATGGGTGTGATCATCCAAAAACGTGATGGCGGCTTTCTTTATACCACCACCGACATTGCTTGCGCCAAGTATCGCTATGAACAATTTAACGCTGATCGCGTGATGTATTTCATTGATTCACGCCAGCATCAACACCTAATGCAAGCCTGGACCATTGTTCGTAAAGCCGAGTATGTTCCGGAAACCGTTAGCTTGGAGCACCATGCATTCGGCATGATGCTGGGTAAAGATGGCAAACCGTTTAAAACACGTGCGGGCGGCACAGTGCGTCTTGCTGACCTATTGGACGAAGCAGAAACGCGTGCCAAAGCACTGATTGCTGAAAAGAACCCTGATATGGATGCGGCCGAGCAAGCGAATATCGCGACGACGGTTGCAATGGCAGCGGTAAAATACTCCGATCTCTCCAAGCACCGTACTACCGATTATATTTTCGACTGGGATCATATGCTGGCCTTTGAGGGGAATACCGCGCCTTACATGCAATACGCATATACCCGCGTTGCCTCAGTCTTTGCAAAATCAGGCGTCGATCGGGATGCGCTTGACGGTGAGATGATCATTGAGCACGAAAAAGAAAAAGCATTGGTTGCTAAGCTACTGCAATTTGAAGAAGCCGTGAAATCTGTAGCCCGAGAAGGACAGCCGCACTTAATGTGTAGTTACCTCTTTGAGCTTGCAGGCTTGTTCTCTAGCTTTTATGAAGCTTGCCCAATCCTGCTCTCAGAAGGACACACTCGCCAAAGCCGCTTGCGCATGGCCGCACTCACTGCGAAAACCATCAAGCAAGGTTTGGCGCTATTGGGCATCAATACGCTTGAACGCATGTAATGGCTAAGCGGACGATATAACCTGATAGCGAAGCCCACCTTGTCGGTGGGCTTTTTATTTGCCGTGACCCACTCGTAGGTTGTGATGTAAGCTGGCGAGATTCATTTCAATACGGAGTGGCTATGTCTTTTTCTCTTCACCCTCGTTTAGCCGCTGACAGCGCGTATGTCGGCGATTTTGCATTGTGCCAATTACGTCTTGCAGGCGCAGATTTTGGTCCATGGCTTTTGCTTATCCCTCGGGTAGATGGCATCGAAGAAATTCATCATCTTAGCCCAAGCGATCAACAAACACTCTGGCAAGAGTCCGCCCTAGTCGCAAGCTGTCTAGAATCTCTTTTTGCTCCCGATAAGCTCAATATTGCAGCAATTGGTAATCTGGTCCCGCAGCTTCATCTCCATCATGTTGCGCGATTTCGCGACGATGCAGTATGGCCCAATCCAATCTGGGGGCACCTCCAGGCGACGCCGCGCTCACCGTCACAGCAAACAGCACTTGTGAGTCAGTTTAGAGAGGCGCTTGTTACTCAAGGACTAACGGTTTTGTCGTGATCATGTCACCCAGCATCCGAGGATTCCGCCAAGGCCTCCGTTGCACCCTCTCGTTTTTTAGTTTCACTCGGCACAGCGAGCGCTTGGTCTTCAGTCCACATGGGTTTCAACGTGGACTGAAAAACCGGATATGCACCGGCATGATCCAAGGGAAAATCAGTATGCTGCCCAACCTGGTGCCGTTGTTTGAACGCTAACCTAACTGCGGCTAATACAATACTGACAAAGAGCATCAAAACGACACCGCTCACCAGGTGAGGCAATATCGGCATAGAGACCCTCATATCCAGCACAGTATGCGACGCGCCATCACGCGGAATGGCAACCCGAAGCTGATAGTGCCCTCCGACCATATTCGCTAACGAGAAGGTTTCTCTTCCGGTTTGCTGCCAAGCGGCCAGCGGTTTAGCCAAAGACTGGCCAGATTGTCGGTAAGGGACCAATTGGTAATGAATACGAGAGACCTGACGCTCTGGCGGCCAGCTTCCCCAAGACACGTTAACCGGGCTTTTTTCGAGCAGTGTGATTGCGGTCTGCTGGCGTGGGCCAACACGCCAGCGCTTATGTTGCTGCCACAGAGCCCCGATCACCACCTGAGGCGGTTTACGCAGCGAAAACGCGAGTTGGTCGGTTTCAATCACGTACTTATTTTCAGCGTCCAGAATGGTCAACTGATGCGGGCGAGACGCAAAACAAGCCACTTGCTCAGACTCAGAAGGCAGTCGGAAAGTGCGGATAAAACCTCGTGGTGCAATATGGATTAAAGCCTGATTACTGTACGCCCAGATACCATCTCGATTTCCAGTGATACAGCGAAAGGCTTCATTCTCCAATGCTAGGTACGCCACCGAGGTTGAATTAGATAAGTTTGGGTTGTATTGATATAGCCCCTTATTATTCACCAACCATACCCGCCCTTGCTCATCGGCATAGAGATCAACGATGGGTAGTAAGGCATCCATGAGCGGTATCGGCTGGAACTGATCATGACGATAACGCGTCAGCCCTTGGCGATGACGAATCCAAACACTCCCTCTGCCATCATCATAAAAGCCTAATATATCGCCCGCATCAGATTGCCAATTAGTGCCATAATCGATAACCTTTTCAGATTCAGGCCAATAGCGAATGAGGCGATCCTTGAACGCCAGCCACATAACGCCATTTGAGTCGACATATAAATGCTGAGCCGAGAGTGACGAGAGAGACTCGGGGAGCGTGAGGTCAGCGCTTAAATTCCGCCAACCGCCTGAATACAGCCCCCGAGGATCACTACTGGCCAGAAAACCTTGTGTCATCGCTGTTGGCACATCCTGATGTTGATGCGAAATCCAGCGTTGCCCAGGCGCGCGATAACGGGTTGTCTTATCGGTTGAAAACCAGACGCCGCCCTCAAAGTCGCCCCACAAAAAGGTGACTGACTTTCCCGGTATTAACCGAGCGCCGGGCTGCCACACGGGCGTTGCTTCCCCGCCAATAGAGAGAAAATAGACGCCATCGGCACGCGCCGCCCAAAGCCCACCGGAGCCAACCGTTAGGCGCTGGTAACCCCCTTGGGTATTAAGTAGATGCTGTGCTTGAACCGCACGGTCTGATAACGCTAAGAGGTAGACGCCTCGTTCAGTACTGACCCAAGCTCTATCTCCCTTTGCCGTTATCGCAGTCACAGAGCTCGTAAAGCGCGTGAGTTGGCGAATACCGTCATCGGTAAGCTGATACAAACCTTTGCCGATCGCGACTAATCGGTGCTCAGCGGTAAGCCACGTATGGTCCGCACGCCATTGACCAGCTCGCCAAATACGAAATTGATTCTCTTTGACGTGATAACGGCTTAATTGTCCATCTTGGATATACCACAGCGTGTTATTCACCGCGGCTAATCGAGGTTGACTCTCGCCGCGTGTGTCTTTGCCGCTGTCTGACAACTTATATTGGATTAGCGTATTGTCACCCGTGCGAAAGCGATAAATACCTCGTTGGCCCGCAAGCCATAACGTTTGGTGGGCATAGGCAATGGTCACTATTTTTTCGTCAGGTAAGGTCAGCGTTTCGTCTAGAGGGTGGGATTGTTGTCCATCGAAGAAATAAATATCGCCTTGATTATTAAGCAGCCACATACCGCCTGAGGGTTGGACCGCGACATCTCGCACATCACCAAGCGCACTGAGCCCCGGATAAGATTGAAATGACGTTTGTAGTGGTTCGTGCGCATGCAAAGGCAGACAAAGGAGAACAAGAGCCAACCATAAAAAACAAAGACATTGGCGTTTCATGTATAAAATGCGAGACAGGGTTGCAGGGTTAAGCCTTGTAGTGTCCTGCTAGTCACTACGAAAGAAAACCCTGCCTCCCCAAATGTGAGCGAGTCCTCACATTTTTAATATTTATTACCCATTAAGACGCTGCTCCAGTGCTTGCTGCGCATGTTTTGCTTGACGCTGAAACTCACCTCTCTCCTGACTCGGCACGGGATGAGCTTCGGGCAACGGCACTTTCATGGCATTCACAGGGTGGCCGTACTTTAATAACTCAAAATGCAGGTGTGGGCCGGTCGAGCGTCCCGTGTTGCCACTGAGCGCAATCCGTTGTCCCATTGATACGTGGTCGCCAGGTTTCACCAAAATCCGGTGTAAATGGAGATAACGGGTTGAGTATTCACGACCATGTTTGATGACAACATAGTTTCCTGCTAACGGGTGTTTTCGCGCTTTCACCACCACGCCATCACCTGCCGCTAGCACTGACGTCCCAACGGGGGTAGCAAAGTCGGTCCCGTTATGCGGAGAGATACGCCCCGTAATGGGATGCTTGCGGTGAGGATCAAACGATGAGCTAATCCGGTAGCGTTTCGCCGTAGGGATGCGGCGCAGGGCACGATCTAAGCTTTGCCCTTGCTCATCATAAAAACGGCCATCTGTATGTCGATAAATGAAGATATCACGATCTCCCGCTCGATAGAGCATGGCGGATATATCTCCAGATGAGACCGGTTTATTGTCAATAAACTCTTTATCTACCTGAATCGCAAACTGATCGCCTCGACGCGATTGGCGTCCAAAGTCAAACCGCCATTGTAATGCCGAAACCAGGTTTTGAATTTGATTGGGGGTTAGCCCCGCTTGGCGAGCTTGTTGGTAAAAACTGCTGTTGACACGACCAATCACGGTGACTTTTTCACGATCCCCTTTGGTTTCTAAACGCGCATACGCTACCTTCCCCTGCTCAAAACGATACTGATCCCGGTATTTGAGCGATTGGTACAGGGTGAACGTTAATAACCGTCCTTGTTCATCGACCTGCCACTCCATGTTTTGACCACGACGGATGTCACCCACGCGATCATTTTCATCAAGCATTTGATAAAGCTGGCTGATCGGAAGTCCGTATTGGGAAAAAATACCTCCCAAGGTATCGCCGGCAGCCACCGTGTGTTGGTGGGTGCGCGGTGCTTCCGAGGTGATGTCTTTTTCTAATGCATCTTCCGGTACGCGAAGTGCAGGATCATCAGCATCCAGACCCTGTTCGATAGGCTCACTGTGCTCGACGGAGGTGATATTTTGCGTATCGTTCGGGATAGGTATCGGTTGGCGATCACGTGAAGAGGAAAAAGGATGGGGCTGCCACATCAAGGCAGCGCCAACTAAAAGAGATAATGATGCGAGTGCTAGCTTGTGCTGGCGTGGTAGCCGAGCCGTAGCAGCTAACCAGTTAGTGAGTAGTTTCATGCTTTAAACAACGTGCGAAACGATTTCCCATATCTTTTAAAAACACCTGATAAGCATCAGGCGTTACCTGAATTGACGTCGCCAATGGATCGAGTTCGAGGACATTGACGTCATTATGTCGGGTCACAGCATCAATCAGTGCAGGATTAAACTGCGGCTCAGTGAAGATACAGGTCGCATCATGATTAAGCAATCCTCGGCGAATGGTTACTAACGTCTTAGCGCCCGGTTTTTGGCTTGGATCCACGGTAAAATGGCCGGTTTTCTCGAGGCCAAAGGCCGTTTCAAAGTAGCCATAGGCATCATGAAAGACAAAGTAGCCTGACTGCATATGCGTGGATAACTCATCTTCAATATCCGCGACGGTCTGGGTTAGCTGGGTATTAAAACGGTTAAGGTTAGCCCGATAGATCGCCGCTTTATCCGGCGCCGCCTCAATTAAAGCCGCGGTAATCGCTTGCGCGGCTACCCGTGTGGTGTCTGGACCCAACCACAGATGAGGGTCGATGTTATGTTCACCGTGATCATGGCCATGATGATCATGGGCGCCGTCAAAATCACGCAGTGGCATCCCCTCGATCTGAGATAGCGTCAGCACCGAGGGCTTATCGGCTAATAACTTATCGAGAAACAGTTCGAGTTCGGGCCCGACCCATAGGGTGATATCGGCTTGATTCAACGCGCGAATATCTGAAGGTTTTAGGGCGTAGCCATGCGGTGATGCGCCAGGAGGTAGAAGCACGTCTAAACGATCATCATCGGCAATGAGTCCTGCCGTAATAAGCTGAAGCGGTTTAATGGTTGTCATCACCGTGATCGCGTGAGCCGGCATCACCAGCAATAGCGCAAAAAGTCCACCAATAATACGAGCTGTCATCATTCCTCTCATTCTTTTGTTTTCTCGACGGGCAGAAATGTTATATTATAACAATTCCAATTCACAATGCTTTTTTTCACTATGACAAATTCGCTAGTCTCGCTTGACGCGGTGACGGTGACCTATAACGGCCGAAATGTGCTGGACAAGGTCTCTATGCAATTAAAACGAGGACAGATTACCACGCTCATTGGTCCAAATGGCGCGGGGAAATCAACCTTAGTCAAAGCATTAATTGGTTTAGTAAAGCCCGCAGCGGGTATGGTTCACGTCGCTAAAGGGGTGAAGATAGGCTATGTGCCACAAAAACTTCAGCTTAACCAGACACTGCCTTTGACGGTTGACCGATTTATTCGCCTAGGAACACGCTATACCAATTCCCAAATTGATCACGCGTTGCAAACCGTCAACGCAGAATCATTGCAATACGCCAATATGCACACGCTTTCGGGCGGTGAAACACAACGTGTTCTTTTGGCGCGTGCGATCTTAAAACAGCCGGATGTGCTGGTGTTAGATGAACCGGTGCAAGGGGTCGATGTCAGCGGCCAATTAGAAATGTATAGCCTCATCGCGCACCTGCGCGATACACTAAAATGCGCGGTATTAATGGTGTCACACGATTTGCATTTAGTCATGGCCAAGACCGATGACGTCATTTGCCTTCAACACCATGTGTGCTGCTCTGGCGCACCCGACGCCATATCTCAGCATCCATCCTATGTCGCGATGTTTGGTCGTCAAACCAGTGAACAACTGGCGTTATATCATCACCACCATCATCACCAACATGATCTTGCAGGCCAGCCTGTAAGCTGTGATCACCAAGAGCACCACCATGATTGAGTTCCTTCTTGCCCCTATTATGGGTGGCCTACTTATCGCTGCCATTGCTGGGCCATTAGGCTCTTTTGTGGTCTGGCGTCGGATGGCCTATTTCGGCGATACCTTAGCACACGCTTCATTACTTGGGCTCGCGCTTGGGTTTTTGCTCCAAATTGACTTAAATCTCGCGCTGGTGGTGACGTGTTTGCTTCTCGCGATCTTGTTGGTTGGTCTGCAACGCCAACATCTGGTTTCTACCGATACCTTACTCGGGATATTGGCACACAGCGCTCTGTCTTTGGGCTTAGTGGCGGTCAGCTTTTTAGACAACATGCGGGTTGATTTGATGGCCTATTTGTTTGGCGATCTGCTGGCGGTTTCATTTGCTGACCTTACCTGGCTCGCGGTCGGCGCCTGCTTTACGCTTGCTGTACTGGGATATTATTGGGAACAACTTCTATCGATGACCGTCAGTGAAGAGCTGGCTAAAGTCGAAGGGATAGCGGTCGAAAAACTGCGGCTTTTATTGATGCTATTGATTGGTTTAGTGATCGCATTGGCGATGAAGTTTGTTGGCGCGCTGATTATTACATCCATGCTGATCATTCCCGCTGCAACAGCCCGCCGACTGGCGTCTACGCCAGAGCAAATGGCTGCTTTTGCTAGCCTGATTGGTATGTTCGCCGTGATGCTGGGTATGGCTGGATCCTGGTTTTATGATACGCCCGCAGGGCCGTCAGTAGTGGTTGCTGCAGCCAGTGTATTTATGCTTACGCAGCTGGTCCCCTCTCGCGCCGTTACCTGAGTATCTGCGACCACGGCCTGAATGCGATGATGCTCTGAATGCGATCATAGCCTGAAGACGATCATAGTCTGAACGAGTCTAAACGTTAAACACGTTTATGCTGTGAAAACGCGCAGGCCTTTGCTAACGCCTTAACGTCTTCCCTGTAACGACAAAAGCCGCTCACATGAGCGGCTTTGGGCTTTACGTGACTGGAAAATTACATTACCAGTTGGTTTTTTCACGTAGTGCTTTGCCAATATCGGCCAAGCTTTTCACTGTTGTCACGCCTGCCGCTTCCAAGGCCGCAAATTTATCGTCTGCGGTACCTTTACCACCAGAAATGATTGCACCCGCATGGCCCATACGTTTGCCTGGAGGCGCAGTCACACCAGCAATATAAGCCACAACCGGCTTGGTAACATTCGCTTTAATGTACGCGGCGGCTTCTTCTTCGGCGGTACCACCGATTTCACCAATCATTACAATTGCTTCGGTGGCTGGATCCTTTTCGAACATCGCGAGGATGTCGATAAAGTTTGAGCCTGGAATCGGATCACCACCAATTCCAACGCACGTTGATTGGCCAAAGCCTTCATCGGTTGTTTGTTTTACCGCTTCATAAGTCAAGGTGCCTGAGCGTGAAACAATGCCTACCTTACCCGACTGATGGATATGTCCTGGCATAATGCCAATCTTAGACTCATCGGGGGTAATCACACCGGGGCAGTTAGGGCCGATCATTCGCACCCCTGCTTGATCCAGTTTCACTTTCACTTCCAGCATATCCAGCGTTGGAATACCTTCGGTAATACAGACGATCAGCTCAATCCCGGCGTCAATCGCTTCTAAAATGGCATCTTTACAAAAAGGCGCTGGCACATAAATGACCGAGGCAGTGGCGCCGGTCGCTTCAACCGCGTCTGCCACGGTATTAAAGACCGGAAGGCCGAGGTGAGTCGTGCCGCCTTTGCCCGGTGATACGCCACCGACCATTTGAGTTCCATATTCAATCGCCTGCTCGGAATGGAAGGTTCCTTGACCGCCCGTAAATCCTTGGCAGATAACTTTGGTTTCTTTATTGATCAGCACTGACATTGTTATTTACCCTCCGCGGCAGCAACGACTTTCTGTGCGGCTTCGGTTAGCGATGTTGCCGCAATGATGTTCAAACCACTATCGGCCAGTTTTTTGGCGCCTAAGTCTGCGTTATTCCCCTCAAGACGAACCACAACAGGCACTTTAACGCCGACTTCTTCAACCGCACCAATAATGCCATCTGCAATCAGATCACAGCGCACAATGCCGCCAAAGATGTTCACCAATACCGCCTTTACGTTGCTATCAGACAGAATGATTTTAAAGGCTTCTGTCACACGCTCTTTTGTCGCACCGCCTCCCACATCGAGGAAGTTGGCAGGGCTACCACCGTGCAAGTTAACAATGTCCATGGTCCCCATTGCCAAGCCAGCACCATTCACCATACAACCAATGTTGCCGTCTAGCGCAACATAGTTCAGCTCCCACTGTGCCGCATGCGCTTCGCGCTCATCGTCTTGACTCGGGTCGTGCATCGCACGCACCTTCGGYTGACGATATACCGCATTACTGTCAATCGCTAGCTTTGCATCCAAGCAATGCAAATCGCCTTGTTCAGTAATCACCAGCGGGTTTACCTCGACCAAGGCAACATCTTTATCCAAGAACAGTTGACCAATCCCGACAAAGATCTTAGTGAACTGCTTGATTTGCTCACCTTCTAAGCCAAGTTTAAATGCCAGTTGGCGACCCTGGTAAGGTTGTGGGCCAACCAAAGGATCAATCGATGCTTTGTGAATCAGCTCTGGCGTTTCTTCGGCGACTTTTTCTATTTCAACACC
Source organism: Salinivibrio sp. AR647 (assembly GCF_001995415.1). NCBI lineage: Bacteria > Pseudomonadati > Pseudomonadota > Gammaproteobacteria > Vibrionales > Vibrionaceae > Salinivibrio > Salinivibrio sp. AR647. The sequence continues at coordinate 200,954 of NZ_MUFE01000002.1, read as the reverse complement.
GCCTTCGGTGGATGCCATGAAAACAACGCGACGCGAGCCACGGTCGACCACGGCGCCCAGGTAAAGCTCTTTAGCGATATCGGTGCAAGACTCAACCAAAATTTTGCTGACTGGTTGGCCATTCTCGTCCGTTTGAAATGTCACTAGGTTTTTACCCAGCCATTTCTGTGCAAATTCGCGGATTTCTTCTTTTGAGTTCGCGAGTTTTACCCCGCCCGCTTTTCCGCGGCCACCGGCGTGAACTTGGCATTTCACAACCCATTTGTTGCCGCCAATTTTATCGGCTGCTTCAGCAGCTTCTTGTGGTGTATCGCAGGCATAGCCCTCTGAAACTGGTAGACCATATTCAGCGAACAGCTGCTTTGACTGATATTCGTGCAGATTCATGATGTTCTATCCGTGTTAGTGTCCATTATTGTATCTTTATGCTTTCCAAAGAAGGGGACCTCCGTCCCCTTCAAAACGGTTTATTTCCCTCAAAAAGAGGTCGATAACACCATTAAACGTCTAGGAGCAGACGTGTTGGGTCTTCAAGGAGCTCTTTGATGGTGACCAAGAAACCAACCGACTCACGACCGTCAATAAGGCGGTGATCATAGGAAAGCGCAAGGTACATCATCGGCAAGATTTCAACCTTGCCATCTACCGCCATTGGGCGATCTTGAATTTTATGCATGCCAAGAATGGCAGCTTGAGGTGGGTTAATGATCGGCGTTGACATTAATGAGCCGAACACACCGCCATTGGTCAGGGTAAAGTTACCTCCGGTGAGTTCATCAACGGTCAACTTGCCGTCACGCCCCTTTATGGCTAAGTCACGAATACCTTTTTCGATATCGGCAAAGCCTAGTTTGTCGCAGTCGCGTAGTACAGGCGTTACCAGACCACGCGGGGTAGAAACCGCCATGCTGACGTCAAAATAGTTGTGATACACAATCTCATCACCATCTATTGACGCATTCACTTCTGGATAACGTTTAAGGGCTTCAACGACCGCTTTAACGTAAAAAGACATGAAACCAAGGCGAATATCATGACGCTTTTCAAACGAATCACGGTACTGCTTACGCAGTTCCATAATTGGCTTCATGTTCACTTCGTTAAATGTAGTTAGCATCGCGGTGCTGTTTTTTGCTTCGAGCAAACGTTCTGCCACGCGCTTACGCAAACGCGTCATCGGCACACGCTTCTCGCCTCGCTCTGCCACTGGCGGCACATCTTGGGTCGCCGCTTTCTGCTCACTACTTTGCGCGGGCTGCTTCTTCAGGTGCGCTTCCACATCTTCTCGGGTAATGCGTCCGCCTACACCCGTGCCTTTCACCGCATCCGAAGAAAGATCATGTTCAGCCAATAAGCGACGGACGGCAGGGCTCAGTGAGTCATTGCTCTCTTCTTCTAGTGACGCAGTGTGGCGCTTATCCGGTGATGCCTCTGATTCAGCGGGCACATCTTTGGTTGGTTCACCCGCGACAGCCCCTTCTTTCAGCTTGGCGATCGCTTGTTTCCCCAGCACGGTTGACCCTTCATCTTCAATGATGGATTCCAGTACCCCATCTGCAGGAGCGGGAACTTCTAGCACGACCTTATCTGTTTCAATATCAACCAGTACTTCGTCACGGGTTACCGAGTCACCTGGCTGTTTATGCCATGTGGCAATCGTTGCGTCAGCCACAGATTCGGGTAAATCGGGAACCAGAATTTCGATTGTCATATCGTATTTATCCTTAATGTTCTAGTTCTTACTTTAGGGTCAGAGCGTCTTGTACTAACGCTTTTTGTTGTTTCTGGTGTACAGACATATAACCTACCGCTGGCGATGCCGAGGCGGCACGCCCAGCGTAGCTGAGTGTGGCACCATCCGGTAAGGCTGCACGGAAATTGTGCTGGCTGCTGTACCAAGCCCCTTGGTTTTGTGGCTCTTCTTGACACCATACAAAGTCTTTTGCATTGCCGTAAGGCGCAATCACTTCTTTCACCGCCTCAAGCGGGAACGGATAAAGTTGCTCGATACGAACAATGGCTACGTCATCGATTTCTTGCTCGCGGCGTGCTTTCAGCAAATCGTAATAGACCTTACCGGCACACATAACCACCCGTTTCACCTTGCTTGGATCCAGATCATCCATTTCACCGATAGCGGGTTGGAAATCGCCCTCTGTCAGATCGTCTAGGCTGGATACACAAAGCGGATGGCGTAGCAAGGATTTAGGTGACATAACCACCAATGGTCGACGCATCGGGCGAACAACTTGACGGCGTAGCATATGATAAACCTGAGCGGGGCTCGAGGGCACCACGACCTGCATATTTTGCTCGGCACATAATTGCAAATACCGCTCTAAGCGCGCGGAAGAGTGCTCAGGGCCCTGCCCTTCATAACCGTGAGGGAGCAACATGGTTAAACCACACATCCGGCGCCACTTCTGCTCGCCAGAGCTGATGAACTGGTCAATCACAACTTGCGCGCCATTACCAAAATCGCCAAATTGCGCTTCCCATACCGTTAAGCCACCCGGCTCTGCGGTCGCATAGCCATACTCAAATGCCACGACGGCCGCTTCAGACAACACAGAGTCATAAATTTCGAACGGCCCTTGCTTATTATGGATATTGGCAAGGGGGACATAGGTACTGCCATCGCCTTGGTTATGTAACACCGCGTGACGATGGAAGAAAGTACCACGGCCAGTATCTTGGCCCGTAATACGAACACGCTTGCCGTCGTCCACCAGCGTGGCATAGGCCAATGTCTCGGCCATCCCCCAGTCAACAGGTTTTTCACCATCAATCATCGCTTTACGATCTTTGTAAAGCTTACCGACTCGGCTGTGTAGCGTATGGCTATCTGGCAATTGACAGATACGGTTACCAAGCTCTCTCAGCCGTTTGGCATCAAACTTGTTCGCCCACTCAACCGTCCAGTCGTGGCCGAGATAAGGGGTCCAGTCGACCGAGTGCAACACCATTGGGCGCCACTCTTTCACTACGCATTCACCGCTATCCAACAGATCGCGGTATTCGTTGATCAATTCGGTCGCTTTTTCTAGGTTAGCAATGCCTTGTTGATCAAGTACATCCGCATAGAGTTTGCGCGGCGTCGGATGTTTTTTGATCTTCTGGTACATCATCGGCTGCGTGGCATTCGGTTCATCCGCTTCGTTATGGCCATGACGGCGATAACAGACCAAATCAATGACCACATCGCGTTGAAACTCATTACGAAAATCAAGCGCTAAACGCGACACAAATGCTACCGCTTCGGGATCGTCGGCATTGACGTGGAAAATCGGCGCCTGAACCATTTTCGCGATATCGGTGCAGTACTGGGTTGAGCGAGAATCTGCCGGATTTGAGGTTGTAAAACCAATCTGATTGTTCACCACAATCCGCACCGTGCCGCCCACTTGGAAGCCCCGCGCTTGAGACATATTAAAGGTCTCTTGCACCACGCCTTGTCCCGCAATCGACGCATCGCCATGAATGGTGATCGGCAATACGCTTGAGCCTGTGCTGTCTTCGAGTCGGTCTTGACGCGCACGCACGGAGCCCATGACCACTGGATTAACAATTTCAAGGTGTGACGGGTTGAACGCCAAAGCAAGATGAACGTCACCACCTGGGGTCGCAAAGTCAGACGAGAACCCCTGATGATATTTCACATCACCGGTTCCCCAACTTTCATCTTGTTTCCCTGCGAACTCATCGAATAACTCTGACGGCTTTTTGCCTAGCACATTGACTAAAACATTGAGTCGACCACGGTGAGCCATCCCAACAACCACTTCACGCCCACCGTTACTTCCCGCATGGCGAATAAGCTCTTTGAGCATAGGGATGAGCGAGTCGCCCCCTTCAAGCGAGAAACGTTTTGCCCCAGGGAATTTAGCCCCCAAATACCGTTCAAGGCCTTCTGCTGCCGTTAGCTCTTCCAAAAAGGTGAGCTTCTCTTCCTCGCTAAATTGTGGCTGTCCCACAACTGATTCGAGGCGGCTTTGAATCCAACGCTTTTCTTCGGTATCTGTAATGTGCATGTACTCAGCACCAATTGACCCGCAATAGGTCTTTTGCAGTGCGTCATACAACTCACCTAATTGCATATTGTCTTTGCCAATTGCAAATGAGCCGACATTAAAGGTCTCGTTAAAATCCTGCTCGTTAAGAGAATGGAAGTCAGGTGACAAATCGGGGACAGGTTTACGTTTCCATAATCCGAGGGGGTCTAAACTGGCCTGTTGATGGCCACGGAAACGGAACGCATTGATCAGTTGAAGAACTTTGACTTGTTTCGCGTCTACATCTGGATCATTGACTGAAGCACTTGCACGCGATGTATCGGTAGCTAAGCGTCGAAAGTAATCGCGAACTCGAGAGTGGGGTTGTTCTACCGCGGTATCACTCACCACTGGTAGCTGGTCAAAGACCGCTCTCCATTCTTGATCAACTAACTCCGGGTCACTGAGGTACATTTCGTAGAGATCTTCTACGTACGTTGCATTGGCGCCAGCCAAATGAGAAGACTCTAACCAAGCCTTCATCACGCCATTTTGCATTGTTATCCCTTAACCACTAGTTATTTATCCAAACACCGGTTCTAAGCCGGGTTACCTGTTATTAAGCCCCGTCCTAGAACGGGGCATTTTTTATCTACGTTATTGGTTCAGCGTTTTAAACGCCGCGCTGAATCAGCATTGACTTAATGTGCCCAATTGCCTTGGTTGGATTAAGCCCTTTTGGACATACACTGACACAGTTCATTATTCCGTGGCAACGGAAGACACTAAAAGCGTCGTCTAGATCAGATAACCGTTCTTCAGTTGCCGTATCACGGCTATCTGCTAGCCAGCGATAGGCAGCAAGAAGGCCTGCAGGGCCGACGAACTTGTCAGGGTTCCACCAAAACGATGGGCACGCCGTACTACAGCAAGCGCACATGATGCACTCATACAAACCATCAAGCTCTGCTCTATCTTCCGGCGCTTGAAGGTTCTCACGCGACGGTGGTGTCTCATCGTTGATCAAATAAGGTTTGACGCGCTCGTAGTTCTCATAGAACTGCCCCATATCGATAATAAGATCACGCACTACGGGCAAACCAGGCAACGGACGAATAACAATCTCCGACTTATCCATTAGCGAGGATAAAGGCGTGATGCATGCCAGCCCATTTTTACCGTTCATATTGACACCGTCAGAGCCACAGACCCCCTCTCGACACGAGCGACGGAATGACAGGGTTGGATCCTGCTCTTTGAGTTGAAACAGCGCATCCAAAAGCATCATATCTGACCCTTCAGGGACGTCGAGTGTGTAATCCTTCATGTATGGCGCATCGTCCACATCTGGATTATAGCGATAGACTGAAAAATTAACGTTCATCGTTTCGACCCCCTTAATAAGTACGTGCTTTCGGTGGGAAAGCGTCACGATGCACAGGCGCCATATTGACGTCGCGCTTGGACATGGTTTCCGTTTCTGGGTTATAGATGGAGTGACACAACCAATTCTCGTCATCACGCTCTTGGTAGTCGAAGCGCGCATGAGCACCACGGCTTTCCGTCCGATAATACGCGGAGACCGCCGTTGAATAGGCAGTTTCCATCAGGTTCTCCAGCTCCAAACACTCGACGCGCTGGGTGTTAAACTCTGTTGATGTATCATCAAGGCGTGCTGTTTTGAGTCGCTCACGGATAGCATCCAACTCTTTCAGCCCTTTTTCCATCGCTTCGCCTTCTCGGAACACCGAGAAGTTTTCTTGCATACACGCTTGAAGGTCTTTGCGAATTTCTACTGGGTCTTCACCCTGCTGAGTACTATTCCAGCGATTGACGCGAGCCAGAGAGGCTTCAATGTCTGATTCACTGGCGTCTCTTGCTTCCACCTGCGCTGCCAAGGTTTCCCCTAGGTGTAACCCTGTTGCACGGCCGAAGACAACCAAGTCTAAGAGCGAGTTGCCCCCTAAGCGGTTGGCGCCATGTACAGAGACACTGGCGATTTCACCGCAGGCAAAAAGCCCTTGAACTTCGATATCATTGCCCAGTGGATCTTGTTTAATGGCTTGGCCGGATACTTGCGTTGGAATGCCTCCCATCATGTAGTGACACGTTGGGATAACAGGAATCGGCTCTTTGATCGGGTCGACATGTGCAAAAGTGCGCGACAAATCCAAGATACCCGGCAAGCGCGATTCCAGTACATCTTTGCCGAGATGGTCGAGCTTCAGCTTAATGTGTGGGCCCCATGGCCCCTCACAGCCGCGTCCTTCACGGATCTCGATCATCATTGATCGGGCAACCACGTCACGACCCGCAAGGTCTTTTGCATTAGGCGCATAACGCTCCATGAAGCGTTCACCATCTTTATTAAGTAGATAGCCACCCTCACCACGACAGCCTTCTGTCACCAAGACACCGGCACCCGCAATGCCTGTGGGGTGGAATTGCCACAYTTCCATGTCCTGCATCGGTACGCCAGCACGGAGCGCCATACCGACACCATCCCCGGTATTGATGTGCGCGTTGGTGGTTGACTGATAAATACGGCCTGCGCCCCCAGTCGCCAACACGGTTGCTTTCGATTTGAAGTAACAAATCTCACCCGTTTCCATGCACATCGCCGTTGCACCGACAATCACTCCATCTTGGTTTTTGACCAGATCAAGGGCATACCACTCTGAAAAAATCGTCGTTTTGTTTTTGATGTTTTGTTGGTAAAGCGTATGCAATAAGGCATGGCCAGTTCGGTCTGCTGCCGCGGCGGTACGTGCCGCTTGCTCGCCCCCAAATTCTTTTGATTGACCGCCAAAGGGTCGTTGATAGATCGAACCATCTTCAAAGCGAGAAAAGGGTAATCCCATTTTCTCTAGCTCAATGACTGACTGCGGGCCTGTTTTACACATGTATTCGATAGCGTCTTGATCACCAATATAATCGGAGCCTTTGACGGTATCGTACATATGCCATTGCCAATTATCCTTGTGCGAGTTACCCAGTGCCACTGTAATCCCGCCCTGTGCTGACACAGTATGAGAGCGAGTTGGGAACACTTTAGATAACAGCGCACACGTTAGGCCCTGCTCGGATATTTGCAGTGCCGCGCGCATACCGGCGCCACCTGCTCCAATAACGATTGCATCAAATTCGCGAACTGGAATACTCACTTACACACCCCACAATACAAAGAAACCGGCAAACACATAGATGAGAAGCGTGGCGACAACAGCAAGCTGTAATACACCGCGCAGCAAGGCTGGCTTGATATAATCAGTCAACACCTGCCACATCCCAATCCAGCCGTGGATCAGCACAGAGACCAGGGCCAACATGGTGAAGACCTTCGTGCTGGTCTGGCCGAAAAACGCTGTCCATGAGGCATACGTAATCTCAGGGCCAAAGACGGCAAAACCGACCATATAAAGTGTGTAAAGTGTGATGAGAATCGCAGTAGCTCGGACCAGCACATAATCGTGCACACCGTTGCGACCCACCGATGAAATGTTTTTTGTTACCATACTAAAACCCCCGCCAACACAGCTAGCACGCCTGCAATTACAAACGAGACTTGGGCACTTTTTGCCCCCGACTCCAGCTCTTCAAAGTAACCCAGGTCTTGGATTAAATGACGAATCCCGCCAACGATGTGATAAGCCAGCGCCGTCAAAATGCCCCAAAGTACGAGCTTGACGAAGAAGGTATCGAGTATCGCAGCAGCAGATTGAAATCCATCAGGAGAAGAGAGAGACAGGCTAAGCAGCCACAGTAGGATGGCGATCGAAACAAAGGTGATCACACCTGATATCCGATGCAAAATAGACGCAATCGCTGTAATGGGGAAGCGAATCGTCTTAAGGTCGAGGTTTACGGGTCTTGACTTTCTTTCTTTCACGATATTGCCCACTCAGCTCTATTGAGCATTTATAGTTATTACACTCTCTGAACCTCAGTACTCAAAGCGTAAGACCTGCAACATCTGCGTAACGCGCTTCATGTACCTTATTGCTTATAACTGCAATTCTCGGTGAATGGATCACGTCAGTTAGGAAAGGTGTTTGAGCCCCTAAACGCTCTAGGATACTGATTTGCCCAGAGACCTCGAAAAAGTATACGTGGCGTAACAGACAATTACAAACGCACAAAATTGACCGGAATCTCACAACAGATATTTAACCCCCATTGCAAATAAGTTATTAACTAACGCACATAAGTTATTAACTGACGCACACATCGATAGGTTAAAAATTGACATAATAGAGGTCGATCGGTAAAACGGTCGGGTCCGTATCCTGGATGGGATTATAAAATAACAAAGGAGATTGTTATGGCAGAGAAGAAAGCTACCCTACATATCGAAGGGAAAGCACCAATCGAACTGCCGATTATCGGAGGCACTGTCGGCCCGGATGTGATCGATGTGCGCAAGCTAGTCAATGAAGGTTACTTCACGTTTGATCCGGGGTTTGTTGCGACAGGATCTTGCGATTCGCAAATCACCTACATCGACGGCGAAGCGGGTGTTTTACTGCACCGTGGTTTTCCGATAGATCAACTTGCCAATAACGCTGATTACTTAGAAGTCTGTTACATCCTGCTCTACGGCGAAGTCCCTACAAAAAAACAATACGATGGTTTTCGTTCTATGATCGTGCGCCACACCATGGTTCACGAACAAATCGCGAGTTTCTTCCATGGTTTCCGTCGTGATGCTCACCCTATGGCCGTTATGGTCGGGGTTGTAGGGGCGCTTGCCGCGTTCTACCACGATTCTCTCGACATCACCAATGATAAACACCGTGAAATTACGGCGTTTCGTTTGCTGTCGAAGATGCCTACCCTGGCGGCTATGTGTTACAAGTATTCGATTGGCCAGCCATTTATTTATCCACGTAACGATTTGGACTACGCAGAGAACTTCCTTCATATGATGTTTGCCACACCATGTGAGGAATATGAGGTGAATCCGGTAGTTGCGCGCGCGATGGATAAGATTTTCACCCTACACGCGGATCATGAGCAAAACGCCTCAACATCCACGGTACGCCTAGCGGGATCATCGGGAGCCAATCCGTTTGCTTGTATTGCTGCCGGTATCGCGTCCTTGTGGGGGCCGGCACATGGCGGGGCCAATGAAGCTTGCTTGCGCATGCTCGAGCAAATCGGCCATGTCGATAACATTCCTGAGTACATTGAACGCGCTAAGGATAAAGATGATCCTTTCCGCTTAATGGGCTTTGGTCACCGGGTTTATAAGAACTATGACCCACGTGCAACGGTCATGCGCGAAGCATGTCATGAAGTGCTTGAAGAGCTACAAATTCAAGACCCGTTATTGGATGTGGCGATGGAGTTAGAACGCATCGCACTCTCCGATCAATACTTCATCGACAAGAAATTGTATCCGAATGTCGATTTCTACTCGGGCATCATCCTCAAAGCCATCGGTATTCCCACATCGATGTTTACCGTTATATTCGCGATGTCGCGGACGATCGGTTGGATTGCTCATTGGAACGAAATGCATACGGATCCACACAAGCGCATTGGTCGTCCACGCCAGCTTTACTCAGGCTATACCCAGCGTGAATTCACGCCGATGGATAAACGCGATTAACTGCGACACCTTGATGATAGAGCTAACGAAGCCGCCTCGATGGGCGGCTTTTTTTATGCGGGATTGTCGATATCGACAAAGTGCGTGGTAAGCCCATGATGGTCAGCTAACCACTCACCCAACGCTTTAACCCCATAACGTTCTGTTGCATGGTGCCCCGCGGCAACATAATGCACACCCTGCTCGCGCGCTGAAAACGTGGTTCGCTCAGAAATTTCACCCGATAAATACGCATCCATGCCTTGCTCGACGGCTAAGTCGATAAAGTCTTGCGCCCCTCCCGTGCACAGGCCGACGGTCTCTATCCGTGCTGTCCTGCCACCGTCAACGACAAGTGGCGTTCGGTTAAGCACGGTCGCAACTTGTTGCTCGAATTGGCCAAGAGTCATCGGTGTTGATAATTTGCCATAGACAGGAATGGAGACTGGATTATTGGGCTCCAAGCCACCTATGATCTCAATCCCCAATCGTTTGGCTAGCTGGGCGTTGTTGCCTAATGTGGGATGGATATCAAGCGGCAAATGGTAACCGTATAAGTTGATACCGTTTTCAATCAACATCTTAATCCGTTGATACTTCATGCCGCGTATTGATTGCGACTCACCACGCCAAAAGTAGCCATGATGAACCAAGATAGCATCGGCTTGATATTCAATTGCTTTATCAATTAAGTCTTGGCAGGCCGTCACGCCAGTAACAATGGTTTGTACATTATCGCGGCCTTGAACTTGTAATCCGTTTGGGCTGTAGTCTTTAACTTGTTCAGGTTTCAGTTCAGCGTTAAGCAGGGCTTCTAGCTGGAAATTATTCATAGCAATCACATTCACTTGCGAGACAATGGCAACAGTGTAACCTGACAAGCAAAGATAAAAAAAGCGGCTAGCATTGATGCTAACCGCCTTTTTCAACCACACGAAGTTGTACGTTTAAATCAGACCTTCGCGGGTTACAGATAGCCCCCAGCTTTCTCGGACTCAGCCAGCCATACAGGTTTGGTGCTGTCTTTAAGCCATACTTGGTGCAAATGGCTATAAATACGAGAAGCCAGCGATGGCGCAATCAGCGTTGGCAGGCAAGTGATGCCCGCCACTACGACAACACAACGACGCAGAACAACACGGGTTTTATCGAACGGTTTATACATAGCTAACCTCACTCATCTGACCAGTTATGTGTGAAGTCTATCATTAGTTTTGTAGTATTACTACATTTTGCTGCTTTTTTATCCTAAAAGTGCGCTTTTGGCATTAACAAACGATTAACAAGGTAATTAAATTACATTATGGCTTATCTGCGGTCACACCACTCACCGGACGCGTTGTTTGCCAATAGGGAACAAATACAAGCGGATATAAAATGGATACAACGCCAATTTCCGTTGTTGTCTTCTGAGCGGTTTTCGCTTGTACCGCACGGACTTTTCTCGGCCGTCTCGGTATCGGCATCTAAACCGTACGCGGGCCCTAGGCGAATTGGCTTTTATTATCAATGGTTGCTCACTGAGTTAATCCATCATCATCCTCACTTGCGACTAGAAGCAGAGGAAATACAGGTTAATGAGGCTGGAAAAACACGAGGTGCCATTGATTTTTTGATTGAGTACCAAGGGCAGTTAGAACACTGGGAAGTCGCGGTAAAATTTTATCTTGCTCATCAGAATCGCTGGCTGGGTCCGAACGCCAAGGACGCACTCGATATTAAAGTTGCGCGCATGATTGACCATCAATTGGCTCTGTCGAGTCATCCAAGCTTTTGCCAACAGTTTCCTCATTGGCGGCCCGCCCAAAAACGCTTAATGGTCCAAGGCCGGCTTTACCGTCATTACAGCCAGGATACTGACCTACCCGACTGGCCTCCCGTTAATGCGGCAAGTGTCGGTGGTTGGTGGTGCTGGCCTGACGAACTGCCAACAGACAAAGAATTTGCCATGTTGGCCCGCGATCAATGGTTATCTCTGCCAGAGTTTGGTGAGTTATCCCCCATGGTCTCAGGCAGTCTCGGTAACATAGACCGCACGTGTCATTTGTTAGATAACACACAAACACCTTGGTTCGTGGTGCCGAACACTTGGCCTAACAACGCACCTTCGCCCGCCCCCAAAAAATAAAAAGCGCGCACTTAATCGTGCACGCTTTTTGCAAACGGAGAACGGAAACAGCGCGCTAGACGCCCTGTTGCTCAAACACGCGATCGACAATTTGTTGCGCTTCCTGTTCAATCAAGCGCAAGTGTTGCTCGCCTTTAAAGCTCTCACAGTAAATTTTATAAATGTCTTCGGTTCCTGATGGGCGAGCCGCAAACCAACCATGATCCGTGACCACTTTGAGTCCGCCAATTGCCGCGCCGTTACCCGGTGCATGAGTCAATTTAGCAGTGATGACATCCCCTGCTAAGGTGTCAGCTGTCACCATTTCCGGACGCAGTTGGCTCAGCACCTGCTTTTGTTGCGCGTTGGCGACCGCTTGCAAACGGTTATAGGCAGGATCCCCATGTTTATCCGCCAGCTTTTGATAATAAGCCTGTGGTGTCAGCCCCGTCACCGCCAGGATTTCTGCCGCCAGTAAGCAAAGAATAATACCATCTTTATCGGTAGACCAAGGCTGACCATCAAAGGTTAAAAACGACGCCCCCGCACTCTCTTCACCGCCAAAGCCAAGCGTACCCTCATGCAAACCAGGCACGAACCACTTGAAGCCGACCGGGACTTCAACCAGCGGGCGTGATAAGTCATTGACGACTTTATCGATGATGGCACTAGACACCAGTGTTTTACCGACACCTAACCCTGCAGGCCACTGCTGACGATGTCGGAATAAATAATCAATGCACACCGCCAAGTAATGATTAGGGTTCATCAAACCGGCGGGGGTCACAATGCCGTGACGATCAAAGTCGGGATCATTACCAAAAGCCAAGTCATAATCGTCTTTATAAGCGAGCAACCCAGCCATCGCATAAGCAGACGAACAATCCATCCGGATCACGCCATCACTATCGCGCGGCATAAAGCCAAACGTCGGGTCGACATGATCGTTAATCAAGGTAATATCGAGTTGATACTGAGTCGCAATCTGTTGCCAATAGGCGATACCTGCACCACCTAAAGGGTCAACAGCCAGCTTTAATCCCGCTTTTTGAATGGCTTCAATATCAACCACCTGCGTCAGACCGGCAACATAAGGAGTCACGAGATCTTTTTCAACGTAATAGTCGCTGGCCATCGCCGCATCGATATCGATTTGTTGAACACCCTCTAAATAGGTATCGATGTATCGATTGGCTCGGGATTCAATCGCCTTGGTGATTTCTCCCTCTGCCGGCCCGCCATGTGGCGGATTATATTTAATGCCGCCATCTTGCGGTGGATTATGTGAAGGGGTAATGACAATGCCATCCGCTTGTTCAGCATGATCACGATTATAAGCCAGAATTTGCTGGGAAATGCCCGGTGTTGGCGTATAGCCCTGATTTGCCTGTGCGATAATTTGCACCTGATTCGCCGCCAACACTTGTATGACCGCCCCAAACGCAGGCGCAGACAATGAATGTGTATCTTTACCGACAAACACTGGCCCTGTGATGCCACGGGCTTGGCGTTCATCACAGATTGCCTGCGCAATCGCTAAAATATGATCACGATTGAAGGTGGTGCTTAATGCGCTCCCGCGATGACCTGACGTACCAAAAGCAACTTGTTGTTCGGGTTGCCCTGGTCGAGGTTGAGCTTGGAAAAAACGCGTAACAAGCGCAGGAATATCACACAAGTCTGCTGCTTGTGCGCGTTGTCCTGCTTGGGGATGCACTGCCATATTTCTCTTCTCCCATGAGTGGCATAGATTAAATCGCGTTCACAACCTTCTCGGTCAAATCACTGGGGAACTGCATTTTTTCCATCAACTGCTCCACCATTTGGCGTTTACGACCAGTGTTGGTATTGGTGATGACCCAAAAAGGTGTATCTGGAATCTGTTTAGGTTTGGTTGTTTTGCCGCTTTCCAACAGTGTTTGTGGATTATCGGAAAAATACAGACGAGTACGTCCTTTTAACGCCATACCATCAGCAAAACCTTGCTGATCAACACGGTATAAAGTGGTTAGGACAAGCATAAAACGGCCTATGGCACGATCTTGTGCGGCAAACTCATCTGAGATCAAAAGCGTTCGCATCGCTTTGACACGATCAGTGGACACACTCCGTCCAGCATCTTTACTGACAACAATGCCACTAGAACGAGAGGACGTCGTCGGCGCAGCTTGACTGGGCTGCGGTGCCGCATCCGACAGTAATAGGCGACGTAAAATGTCTGATGCACTTTCGCCAATATGCTGGGTTTGGCTGGCAATATAACGGTATAGATCGTCGTCAACCTCAATCGTTTTCATTGTTTTTCATCGCGTCCTGTTTATCGTTTGACGGGGCGATTATACAGAGATAGATAGGTATACTCTACGTTAAAGCCAGTAATCTGAGAGAAAAGCAACGTGTTGTTAAATGGAAAATCTCGTGGTGAGGGGTCACCACTCGTATTAATCCACGGTTTATTTGGGGATCTGGATAATTTAGGTGGGCTAGCTAAAAGCCTTGCTCAGCATTTTTGTGTCTATCAGATTGATCTCCCCAACCATGGACAGTCCTATCATACTAAGAGTATGGATTATCAAAGCCAGTCAGATGCTGTGGTTGCTTGGATGAACGCGCAACGTCTTGAGACGGTCACGCTGGTGGGCCATTCGATGGGCGGCAAAGTCGCCATGGCCATCGCCCAGCGTTTTCCCGAGCGCGTCTCGCAGCTGGTTGTGATGGACATTGCACCCGTCGACTATCAAGTTAGCCGACATGACAATGTCTTTAACGCACTACGCGAGACCCAAACAGTTACCTTAGAAAATCGCCAGCAAGCGCAATCGATCATGAATCGATCGATCGAAAACCCAGGTGTGACCCAATTTTTATTGAAATCACTCTATAAAACCGATCACGGTCACTACGACTGGCGCTTTAATATTGATAATCTTTATCACGGTTATCGTGACATCATGGGGTGGACAGCCTTTGGACCGTATTCAGGCCCAACATTATTTGTTAAAGGACAGAACTCTGAATACATCCAGTCTGAGCATCGCGATACCATTGTCGCGCAGTTCCCCCATTCAAAAGCGCACATGGTGGCAGGCACAGGGCATTGGCTACATGCAGAAAAGCCAGCCGTGGTCGCAAGTGTCATCGAACGCTTTTTAATGCCGGGCGAGCGTTAACAGTTAAGCAACCCTTGTGGTATATTGCGCCGCAGAAGTCGGTGCTCAATGGAGGCACGCATGCTTTACGAGCACTTTCAATTGCTCGAAAAAATTGGTCTAGATCTCGTCTTCGCCGCGATTTTCTTTTTTATCGGCATGGCAATTAAAGACGTGTTACGTGAGGGCAACGTACCAGTATTCGGTCGACGAATCGTCTGGTTTGTGCTCACGCTAGGCTGTGTCGGCTTTATCGTAAAAGGGGTTATTCAATTGGTTTGGGAAGGCGTCGGTATCGGCTAACCCAACGGAGAATAATCGCCTATGCATATGGGTGTGAAAAAGCACGGCTTTTTCTTAAATTCGAGTTAGTTGCAAACAGCAACCCACTGACAAAAACGGGTATTTTTATATGGCGAGTGTAGGTCTCTTCTTTGGTAGTGACACAGGCAACACTGAAGCAATTGCGAAAAGCATTCAAAAGCAGCTGGGCAAGCAAATGGTCCACGTGCAAGACATCGCGAAAAGCAGCAAAGAAGATATTGATAACTTCGATCTGCTGCTGATCGGGATCCCAACTTGGTATTATGGTGAAGCGCAGTGTGATTGGGATGATTTCTTTCCCGAGCTAGAGCAAATCGACTTTTCCACCAAACTCGTTGCCATTTTCGGCTGTGGTGACCAAGAAGATTACGCAGAGTACTTCTGTGATGCAATGGGCACAGTGCGTGATATTATTGAAGCCAAGGGCGCGACCATCATTGGTCACTGGCCAACGGAAGGATACGAGTTTGAAGCCTCGCAAGCCCTTGTGGATGATAGCCACTTTGTCGGCTTATGCGTTGATGAAGATCGCCAACCAGAGTTGACCGACGAACGTGTGAGCAAATGGGTTAAGCAAATTCACGAAGAAATGTGTTTAGCCGAACTCGAAGACTAAAACACACTGATTCGAGAGACGTAAAAACGCCAAGGCGAGCTTAGCCTTGGCGTTTTTTATTACGCAGCTTCTTTGGGCGAGATATCACGGTATTGCCGTTTCTTTCTCACATACAGCGTGCGCTTGACTTCTGCAACCACCTCGCCATGTGCATCTTTCACATGTACCACAAATTCGGGTAACACCTTGTCACCCCGCCCTGCCTTGTGCTGAATATCAGTTAATACCGCTTCGCTGATCACAAAATCTGCATATAAATCGGTGGTCCCAGGCTTGATAAAATTGATATCAGCTTGCTTGTCCCACACATGGTACTGTGGCCCTAAAATACCCATTAACATCAATGCGTAAACAGGATCAGTTAAGGAGAAGATACTGCCGCCATATTGAGTACGATTGGCATTTTTGTTCCACCAACGTAACTTCAATCGCATATTGACACGTTTAAAGTCAGGGCTGATGTTTTCAATACGAATACCGGCACCCCAAAACGGTGGCCAGCTATTAAGTGCCCACTTCACCACTCGTGGCTTATAGAAACGATTCATGGTCTATTGACTTCCTTATCTGGTCCAACCAGGTAATATTCACATCTTGTAAACATTGATGCAACCACAGATGAACAATTTTCGTACGCAGAAAGCATGGCTGATGTAGCGAGAGCAGTGCAATTTTGATAGTCTTATAGAATATTTCCTTGCTAATCCAACTGTCTTCACAGAGACAGAAAACAGGTAGATACACATGTCAGACAATAACCAGGCGTTGAAGCAAGCTGGGCTGAAAGTCACGCTCCCACGACTCAAGATCCTAGAAGTGCTGCAACAGCCAGATTGCCAGCACATCAGTGCCGAAGACCTGTATAAGAAGTTAATTGATCTAGGCGAAGAAATTGGCCTAGCGACGGTCTACCGCGTATTAAACCAATTTGATGATGCGGGCATTGTAACGCGTCACCATTTTGAAGGCGGTAAATCGGTCTTTGAACTCGCGACACAGCATCATCACGATCACTTAGTTTGCCTTGATTGCGGTAAAGTCATTGAGTTTTCTGACGACTTAATTGAAGAGCGTCAGAAAGAGATTGCCGCCCGCTTTAATGTGAAATTAACCAACCATAGCCTGTATCTGTATGGCCATTGTCAGGAGGGCGACTGCAAAGCCGATCCTTCCATTCACAACGCAGATTAATCGATGCTCACCGACTAGCGGTGTGACATAACAACAAAAAAGCCGGCGTGATAAACACGCCGGCTTTTTATTATTTCCCTTCTATTTTCGCCCAAGTATCCCTTAGACTCACTGTTCGGTTAAAAACAAGTGCATCGGGTTGGCTATCTTTGTTATCGACACAGAAATAGCCCGTCCGCTCGAACTGATAACCTTTTTCAGCCGGCGCATTCTGCATACTTGGCTCGACATAGCCTTGCTGTACTTGCAGTGATTCTGGATTAATCGTCTCGGCAAAGTTATCTGCACTTGCTGGGTTAGGTACCGTAAAGAGGCGATCATACAAACGGAACTCAGCAGGTAACGCCTTATCGGCAGATACCCAATGAATAACGCCTTTGACTTTACGACCATCGGCTGGGTCTTTCCCTAACGTATCGGGGTCGTAGCGACAATACACCGTAGTAATATTGCCGTCTTCGTCCTTGTCACAGCGTTCTGCTTTCACCACATAGGCATTACGCAAACGCACTTCTTTGTCTAACACCAGACGCTTATATTTTTTGTTTGCTGATTCGCGGAAGTCTTCGCGCTCAATCCAGATTTCACTCGAGAAGGGTACCTGGCGGGTTCCCATTTCGGGTTGGTTCGGATGATTCGGCGCGTCAAGCCACTCAACACCGTCTGTTTTGTTTTCAATCACCAGTTTAATGGGATCAAGAACAGCCATTGCGCGCGGTGCGTTGTCGTTCAAGTCGTCACGGACACAAGACTCCAAAGAGCTCATTTCAATGGTGTTGTCTTGCTTAGTGACACCAATGCGCTGACAAAACTCACGAATCGACGCCGGTGTATAGCCGCGACGACGTAAGCCAGAGATAGTCAGCATACGCGGGTCATCCCAACCATTAACGAGTTGTTCTTCTACCAATTGATTGAGTTTACGTTTCGACATCACCGTGTATTCGAGATTCAGACGGCTAAATTCATACTGATGAGGCGTACAATCAATGGTGATGTTTTCCAGTACCCAATCATACAATCGACGGTTGTCTTGAAACTCTAACGTACAAAGTGAGTGAGTAATGCCCTCAAGCGCATCAGAAATACAGTGGGTGAAGTCATACATTGGGTAAATGCACCACTTATCCCCAGTTTGGTGATGGTGGACAAAACGAACGCGATAAAGCACAGGATCACGCATCACCATAAACGGCGATGCCATATCTATTTTGGCTCGTAGACAGGCTTTTCCTTCTTCGAACTCCCCCGCGCGCATTTTTTCAAACAGTGCGAGGTTTTCTTCAACAGTACGCTCACGGTAAGGGCTATGTTTGCCCGGCGCCGTCAGGGTACCGCGATACTCGCGGATCTCATCGGGCGTGAGCTCTTCAACATACGCCAATCCTTTTTTAATCAACTCGATGGCATAACCATAAAGCTTATCAAAGTAGTTTGAGGAGTAACGCACCTCTCCCGCCCAATCAAAGCCTAGCCACTGCACATCACGCTTGATTGACGCGACATACTCAACGTTTTCTTTCTCTGGGTTGGTATCGTCAAAACGCAGGTTACATTCACCCTGATAGTCTTGCGCAATCCCAAAATTCAAACAAATTGATTTAGCATGGCCAATGTGCAAATACCCATTCGGCTCCGGTGGGAAACGTGTCACGATCGCTGTGTGTTTCCCTTCCGCCAAATCTTTATCAATGATTTGGCGAATAAAGTTAGTGGGACGAGCTTCAGCATCACTCATCAAGGTTACCTCGTATCAAAAATGCGAATTTTAAAGCTACATAGACGTTATGATCGCCTATTCCGCCCTCTGACTCAACCCGTTGTTGTGATTGTCTTTGCTACGCCCTCTTAATTGTTACTTTTTTAGACGAAACCAACATGCTCCGTGGATAAAAAAAACGCCCAGCAACCCGCTGAGCGTTTTCATCGTCATTATTTATCATTCAAACTAAGTTTAAGGCAACGACACCTTGGAGAGATCTTCATCTTCAGGGATCTGCTTGAGCTCCCCGGCAATAATCTCTGCCAATGGACCGAGGATAACCTGCAAGTTATTTTCGCCGAGTTTGACCACGCCCATCGCACCAATCGCTTTCAGCTTCGCTTCATCAACAATATCACGGTCAGCAACTGACAGACGCAAACGCGTAATACAGGCATCAATCGAAGTCAGGTTTTGATGGCCGCCTAATGCTTTCAAGTATTGACGCGCAAGTTCACGGTTATCACTCTTGCCATTGTTGTTGGCAGGCGCACTTTCAACCGCGTCATCTTCTCGACCTGGCGTTTTCAAGTTCATTGCCATGATAGCCGCTCGGAAGGTGGCATAGTAGAGCACAAAGAACACCAGCCCCATGACAGGAAGCATATACCACTCGTTGGCGACAGGGTTTTTCGAAGACAACACCAAGTCAACAAGGCCTGCCGAGAAACCAAAACCTGCCGTCCAGTTGAACGTTGCAGCAATGAACAACGAAATACCGGTCAAGAACGCATGCAAGACAAATAGCACTGGCGCGACGAACAGGAAGGCAAACTCAAGCGGTTCAGTCACCCCGGTAAAGAAAGACGCAAAACCTGCAGCAATCATGATCGATGCCACACGTGCTTTATTCTCTGGGCGAGCGGTGTGATACATAGCCAACGCTGCACCCGGTAGGCCAAACATCATCACGGGGAAGAAACCGGCCATATACATACCTGTAGTGCCTTTAATCGCCTCACCAGATTCTAGGCCTTGCGCACCGAGCCAGAAACGACCCAAGTCATTAATCCCGACGGTATCGAACCAGAATACCGCATTCAGCGCATGATGCAGCCCGACTGGAATAAGTAGGCGGTTAAAGAAGCCGTAAATACCAGCACCGGCGGCGCCTAAGTTGGTAATGCTTTCACCGAAGTGAACCAGGCCACCAAACACCACAGGCCAGACAAACATCAGTACAAACGAAATGGCGATAGCCACCACAGATACCAGGATAGGTACCAAGCGTTTACCACTAAAGAAGGCCAACGCTTTTGGCAGCTCAACGCCACTATAGCGATTATAAAGCTCAGCCGATACCACACCAATCAAGATACCGATAAACTGGTTATTGATTTTGCTAAACGCTAACTCATTGTTACCCAGAGAAATATCGATTAAACCAATTTGGCTAACCGCGCCTGGGGCACATAACGTGGTGATCACCATAAAGCCAACAAAGCCCGCCAGTGCCGCCGCACCGTCTTTATCTTTTGACATCCCATATGCCACACCAATGGCAAATAAGACGGACATGTTATCAATGATCGCCGCGCCTGACTTAATCATAAAAGCAGCAAGGGCGTTATTTGCGCCCCAACCGGTTGGATCCAGCCAGTAGCCGACCCCCATTAAGATCGCAGCTGCAGGTAGTACCGCTACCGGCACCATCAGCGCACGACCTATACGTTGTGCATAACCAAGAATATTCACCGTCGTTCCCCCTGTGTATTTTTCTGTGTTCAGCAATTGTGCGTCTATGCGCCTTTGCTGGAACCACCACTTGAGCATTCACTCAAGGACTTTTTATTAAATCACTTCTTTTGTAAAGCAATGTTACTCACTTGCAGTTTATGGCAATAAATTCGCTTCGCAAATTAAACCCGTGCTATTTGTGAGAATCATCACCGAATAACCCCAAAACAGAAGAAAATTGTTAGCCTGATCATAAAACTTATTTTATGATAAAAATAAATGCACATATCCGTTATGCTAGAGCCTAGATTACGGAACCGATTACCGAGGTGACTCATGCGACTCATTCCTTTACAAACCAGCCAGCAAGTTGGTCTTTGGTCGGCGCGTTACATCGTCGATACCATTAACCAGTTTGCCCCGACCGCAGACCACCCTTTTGTGTTAGGTTTGCCGACCGGTGGCACCCCACTGAATACCTACAACCAATTGATTAAACTTCATAAAAAAGGCGAAATCAGCTTTGAACATGTGGTGACATTCAATATGGACGAATACTGTGGTATCCCGGCCAATCATCCGCAGGCCTATCGTACCTTTATGTATGAAAACTTCTTTAACCACATTGATATTCAGGAAAAAAACATCAATCTGCTTGATGGAAATGCGACCGATATCGAGGCGGAATGCCAACGCTATGAAGAAAAAATCAAAGCCTACGGCAAAATTCATCTCTTTATGGGCGGTGTGGGTAACGATGGCCACATTGCATTTAATGAACCGGCCTCTTCGTTAGCATCGCGAACTCGGATCAAAACCTTGACCGAAGACACGCGTGTGGCAAACTCTCGCTTCTTTGATAATGATATCAATCAAGTGCCAAAACACGCGCTCACCATCGGTGTTGGTACGCTACTCGATGCCGAAGAAGTCATGATTCTGGTTACTGGTGCCAATAAAGCGCAAGCGCTCGAAGCGGCGGTGGAAGGGTCCGTCAATCATCTTTGGACCGTCTCGGCACTGCAGCTTCATCCCAAGGCCATGATTGTGTGCGACTCGCCCTCAACCGCAGAGCTAAAAGTCAAAACGGTGAAGTACTTTCAAGAGCTTGAAGCCCAAAATATCCATCATTTATAAGGAATTTAAGCATGTATGCCCTAACCCACTGCCGGATTTTTACTGGCCATGAGGTACTTGATGATCATGCCATCGTCATTCGGGAAGGCCTGATTGCAGACGTGTGCCCACAACATGCGCTTTCCACTGACATTGAAACACGCAGTCTAGAAGGTGCGATGGTTAGCCCTGGTTTTATTGATCTGCAGCTGAATGGCTGTGGCGGCGTGATGTTTAATGATGACATTACGTCCGAAACCATCGACACCATGCACCAAGCGAATCTTAAATCAGGTTGCACTAATTTCCTGCCTACCCTGATCACCAGCTCTGATGCCGATATGAAAGCCGCTGTCGCGGCAATGCGGGACCATAAAGCCAAGCACCCGCATCAAGCAGTTGGGTTGCATTTAGAAGGACCTTATTTAAATACTCAAAAAAAAGGAATTCATAGCGCTGATTATATTCGCCCAAGTAGCGATGACATGATTGCATACTTATGCGATAACGCAGACGTCATTACAAAAGTTACTGTCGCGCCCGAGCTCACCCCCCGCGCCCATATCCAGGCGCTGACAAAGGCAGGGATTATTGTCTCGGCAGGACATACCAATGCGACCTACGCTGAAGCGAGAGAGGGCTTCGCCAATGGTATCGGCTTTGCTACGCACCTGTTTAATGCCATGACATCGATCACAGGGCGCGAGCCTGGGATGGTCGGTGCGATTTATGATACTCCCGATGTTTATACCGGCGTGATTGCTGATGGCTTTCATGTGTCATATGCCAATATTCGACTCGCGCACCAAGTAAAAAGGGATAAATTAGTGTTGGTTACCGATGCAGTCGCACCAGCAGGAGCTGACATGGATCACTTTATTTTTGTAGGTAAGAAAGTATATTACCGCGACGGTAAGTGTGTTGATGAAAATGGTACACTTGGCGGCTCAGCATTGACGATGGACCGAGCGGTGCATAACAGTGTTGAGCATGTAGGGATCGCCTTGGATGAAGCCTTGCGGATGGCGACGCTCTATCCTGCTCGCGCAATGGGCATTGATCAGCATTATGGCAGTATTCGTCCCGGAAAAGTCGCGAATCTTGCCATTTTTGACCGTTCAATCAACATTCAAGCAACGATCGTAAACGGGCACTATTTACACAGCTAGGACACCTATGACTGGCGGAAAAATTGGGAATGTCGATCTCGTAAAGCAATTGAACGGCGCAGCCGTTTATCGACTCATTGATCAACAAGGGCCTATTTCACGCATACAAATTGCTGATGTGAGTCGACTGGCTCCTGCAAGTGTGACAAAAATAACCCGCCAACTCTTGGAAAGAGGCCTGATCAAAGAAGTGGCGCAACAGGCCTCAACCGGTGGACGTCGCGCCATTTCACTGACCACCGAGTGCGCCCCTTTTCATACGCTTGCCGTAAGATTGGGGCGTCATTTTATTGAGCTATCTTTGTATGACTTAAGCGGCGCCTCACTGGCTGAGCACGGTGAAACCTTTCATTACCAAGATCAAGATCAGTTGGTCAAAGGCTTAATCGATATCGTGAGCCAATTTATTGATACTCACCAACATGCCATTCGAGAGCTCATTGCCATTTCGGTTGTGATGCCAGGTTTGGTCGACCCAGATTCTGGTGTGGTCGAGTACATGCCCAATATTAATATTCAGCAACTCGCGCTCGCCGATACACTGCGCGATGAATTTGGCGTGCAAGCCTTTGTTGGCAACGACATTCGAGGACAAGCACTCGCTGAGCACTACTTTGGCGCCAGTCAAGACTACTACGATTCAATGCTGGTCAGTGTGCATCACGGAACCGGGGCAGGGATTATCGTCAATGGCCAGATCTTTCTCGGTCACAACCGGAATGTGGGTGAACTCGGCCATGTTCAAATCGACCCTCTCGGTAAGAAATGCCAATGTGGTAACTTTGGCTGCCTGGAAACCGTCGCATCAAACGAGGCCATCATTGAGCATGCGCAGCAATTATTGGCTCAAGGGCATCCCAGCAGCCTAACGCACGATCAAACGTTAACCATCGAGGCCATTTGCCAAGCCGCCGAGCAAGGCGATGAGCTGGCCCGTCAAGTTTTAGTCAAAGTCGGTAATCATTTGGGTAAAGCGATCGCGATGACGGTCAACCTGTTTAACCCACAGCTGGTCGTCATTGCGGGTAAGATCACCGCCGCCAAAAGTGTGGTATTCCCCGCCATTGAGCGCTGTGTAGAAAACCAGTCACTGCCAAGCTTCCACCAAAAACTGGCGATCGTTAGCGCGGATTTACAAACTCAGCCGACTATGGCGGCGTTTGCTTTAGTCAAGCGTGCGATGCTAAACGGTGAACTCCTTCAACAGTTACTCGGAGAATAATGCTATCGGGCTTGCTCCTCTGTAAGCCCGTTTTTCTCCCCTTTTCACATCTATCCCTCATCGGCCAAGTTAGTGACTATTTTACATTCACAGATTGACCACAAAACGTGTACATTATAGCCACGTGACAGACAAGACGTTGTCTCATTCAACTCTGGAATAAGTATAAAATATGGAACTGGTTTTTATCTCAACCGCTTTTGTTAGTGGCTACATATTAATGCGCTGCCACCTTCCCCCCTTAGTTGGCTTTCTGCTTGCCGGTTTTGCTCTCCATGCAATGGGGTATCAATCCACCCCCGTGATCACCCAGCTGGCCGAACTAGGGGTCACCCTTCTCCTTTTTACAATTGGGTTAAAGCTCGATGTCAAAACGCTGTTTGCTAAAGAAATTTGGTTTGGAGCTACCGCGCACAATGTGCTGACAACCGGCTTTTTTACCTTAGCGCTAATGGGCCTGAAAGCCTTGAGTCTTCCCATGCTATCAAGCATGGGCCTGTCAGAGATGCTGCTACTCGGTTTTGCGTTATCTTTTTCTAGCACCGTTTTTGCGATTAAAGCCTTACAAGATAAAGGCGAACTCAACGCAACGTATGGTACCTTGGCGATTGGCATGCTGATCATGCAAGACATCTTCGCGGTGATCTTTTTGACAGCCATCTCAGGAAAAACACCTGATCTGACCGCATTATTGTTATTCGCTTTGCCTCTGCTCAAGCCCGTACTCGGCAAGCTACTCGATAAGGCAGGCCATGGGGAAATGCTGGTACTCTACGCTATTTTCCTTGCACTGGTTGCTGGCGCCGGGCTATTTGGCGCGGTCGGGATCAAGCCTGATTTAGGCGCGCTCATCTTGGGAATGTTACTCGCCAGTCATCCCCGCGCATCAGAAATGGCTAAATCTCTATTTAATATTAAAGAGTTATTCTTAATCTGCTTTTTCCTCAATATTGGCTTATCCGAGCAACCTACTTGGCAAAGTTTTAGTTTTGCGTTGATTTTAATGTTGCTGCTGCCGATAAAAGGCATTTTGTATTATTGGGTCGTTAGTGGTTTTCGCTATCGTGTGCGCACCGCGCTGTTTACCACCCTTACCTTGTTCAACTTCAGTGAATTTGGTCTCATTGTCGGTGGACTGGCGTACCAAACCGGATTAATGCCTGGGCCGATTCTTGTCTCTATTGCGATCGCGGTCTCGCTCAGCTTTATCTTCTCTGCGCCGCTAAATACCTTTAGTAACGCGTTGTATACATGGGCCTCGCGCTGGTTACCCGAGCGTGCTCCAGATAAACTTCACAGCAGTGAACAACCCATTAATCTCGGTGACGCCAGCATATTGGTATTGGGGATGGGGCGTATCGGCACGGGCGCTTACGATGAATTGGCAACCACTCACCAGCAGCCCATCGTGGGGATTGATACCCGAGAGGAATCCGTCGCTCACCACCAGCAAGAAGGACGGCAGGTGATCATGGGTGATGCCACCGACCCCGACTTTTGGTCCCGAGCGGTCTCAAATGGCAACGTATCACTGATTTTACTTGCGATGCCCAATAGCCAAGCCAATACACTGGCACTGGAACAAATCCGGCAAACGCCCTTTAAGGGCAAAGTGGCCGCGATTGCTAAGTACCAAGATGAGTTGGAGCAACTTAAGGCTCTGGGTGTAGACGAAGCCTTTAATATCTACCAAGAAGCAGGCAGTGGCTTTGCTCGCCATGTGCGAGAGCGCTTTTCGTCATCGGCTGACTAGCGCCGTTTTATCGCTGTTTTCTCCCTTATGACGCACAAGATGCTGACGCTTCTTGTGCGTTTTTGTATGTTATCTGCGCTATTTTTAGTTTTTATTCGCTATTTATCGTTATTTTTAAATAATATTCATCAAGGGCACGATTTAGATAACGAATTTGTTTTATCTACTTGTGCATTTCCTCTCCCCAAGGCACAGTGTCTCTACATTGTGGCCACCACGTTGGCACTATATAACTGCCACAGCACATGGCTGCCACAGCACATCAATCAACACTATGGAGAGGAAAATTATGTGTTCAATCTTTGGAGCGCTCGACATTAAAACCGATCCGCAACAATTGCGTGACGTTGCGCTCAAAATGTCAAAAACCATGCGCCATCGAGGGCCTGACTGGTCGGGGATCTATTCATCAGATAAAGCTATTTTGGTCCATGAGCGCCTTGCGATTGTCGATCTTAACAGTGGTGCGCAGCCACTTTATAACCCACAACAAACCCAAGCGTTGGCAGTGAACGGTGAGATCTACAATCACAAAGAGCTTCGTGCCGAATTCGCGGCGGATTATCCGTTCCAAACAGAATCAGATTGCGAAATTATTTTGGCGTTATACCAAGAAAAAGGCGCTGAGCTGCTGGATTACTTAAACGGTATTTTTGCCTTTATTTTGTACGATGAAGAGCAAGATGCCTACTTGATTGGCCGCGATCATATTGGCATTATTCCGCTGTATCACGGCCATGATGAGCACGGTAACTATTATGTAGCGTCAGAAATGAAAGCACTGACACCGGTATGTAAAACCATCAGCGAATTCCCTCCTGGTCACTTTTTATGGAGTAAGCAGGGTGAGCCTGTCCGCTACTACAAGCGCGATTGGATGGACTATGATGCCGTCAAAGACAACCGCACCGATAAAGCCGCGCTCAAAGAGGCGTTAGAAAGTGCCGTACATCGTCAGCTCATGACCGATGTGCCGTATGGCGTATTACTCTCTGGCGGGCTCGATTCTTCCGTGATCTCTGCGATCACCAAACAGTTTGCGGCGAACCGCGTTGAAGATGATGACCAAAGCCAGGCTTGGTGGCCGCGTTTGCACTCATTTGCGATTGGTCTTGAGGGCGCGCCTGACTTAAAAGCAGCCAAAGAGGTTGCCAATCATCTAGGGACTGTTCATCACGAATTCACTTACAGCATTCAAGAAGGGCTAGACGCCATTCGCGATGTGATTTATCACATTGAAACCTATGATGTGACGACTATTCGCGCCTCTACACCTATGTATTTGATGTCACGCAAAATTCGTGCGATGGGGATCAAAATGGTGCTCTCCGGTGAAGGCGCCGATGAAGTCTTTGGCGGATATCTGTATTTCCACAAAGCGCCTAACGCACAAGAATTCCACGAGGAAACCGTGCGTAAACTGCTCGCACTAAACATGTTCGATTGTGCCCGCGCCAACAAATCAATGGCCGCCTGGGGGGTGGAAGCCCGTGTGCCTTTCCTCGATAAAGCATTTTTGGAAGTGGCGATGCAAATCAAACCGGACGATAAAATGTGCGGTAACGGTAAAATGGAAAAACACATCATTCGTGAGTGCTTTGGCGATTTACTGCCCGAATCAGTGGCATGGCGACAAAAAGAGCAGTTTAGCGATGGGGTTGGCTATGGCTGGATTGATACCTTAAAAACCATTGCCGACGAAAAGATCAGCGACCAGCAGTTAGCCACCGCTGAATTTCGCTTTCCATACAACACGCCGACCACCAAAGAAGCGTATATGTATCGTGAGATCTTCGCAGAGCTTTTCCCGCTCGACGATGCGGCGAAATGCGTTCCAGGCGGCCCATCAATTGCTTGCTCAAGTGCCAAAGCCATTGAGTGGGATGAATCTTTCAAAAACCAAGCCGATCCCTCTGGCCGCGCCGTACGCACTGTCCATGAAAAGGCGTATCAATAACAACGCCCTTATCCTCGCAATAAAAAACCGCCAAATTGGCGGTTTTTTATTCGCATTCAAAGCCTCTCGCCTTAGCGTTCCCAGTAGGCTTCTTCCAGGCTATCTTCACGTTCTGGCAACCCGCGAGAAAGGCGTGGTGAGTGCTGCGCCAATACCTCATAGCTCACACGGTTGGCGTATTTACACACCTGAGAGAAAGACGAGTAGGTCAAAAATGGATACTGGTGTTTACGCGAATTAGGCACATTGTCACGGTGGTAACGGTTGGCTGACATATCATGCAGCAACGCAGAGAGGGCACCGTCACCCGCGCCATTGGTATTTTTAATCCGTTCCGGTCCACCCATATAAGGGGCAATATGCGAATATACTTTTATTGGATTTTCGCAATCGGCTTTGATCATTGGACGGCTGAACTCATACATATTGAACTCAGGAATCGCACCAGGTAGCAGCGGTAGTGACGTTTCACGTTTGGCTTTGTCTTCACTGTAGCCGGCCATGTATAGGCCAATCGGGCCTGCGGTGCAAAGCACCATGTCCACCCATTGTAGCGTCGCGTCAGCCGCCAATAGCGGATCACTTTCTCCGGTCAACGCCTCGCCTTCATCTTCGTTCATGGCAACCACACTGACGTGTTCAGCGAGAAAATCGCGCCACCACTGTGGATTTTGTTCAATCACATATTTGGTGCCCAATGTCATGACTACCGGCACATTATGCTTTTTGGCATATTTGATCGCACGCATGGTCGCATCTGGCATCGGATCGCCTTCTTTACAACGGACCAAATACGCAGTCAGTACCAACGCCGAGGCGTTTTCAAAGATATGCTCAGGAATCGAATCAGGATGGAGTTGGTTCATCAAGCCTTCGTTGATGGCAAACGTACGCTCACCGCAATCGCCAATCAGCGCATAGCAACGACCAATCGGGCCTTGAACCGGTTGCAGGTAGTTCAGATCCATTCGGCTGGAGGTGTTACACAAATACCGATAAGAATAACTACCAATACGAATATCCTGGCTCATTACCCCTAGCAAGATCGACTGATCGTCGGCCAATGCGGAATAATTGTGTAAGGTATTGCCAATGGTGCCGCCGGCAAACTCATGCGTCACCAAGTTGTTATCTTTTAGCTCTTGATACAAGGCTTCGGCACGCTCATCATCAATCACCAATGAGTGGCCCTTGCTTAAACCATAACGTTCCAGAAACTCATCACCTACTTTCGCTTCTATATCGACCAAGGTTTGGTCAATGCCGATGACATGAGGGCGCTTAAAGCCGCGGTCCGTGGCAGGATTGAGCAAAGGATCCCGGGCATGAACCGGAAAGTAGTGTTTAGACTTACGTTGTCCTGGAAATTTCATGGTTCGTGTAACTTGGCTAATGGAAGGAAGGCGCGAATTCTATCACAGAATTTGCGCCTGCGTAGCGTCTGGCCTACGAATTTTCTCGCCTACCAGCCTTGCGTATGGTCTGCCACCAGCGCGGCAAGTAAATCAATGTGGGCCTTGTCATCGTTTAAGCATGGAATAAAACGAAAGGCTTCGCCACCGGCTTCTAAGAAGATATCACGACACTCTCCGGCGATTTCTTCTAAGGTTTCCAAGCAATCAGATGAGAACGCGGGAGTCATGATATCTAACGTTTTGACCCCCTGGGCTGGCAACCCTTCCAAGGTTTTGTCGGTGTAAGGCTTCAGCCACTCTTCACGGCCAAACCGTGATTGATAACTCATCATAATGGCATCATCTGGCAAACCTAATTCGGCTTGGAGCAACGCGGTAGTCTGTTGGCAATGCTGCGGGTACGGGTCGCCATTATCGGCAAAACGCTGCGGGATCCCATGATACGAACATAACAAGCGATCCCCTTTTCCATGCTGCTCCCAGTGGCGTTTCACCGACGCCGCCAACGCGGATTGATAAGCAGGGTGATCGTGATAATGATGCACATAGCGCAATTCGGGAATACGTGGTCGCCCTTTGAGTGATTTAGCTACCTTATCAAAGACCGCCGCCGTGGTGGTGGCCGAGTATTGTGGGTAAAGCGGTACGATTAGAACCTTTTCACAGCCTTGTTGCTCTAGCGTCTCAATGCCCTGGATGATTGACGGTGTACCATACGTCATTCCCAACGCAACTGGCATATCTACTTGTTTTGCTAACGCATCACGCTGACGTTTGGCATACACCATTAACGGTGAGCCTTCCTCCATCCATACACTTTGATACAGTTTGGCGACCTTGGGTGACCGTACCGGCAAAATCACGCCGTGCAATAATGGGCACCATAACCAGCGGGTTAAATCGACCACTCGGTGATCATGCAAAAACTCAGAGAGAAAGCGCTTTACCGCGGCGGGCGTCGGTTCATCTGGCGTCCCCAAGTTGACCAATAGCACGCCAACTTGGTGTTTATTTTCTGTCATTATGGTTGTCCTTGGCATCGGCTCAGTCAAAGAGCGAATAATAGTAATGAGTGACATGCAGCTTGCCATAAAAAAACCGGAGCGACTAATCGTCTGCTCCGGTTTCTGCTATCCGTCATACCGATGACGTCATAGGGTTACACCGCATCGGGCGTGGCGCTGATTAGCCGAGTACTTTTTGAATCTCGGTGCTAACCTGCTCAACCGCTTGGGTGCCGTCAAAAGTGACAAACTGGGTATTGCCGGCATCGGCTTCTTTTTTATAGTACGCAATCAGTGGTGCCGTTTGATTGTGATACACGTTTAGACGCGCACGCACTGTCTCTTCTTTATCATCATCACGCACCACCAGCGGCTCGCCCGTCACGTCGTCTTTCCCTTCCTCTTTCGGTGGGTTATAAACTAGGTGATAGGTGCGACCAGAGGCCAGATGAGCACGGCGACCACTCATACGCTCTACGATAACGTCGTCCGGAACGTCGAATTCGAGTACGTAATCGATCGCGATACCGATCTCTTTAAGGCCATCCGCTTGCGGAATCGTACGTGGGAACCCATCTAGCAAGAAGCCGTTGGCACAATCATCTTGCGAGATACGCTCTTTAACTAGGCCAAGAATAATGTCGTCAGACACCAATTCGCCCGCATCAATAACTGCTTTGGCTTTTAAACCAAGCTCAGTGCCCGCTTTAATCGCGGCGCGCAACATGTCACCGGTAGAAATTTGCGGAATCCCGTATTTTTCCATGATGAACTGCGCTTGCGTCCCTTTACCCGCGCCCGGTGCACCCAAAAGAATGATGCGCATAGTGATCCCCTTTATGATTATTTAGGTTTCGTTAAACTGCGTCTATCGCCGCAAAGACCCGAAACATACACGCTTAGCCAAACGCTATCAAGCCCGGCATCCGGCCGGGCTTGTCGTTCGTCACTGAGTATGTTGATTGACTCGACCTGTGTCGATTATACCTTGGTCAGAAGTTGATTGACCGACGCCAAGAACTCTGACGGATCATCCATGCTGCCCTTCTCTGCCAACATCGCTTGGCCGAGCAACATTTCTACCCAAGTACCAAATTTTTGCTCGTCGCTTTCATCCGCCATGCGCTTGATGAGATCATGCTCTGGGTTTAGCTCAAAAATGTATTTCACATCAGGCGCTTGCTGGCCAGCGGCTTCTAGCAACTTCGCCATTTGTGTGCCCATTTCAAACTGATCAGTCACAACCACAGCTGGGGTGTCTGAAAGCTTAAACGTGGTGCGCACATCTTTCACCCGTTCACCTAGGTGAGATTTCACCCGCTCAACCACAGATTCAAACGCTTTTTCGGTTTCTTCGCGCTCTGCTTTTGCCTCTTCATCGTCGAATTGACTGAGGTCGAGATCCGCTTTGGTGATCGCTTGGAACGATTTGCCATCGAACTCGGTCAGGTAGCTCATCAGCCATTCATCGATGCGATCGTACATCAAGATCACTTCAATGCCTTTGGCTTTAAACTGCTCCAAGTGTGGGCTGTGTTTCGCGGCGTTATAGCTATCTGCCGTGATGTAGTAGATCTTGTCTTGCTCTTCTTTCATGCGCGACACATAGTCGGCCAGCGACACGGTTTGCTCAGCGCTGTCTTCTTGGGTTGAAGCAAAACGCAGCAAGCCAGCAATTTTTTCTTTATTGCTGAAATCTTCCGCTGGGCCTTCTTTCATCACCAAGCCAAACTCACGCCAAAATGTTTGATACTTGTCGGCATCATTTTTGGCCAGTTTTTCTAGCATCGACAGAACACGCTTGGTGCACGCCCCCCGTAGCGATTGGGTGATCTTGTTATCTTGTAAGATCTCGCGCGATACGTTGAGCGGCAAATCGTTAGAATCAATCAAACCACGTACAAAGCGCAAGTAGCTTGGCATAAATTGTGACGCATCATCCATGATGAACACGCGCTGTACATAGAGTTTCAGTCCATGTTTGTGCTCGCGGTTGTAAAGATCCCACGGCGCCTTAGAGGGGATATACAACAAACTGGTGTAATCATTTTTACCTTCAACCCGGTTATGGCTCCAGGTTAGCGGCTCTGCAAAATCATGCGAAACATGCTTATAGAATTCTTTATATTCTTCAGCAGAGATATCGGACTTGGCACGGGTCCATAGCGCTTGCGCTTTGTTCACTTGCTCCCATTTGCCTTCGCCAGTCTCGTTGCCTTCCTCGTCTTTCTCTTGTGTCCACATTTCAACCGGAATACCGATGTGATCCGAATATTTACCGATCACTTCACGCAGGCGCCAGTCGTTAAGGAACTCTTTCTCATCGTCTTTGAGGTACAGCGTAATATCGGTGCCACGTTCCACTTTACTAACAGGCTCAAGTGTATATTCACCTTCACCGGTCGATTCCCATTGCACCGCTTCGTCAGCCCCAAGCCCTGCAGCACGGGTACGCACCGTCACTTTATCTGCGACAATAAAGGCGGAGTAAAAACCGACACCAAACTGGCCAATCAAGTTGGAATCTTTGCTTTGGTCTTCGTTCAGTTGTTTTAAAAACTCTTCGGTGCCTGATTTGGCGATGGTGCCGAGATTGGCAATAACATCGTCACGGCTCATGCCGATGCCGTTGTCAGACACGGTGAGTGTGCCGGCTTCGCTATCAAAAGACAAACGAACACGCAGATCACCGTCGTTTTCATACAGCTCAGGCGCTGATAGCGCTTTAAAGCGCAGCTTATCCGCGGCGTCCGACGCGTTTGAGACCAGCTCTCGAAGAAAGATCTCTTTGTTTGAGTAGAGAGAATGGATCATCAACTGCAGCAATTTGGAGGTATCTGAACCAAACTGGTGTTTTTCTGGGGTTTTCACGCTCATGTCAATCTACCTAACACTATGATGTTTAAAGGCTGAGTGGGTAATCGACCCACGTCACGAAGAATTCATATTCAGTACCCCAGGATATAAGGGCCACATCAGTCGCTTTCAAGGTGTGACTGGTCAAATAAACATCAGTTGAGAAAAAGAAAGCCTAACCGGGCGGTTAGGCTTGATAAGCGGTTAGCAATATTGACGCCGTTAGCGATATTTAAGCTGTTGGCGGCCAATAATGGAGTGCGACAGCGTGGTGCCATCCACCAATTCAAGCTCACCACCCATGGGAACACCATGGGCGATACGGCTCGCGCCCACTTGGTGTTCTTGGCAAAGCTCGGCGATGTACTGCGCCGTGGCTTCCCCTTCTACCGTAGGATTGGTCGCCAGAATAAGCTCTTCAATCGGTTCACTTTGCAAGCGCTTTTCCAAAACGTCTAAACCGATATCTGCCGGCCCAATCCCATCTAATGGCGACAAGTGCCCCATTAAGACAAAATAGCGCCCGGCATATTGGCCGGTCGCTTCAACGGCGGCAATATCGGCCGGGCTTTCAACCACACAAATCAGTCCGGTTGCTTGTCGTTTCGGGTTATCACAAATGGCACACACGTCTTGCTCTGTAAATGTCCGGCACTGGCTGCAGTGGCCAATGTCGGTCATTGCCGTGCTCAGTGACTGCGCCAGGGCAAGCCCCCCTTGGCGATTACGTTGCAAAAGATGATACGCCATTCGCTGCGCCGACTTGGGACCCACCCCAGGTAAACAACGCAGCGAGTCCATCAGCTGTTCAAGTAACTGGCTGGTGCGCATAGATTAAAACGGCATTTTCATGCCCGGTGGTAACTGCATACCGCCTGTCACGTCTGCCATTTTTTCTTTCTGTTGCTCTTCAACACGACGTGCAGCATCGTTGAATGCGGCTGCAATCAAGTCTTCCAGCATGTCTTTGTCATCTTCCATCAAGCTATCATCGATGTCGACACGACGGATGCTATGGCTGCCTGTCATGGTGACTTTCACCATGCCTGCGCCCGCTTCGCCTGTCACTTCCATGCTGGCAATTTCTTCTTGTACTTTTTGCATGCGCTCTTGCATTTGCTGCGCCTGCTTCATCATGTTGCCCATTCCGCCTTTACCAAACATAATTCTCTCTCTTGGTTAGGTGTCTTAAATTGGTCGAATGCTGTCTTCTTCTAACTCCGCCGCAAAACGTTGAAGCATAAAAGTGACATTCGGATCATTATGCAGGCTGTGTGTCGCCTGCGCTAATTTTTGTTGATAGAGTTGCTCGCGCCGCTCTAACGGTGTGATTCCCGACGTGCCGAGCTGTACCTCCAAGGTTATGGGGGCGCCCAAGGCCGTCGTCAAGGCCTGCGTTAATTGCTGCTGCGCTTTTTCGGTATTCAGGTGTGATTGATCAGGCCTTAATGTCAGCCGAACCTGGTCGCCTTCACGCACCATAGCGGCATTGAGCGCCATTTGTTTCACCAGCCGCTCGACCTCAAGGCTATCAGCCAACGCACACCAAGGATCTTGTTGATTGGTCTCGTGCACCAACTTGTCGCGCATTGCTGGCGTTTTCTCATGCTCAAGCGCTTGTTTGAGCGCCTTTGGCGTCAACGACGACGCGGTGGCTGGCGCCTTGGCTTGGGGCTGAGAAGGACGCCATTGATAAGGCTCCGTCGCCGCCAACGATGTGTCGCGTTGCCGTGCGGGCACCGGCTCAGATGGCGTTGCGGTGGAGGTCGCGACTGAGTTGGCGTCAGACACAGGCGATGTCGATTCTGCAGCGGTCGCAACGCGATCCAACACAGATAATGCATCACTCTTGGCCGGTGTCTGTCTCGCCTTTTTTGCGCCAGACTCTGTCTGACTGGTTTGTCGCTTCATCCTGCTACGCAGCTGGTTGCGGGCTTGAATCAAACTCGATGCCGCAGACGCGGGTGCCTCACTGGCTGGCACGTCTGATGCGTCCGTTGCTGGAGCCGCGTCCGTAGCTGGCGTCGCATCTGTCGCGGGAGCCGATGCAGGCGATATCGGTGTGCTGTCATCGTGATCAGCAGCGGACGAAGCGTGATCAGGCACAGATGCGATAGGATCGGCCGGCCTGGTGTTAGGCGCCGTGGGTGTCGCCGAGATAGATGATTCGGATGAGGTAGGCCCACGGCGATCCGACGCGGTAACTTGCGCTTTTAATGCGCTAATCGCTTGAGTTGGATCAGGGTTTTCGCTCGCCGCTTTGGGCTGTGCGCCTGACGCCATACTTGAGGCGCTTGGCTGCGCCTGCGACGTTGGGGCGTGTTCGGGCACGGCAATAGTCACCGGCTCATAAGGCACCGTTTTAACCGGCTGGAACGCCAACATCCGCAGCAATACCATCTCTAGTCCCGCACGTCCATCGGGGGCATAGGGTAAATCTTGTCGACCCTGCAGCGCTATTTGGTAACATAGCTGCACATCTTGCGGCGTTAAGCGCGACGCTAAAGCTTGTATGCGCGCGTGATCACCCTCTGCATCATCGCGGGTTTGAGGCAGTGTTTGCGCCAACGCAATTTGATGAAGCTGGCCTGCGAGCTCTTTAAGCAACCCATCCCATTCGACGCCAATTTGTGCAATCTGCGCCAGCCCATTCATCAGCTCAACCGCATCTTGATTCACTAATGCTTCCAGTAACAACAACGCATTGTCACTGCTTAAGGTCCCTAGCATTTCTGCTACTGCGCGGGTGCTAATCTGACCGTTACCGAGCGCAAGCGCTTGATCGGTTAAGCTCAGCGCATCGCGCATACTGCCTTCTGCCGCACGTGACAGTAGCATCAGCGCGCGCGCCTCAGCTTCAATGCCCTCTTGGCCAAGAATGTAATCGAGCTGGGTTTGGATCTGGCTGGCGTCAAAATGTTTTAAATGAAACTGCAAGCAGCGCGACAAAATGGTCACCGGCAACTTTTGCGGATCCGTGGTCGCCAGCAAAAATTTCACATACTCGGGTGGCTCTTCCAGTGTTTTAAGCAAGGCATTAAAACTATGCCGCGACAGCATGTGGACCTCATCAATCAGGTACACCTTATACCGTCCGCGTGCGGGTTTATACTGGACGTTATCAAGCAGCTCGCGCGTATCTTCTACCTTGGTGCGTGACGCCGCATCAATTTCTAACAAATCAACGTAACGCCCTTCATCAATTTCACGGCAGGTGGCGCATTGGCCACACGGTGAGGACGACACGCCCTGCTCGCAATTTAAGCCTTTGGCAAAAATACGTGCGATGGTGGTTTTGCCCACTCCCCGTGTTCCACTGAACAGGTAAGCATGGTGCAGGCGGTCATGATCGAGCGCWTTGGCGAGCGCCGTCAGCACATGGCTCTGCCCCGCCACCGCGTCAAAGTTATGGGGGCGCCATTTGCGTGCAAGAACTTGATAACTCATGTCAATTGGCTTCCTAGTGGCTGATAAATGACCCAAGGCCCAGCGTCGTGTTCACCATTAATGGCCGGCAAACTCGCACAGACTGTACACACTAACGCCAAGCGCCGTCAGTTTTTCCTCACCGCCAATATCCGGTAAGCTAATGACAAAACCAGCGTGTTCCACGGTGCCGCCCAACCGACGCACTAATTTGACCGTAGCTTCAATGGTGCCACCGGTGGCGAGCAAGTCATCGATCACCAGCACTTTATCACCGTCATCAATGGCATCACTGTGGATCTCAAGCGTATCTTCACCGTATTCTAGCTGGTAATTTTCGCTGATCACCGCCCGTGGCAATTTGCCTGGCTTGCGCACCGGCACAAATGGCAATGCCAGCGCTAAGGCCAAGGGCGCGCCAAATAAAAAGCCGCGCGATTCGGTGCCAATCACCTTGGTAAAGCCTTGATCCCGATACTTTGCTACCAGGGCATCAATGGTGGCCTGGTAGGCGGTCGGGTCTTCCATCAAGCTGGTGACATCACGAAATAAGATGCCTGGCTTAGGGTAATCAGGAATGGTTTGAATGCTTTGTTTAATCACATCCAAGTTGTCGTTGCTCATGGCCAATTCTCATCGGTAAAAAACGCAAACCGCCATGTTATGAATTTTCGGCCGTACCAGCAACAGATTCCGTCTCAGGCAGGCGGAGAAACCAGCATAAGAGCACAATCAGGCAAAGCAGTAGCATGCCTTTTAACCAGAGCGCTGGCACCATGTACATTGAGAATGAGAAACTGGCCACGATCATCACCGTTGCCCGCTTTTTGACCCGCCGGCTGATGGCGCGTTGTTGATACCAGTCAGTCAATATTGGCCCGAACGTTGGATGGGCATGAAGCCAATTGGCGATACGGGGAGAGCCGCGCATAAAACAGCCGCTTGCGAGCAACAAAAACGGGGTTGTTGGTAACACAGGCAAAAACGCCCCGGCGGCACCGAGTGCGACCCAAAACCAACCCAAACCGTTCCACGCCCAACGCCAAGCGACGGATGGCGCTGGCGGCGCGGGTGTTCTTTGTCGCTCTTTTGACTGTGGCGCGTTTGACTGCACCGCTTTTGACTGCATAGCCAATTTGCCCTTATTGCTGCGCGTCACCAGGGTGACCCTCTTACCCTAGTGTAGTGATCCAGCCGCGATGGGTACAGGACGAGCTTAGGAAAAATGAGGCAGTATGGAATAAGGCGGTGATTAACCGCCAAATACAATCCCGAGCCAAGTAAGGCTTGCGGGTAAGGTGGGGATCAGTAAGACCAACAAAAAGCCGATAAAATACTTTAGGTTATAAGGTTCTTTAAATTCGTGACTCATAAGTTACAACGCTCACAACAACATAACATCAGTGAGCATCTACTATAGCCTAGCTTGGCCCCGCTAAAAACGGACGTTTTGTAAGGTTTTAATCCGATTATTGATTTACATCAGGGTAACAACTTGGTGCATTGGGTCATGATAAACGTCATTTAGCCAATCAAGCGAACTGACCATGGATACAAATACTCTTGCGCAGCTGCGGCGTAAGCTCACTCGTGAGCGTGCCGAGCTGATCGCCACCTTAACCACGCGTTTGCGTGAAGACTGGGACAAGCATTGCGACACCCTAACTGTCACAGAGCTGATCAAAGAAAGCCAAGGCCTACCTGGCGCAATTCGTTGCCTCGGTGAACGTCTGGAAAAAGTCGATGCGGCTTTGTGTGCCATGGATTTGGAAATTTACGGATTGTGTGCCGATTGTGAGAGTGACATTCCACTCGATGATTTAATCAAGGATGCCGCGGAGCAGCGCTGTCCGCAGTGCCGCGCATCAAACTATTATCACCACGATCCGGCCACTCGCCGCGCGACAACGGGCCCCCGTAAATCGGTGTGAGCCCAGGTCGACTTTCGCTTGTCTCACCGTGGCTTAAACGGAACGCGCCCAGCATCAGCTGGGCGCGTTTTTTTATTGACCGTGTAAAGCTGTCAAGTGGGTGATACTGACTACCACGCCTCCCTCGAACACGCGCTTAATCTTGATCAATGATCCAACGACGGAAGGTTTTACGCTCTTGGTCGCTGGCTTTGGTGTACCAAAGCTTAAGCTGCGACAAGGCATCGCCTTTAATAGAGGCTTGTCCTTGGTCGTCCACCTCGACTAACACGTCGTTAAGGTTTTTGCTTTCACCTTGGTCGATAATAATACCGTTCTCGCGGTTGTACTCGGCCACCAGCGCTTCCATATCGGCGTAGGCGCCAAAGCCATCACCTTTAAGCTCGACGGCCTCTAACGGCATTACCTCGCCATTATCAAACTCAGCCTGCCATTGTGGGTTATCATCAAAATAGCTGGTCGCTTGGGTTTTCACCCTTAGGTTGGTATCAATGTTAATGGTGGCATCGCGGCCATCAACGTCCAGCTCAAACAAATACGGGCGCGAGGTAAAAATCACCTCTTTACTTCCTCGCTTTACTTCGCCATCAAAGCGCATCACCAACTGGTGGGTGCCATTAGCAAGTTCAATGGTCTGCTGCGGCGCCCAGTTGTCAAAACTGACTTTGCTGCCATCCACCACCAAAAATTCAATATGACGGGCGGAGGTAATTTCCGCTGCATGAATGGTACTTGATGCCATCAGTGCACCCAGTACCAATGCGGCTTTTGTTAACTTCTTCATTGTCACTCCAACGGTAAGACGAAAAAAGCCGCCCTAAGGCGGCTTTTATAATCAGTGCTACAACTTAGCAATAGGGTTTAAGCTCAATTAGAACTTAACTTCCATACCCGCTACGTAACCAAAGTCTTGGTCATCACCGTCGCTGTCGCCAACTTCTGCGTACACGTGCGCGTTGCTGTGCAGTGCATAAGTCACGTTAGCGTAGTAACCGTTAAGATCTGAGCTTTCACCGTCAACATCTTGGTTATCGTAGCCAATACCAAAGGTGGTTTTACCCATGGTGTAATCAGCGGCAAGAGATACATAATCAGTATCTACATCAGTGGTACCAGTTTTATCGGTAGTACGACCATATGATGCAGCGATACCGACGTTCTCGATACCTGCGTATTCGATTTCGAAGTTATAAGCTTCAGTATCTGCATCAGCAACACGGTTCAAATCTTCAGCCAACTGATAGTAAACACGCGCATCTACGTCAGCGAAACGATAGCCTAAACGACCTTCGTAGATTGTTTGATCGTCAGTAGTATCATCACCTTCACTGTAGTCAGTGTAAGTCACTGCACCGTAGAGAGAGCCATCATCATAAATATACTTACCAACTTGAGCAGCTTGTTCGATATCTACACCAAAGCTATTTACTGACAACTCGTAATCTTTAGTGATACCTGAATCATCCATCAATAGGTACTGACGACCTGCAGTGAACTGACCCCAATCACCTTTAAAACCGACATAGAGTTCGTCGTTTTCAACATCACCGCGGTTTTCATCGGTATTGCTGTCTGCGTCTAGATTATCGAATTCAAACGCCATTGCACCGATGACAGAAAGCTTGTCTGAAACCGCTACTTCAGTATTGATAGCGAAATCGCCATCGTCCAAGCGCCATTTGCCGTCTTGGTTGTTACCGATGTCTTGGATGTACTGAACTTCAGCAGCACCTGATGCGTCTACTTTCACGCCTTCTGCGTCATACAGGTTGATGCTTGCTGATGCTGAGCCAGCAGCCAGCAGAGCTGGTACTGCCATTGCTAGAATAGTCTTTTTCATGGTTAATCCACTGCCTTTTCTATTTAGTCATTATGAGTTCCTTCATGGAACTCTGTTTTATGGTGACTGTCACTCTGTTACCAGCAGCAAACGCTGCGAAGCACAAAATGCCAGTTCACTGAAACTTCGTGGCTAATCGTGCAGAACATTTGAGGTTCTGTCAACTGGCTGGAAGCGCATTACAAAATAGACAAAAAACACTTAAAAACAAACAGATAGTAAACATTAATGAACTAAGATCACAGTTTAAACCTCGTTAGCAGTGTGCGTTGATGAAATTTAACAACAACTCTTTGCGATATAAAATTCTGACTACTGCTTTTTATTATTTAATTTTTAGAATAAAAAACTAATCAATAGCTTAAATACGGCTTTTTGTTAATCAAACGGCAGATCAGCAAGATAGCAGCGAATGGTTCAAATTAAATTCGTGACCAAGATCTCATATCTGTAAGGAAAACTTACATTTCGCGATCGTTTTCACGTTTTTTCCCCGTGTTATACTGGGGCTTATCCTTTACTACTCGGACCTGTTGATGCTCAGCCCTGCCGTAAAATCAGACATTCGCGCGTGCTACCAGACGCTACAAGACCAACTTCCCCACTTTATTCCGCGCAAAGCTCAAAACTATTTAGTGGCAGAGCTGGCCAAAACCTTGGCGGGTGATTATGACCCCAAGCGTCGGCTACTGGTGGCCGAGGCCGGCACTGGGGTGGGCAAATCAATGGCGTATTTGATGGGCGCGATTCCGTTTGCGCTTAACAACAATAAAAAAGTGGTGGTGTCGACCGCAACCGTGGCGTTGCAAGAGCAGCTCGCCGATAAAGATATCCCGTTTTTTCATCGTATCTGCCCCAAGCCGTTTGATTTTATCTTGGCCAAGGGGCGGCAGCGCTATTGCTGTGCACACAAGCTGAGTGCAGTGGCAGAGACCGAGAGCATCCAAGGGGCGCTATTTGCTCAAAAACCCAAGCGCAGCGAGCAATTGTTGCTGAATGATCTTTACGTTGCCCTGAGTCGAGGAAAATGGGATGGCGACCGCGACAGCTGGCCCAAACCGATTGCCGATCACCTATGGCAAGCGATCGCCTCTGACAAACACACCTGCCATGCTGGCCTGCCCGCTCACCGTGGTTGCCCCTTTGCCAAAGCACGCGAGGCAATGGATAAAGCCGATGTGGTGGTGGTCAATCACAGCTTGCTGCTCGCCGATCTCGAACTCGGCGGCGGGGTGATCTTGCCCGAGCCAGAGCAGTGCCTGTATATGATTGACGAGGCGCACCACCTTCCCACGGTGGCGCGTGACTTCTCAGCGGCCAGTGCCAGTTTGCTCGGCGTGGTCGGTTGGCTAGAAAAGCTGAACCAAGCCGCTACCAAGTTGGGAAATACCGCGGATATGACGCGCGCACACCGCTTTGTTGATAGCTTACTCGAGGCGATACAAACCCTGATCCCAGGGTTACGCGAGGCAAAAAACATGCTCAGTCAACTGTCGCTCAACGACGACGGTTGTTATCGCTTTGCCGACGGTGAACTGCCCGAAGCCCTGATTGCGCCCAGTGAACAGCTTAAAACCGCGAGCAAAAAAGCCCATCAGGCATTGGGAAAGATCCATGATTTGATCAATGAGCGTCTGAAAGAAAATGACATTTCTGCCAAACTGGCTGATCCGGCGCTCGCCGAAACCGCGTTTTTCCTCCAACGGTTAGAAAATTTAGAAAAAGTCTGGACCTTAATGGCCCAACCGAATGCCGATAAAGGCGCACCGCTTGCCCGTTGGGTGCAAGCCTGCCGTGAGCGCGAGGGGGATCTTTGGGTGCATGTCTCTCCCTTAGAAGTAGGCTGGCGTCTGGATCAAATGCTCTGGTCTCGCGCCGCCGGGGTTGGACTGTTTTCTGCGACCTTGCGCGCCCTGAATCGCTTTAGCTATTTTTGCCGCCAAGTCGGACTCAGTGAAAGCGACGGTTCGCGTTATTTAGCCTTACCCTCGCCATTTGATTACGCCAAT
The DNA here is from genome assembly GCF_001995415.1 of Salinivibrio sp. AR647. NCBI lineage: Bacteria > Pseudomonadati > Pseudomonadota > Gammaproteobacteria > Vibrionales > Vibrionaceae > Salinivibrio > Salinivibrio sp. AR647. The sequence goes on along the minus strand of NZ_MUFE01000002.1, from coordinate 158,848 downwards.
AAAGCGCGCTTGGTGATCCCAACTATGCCTTGTGAGCCGCAAGCCAGTGCCTTTACGGCGGCGCTGAGCGAGAAAATTATTGAGCACCTAGAGGGCGAGCGAGCGTCCTTGGTATTGTTCGCCTCTTATTGGCAGATGAAACAAGTCACCCAAGCCATTGAGCAAACGGTCACACAACGCGGCTGGCAACTGCTCTGTCAGGGCACACAATCACGCACGGCGCTATTAAAGGCCCATCAGCAAGCAGTCAGTGCGGACAAAACCAGTATAATTTTTGGCACCGGCAGTTTTTCCGAGGGCTTAGATTTGCCCGGTAACTTATTGACTAATCTCATTATTACGAAAATTCCCTTTGCGGTCCCCACTTCTCCAGTGGAAGAAGCTCACGCGGAGTATATTGAACGCTGCGGTGGCAATCCGTTTTTACAAATCGCGGTCCCAGAAGCGAGTAAAAAGCTGGTGCAATCAGTCGGTCGTCTACTGCGCAAAGAGGAAGATTCTGGTAAGGTAGTGCTTCTTGACCGGCGCATTATCACCCGCAGATATGGCCAATCTTTACTCGACTCGCTGCCGCCATTCAAACGCGTGATCGAACCTTAAATTAACGAGTGACTATGCTTGAATTGATTGATCTTTCGACCTTAGTGATCCTAGGGCTGACTGCTTTTGTCGCCGGCTTTATCGATGCCGTCGCCGGCGGTGGCGGCATGCTGACTGTTCCAGCCCTGTTATCACTGGGTTTGCCGCCCCATGTGGCGTTAGGTACCAACAAACTGGCCGCGACCTTTGCCTCCAGCACCGCCGCCTTTACCTATTATAAAAAACGTCTTTTTTCGCCTTTATTTTGGCAACACGCGTTTTGGGGCACCTTGATTGGCGCAACCGCAGGGACTTTACTGGTTGATGTGCTAAGCACTGAATGGTTAGAAAAAGCGATCCCCGTGGTGGTGCTTGTGGCAGCGATTTACACCGTTTGGCATCCCCACCCTAAGGGAGATAACAACCAGCTCCCCGCGCGCTGCTCCAAGCTACCGATGAAGCAATGGAGCCAAGGCCTGTCGTTGGGCTTTTATGATGGCGTTGCCGGTCCGGGTACGGGCGCGTTTTGGACGGTGTCTACCATGTCGCTCTATCGGATGAATATTTTGCTCTCTTCCGGACTGGCGAAAGCGATGAACTTCACTAGTAATATTACCTCATTGGTGGCGTTTGCGCTTTTGGGCCATGTGAACTGGGCACTCGGGCTGACCATGGGCGTATGCTTAATGCTAGGCGCGTTTATTGGCGCCCACTCCGCGATTCGTTTTGGCAGTCAGTTTATTCGACCTATTTTTGTGACCGCGGTGGTGATTTTAGCCGGTAAACTGGCCGTTGATGCTTGGTTTTAATCGCCGTTATCGTCGCCGCTGTGCGTGACTGAGAGACCCATAATGAAAGCGCAAATCGATGCAATGTCCCAACACCTTGAGCAACTGGCCAATCAAGCCGCCGAGGTCGACCGACGCCGTGGCGAAGCCCGCGCGCCTTTATTCGCGACAACGCTTTTTCATTGCAAAGGCAAATTGCTCACACCCTGTGTGAACGAAGCCCAAGGATTGCTGGCAGTGATGCAGCGCGATCACCAACAAGGGGTGCTGACCGATGCACGTGCGACCCATATTTGCGACACCTTGTTATCGCAAATCACCGCGCTACAACGTGAACTGGCGACACAGCCGTTACGTAAGCAAGAGCAAGCCAAACGCGGGCCACGACGCCAGGCGATTGGTGAGCTTTATCAAGACTTAGCCAAGCACCAAGATTGGGAGCGTCGACTGGCCGATAAACTCCGAGACGCCAATGCCAGCGTCGAAATGGCATCGACCCCCGCGGCGCGTCAGCAGTACCAAAAACAAGTGCTTGCCTTAGAACAACGCCTAGCACGCTGCACCAAGGCGCGAGAGCGTATCGAAACCACGATCAGTTACCGAGAAAAAAAATCGTGATTCACGTTCAGCTCACACCAAGCATCAAACCCGAGCGCTCAACCAGGAGAGATACGTGCTGCCATTGATTTATCATCCGGTGTACTCGGACTTTCCCCTTCCCGACGGCCACCGCTACCCTTTGCAAAAATACCGATTGTTGTTTGAGCGGTTACAACGCCTGGCGTTACCGGTTGAATTTCATCAACCGATCCCGGCCACTCGAAAAGTGATTGATGCTGTTCATGATCCCGCGTATGTCAGTCAGTTGCTGGCAGGGGATCTCCCTTTAGTCAAAATGCGTCGGATTGGTTTTCCATGGAGCGACGCACTGATCGCACGCAGTTTAACCTCGCTCGGCGGCACCACACTGACGGTCGATCACGCTCTAGATTCAGGCCTTGCTATTCATCTCACCGGCGGCTATCACCATGCGCACTACGACTTTGGCAGCGGCTTTTGTTTATTTAATGATTTGATGATTGCCGCCCGCCATGCGCTCACCCAGCCAGGCATTGATAAGGTGATGATTGTCGATTGTGATGTACATCATGGCGATGGCACCGCCGCCTTGGCCGCCGACCACCCCGATATTGTGACGTTTTCTGTCCATTGCGAGAAAAATTTTCCCTCACGCAAACCGCCCTCCGATTTGGACTTACCCCTGCCAACAGGCACAGGCGATCAGGACTATCTCAGCGCTTTTTTGCCCTTGTTAGATCTCGCCCTCGCACAATACCGCCCTGATATGGTGATTTATGATGCGGGGGTCGATGTCCACCAAGCCGATGCGCTTGGCTATTTGGCGTTATCGACCGAGGGCATTTATCAACGCGATAGCGGGGTACTCTCACGCTGTGCCAAGCATGATATTCCGGTCGCCGCGGTGATTGGTGGCGGATACCATGACTCGCACACCAGTTTGGTGCCGTTGCACGAACAACTCATTCAAGCGGCCCTTATTCACTTTGCTGATTTTGCATCCAGCCCGGAGGTATCATGACTAACCCGCACGCGTCGACACCAAGCGCCTTAGAAAACGCTCCTGATGACGTCAAACTCGCTGTCGATCTTATTTACTTGCTCGAAAACCATGCCATTGATCCAGATACCGCTTTATCTGCGATTGAGATGGTGAGACGCGATCTGCTGGCGAAAAAAAACTCACCTCCCTAATCAATTAGGCATGCGGCCGCTACTTTTTCTGACAAAAACGGTTGGCGTTTCCGAATGGCTTGCATGCTTACCACTCGATTTTGCTGATATTACGTGCTGTCGATCACATTTTGTTCAGTCTTAACAATATGAATAAATAGTCATTATTTACGCTATATTATTTAACTCCTTGAACCTGGACTGCTTTAACATCAAGCAATTAGCCTGCAAAGCATTACATTTTGGTTACAGTTTTTAGTGCTGTTATTAACACATGCAACCGATTAAAAAACCAACACTTCGCTAATCATATAGTGTTTTGTCTCACAAATATCGGTATTATCCGGCGTGCTCCAATTAGTGTACCGGTGCGTTGAAACATCGGCATGGCTAATCAAAGCGCACTCTGGCAACAGCCGAGCATGGATTCAAAATGCTGTTGCAGACTCAACGTCCACTCGTCATATCAGGCCTTGATGCATGACTTTCTCGAGTGACGCGTTGCTCACCTGCATGGATGGCAGCGATCTCACAAGGACAGTGGTTGTCGACCCTCGCATTCGGTAATCATCGGGTTATGGCCCGAGCAACAACCGTGCAAGGCGTCTCCCAACAGACAAAACAGAGTTTAATGATGGAACTACTTAAAAATCTATTTGTGTCCGTAGTCGATACAGGTAACGGCCTCCTTTGGGGCAGCGTACTGATTTATCTTTTGATTGGCTTAGGCTTGTACTTCACGGTGCGATCAGGCTTTATTCAATTCCGTAACTTTGGCCACATGTTTAAACTGATGGCAGACAGCCGTAATGGCGCATCAGGCGGGATCTCGTCGTTCCAAGCATTCAGTACCAGTCTTGCCGCGCGTGTCGGCACCGGGAATATGGCGGGTGTCGCGGTGGCGCTGTATCTTGGTGGCCCGGGTGCTATTTTCTGGATGTGGCTAACCGCCCTGGTCGGTATGGCCACCAGCTTTGTCGAATCCACTCTCGCGCAAGCGTACAAAGTGAACCACAACGACAAAACCTACCGCGGAGGCCCGGCTTACTACATCGAAAAAGGCTTGGGTCAACGTTGGCTTGGGATTGCATTTGCCATTTGCTTGATTATCGCCTTTGGTTTGGCTTTTAACGGGGTGCAATCGAATTCTATTGCCGCAGCCATGGACACCGCGTTTGGCTTTAATGATCTCGCTGTCGGTATTGGTCTGGCGTTAGTCACCGCACCGGTTATTTTTGGCGGTATGCGCTCAGTCGCACGCGTTGCAGAGCTGATTGTCCCCTTTATGGCACTGGCTTATTTATTGGTTGCCTTGGTCGTGGTTGCCATGAACATCGAACAGCTTCCCGCAGTGATTACAACCATTGTCAAAAGCGCATTAGGCTTGGAGCAGGCTGCAGGCGGTGCCATGGGCTATGCGATCGCACAAGCAATGATGCAAGGGATTAAACGCGGCTTGTTCTCAAACGAAGCAGGTATGGGTTCAGCCCCTAATGCTGCGGCAACGGCGACTACCAAGCCGAATCATCCTGCCGCGCAGGGCTACGTTCAGATGCTGGGTGTCTTCGTCGATACCATTGTCATTTGTACCGCGACCGCATCGATTATCTTGATCTCAGGCATGCTTGAGCCTGAGAGCGGCCTGACAGGTATTGCACTGACGCAAGAAGCCTTGGTCAGCCAAGTCGGTGATTGGGGCGCTGCCTTTATCGCCATCGCGATTCTGCTGTTTGCCTTTACCTCGATCATTGCCAACTATTCGTATGGCGAGTCGAACATCGAGTATATCTTTAAGTGTCGTAAAGCCATCTTGTTGTATCGTATTGCGGTGCTCGCAATGGTGCTGATGGGCGCGGTGATGGATCTGCCACTGATTTGGAGCTTTGCTGACTTATCAATGGGGATGATGGCCGTGATTAACTTGGTCGCGATTGCGCTGCTGTCTGGCGTCGCGTTCGCCTTGATGAAAGACTACGAAGACCAGCGTCGTGCGGGTAAAAACCCGACCTTTGATCGTACCAAATTCCCGAAACTGGATAAGCAAATCGATAAAGACGTTTGGTAATGCCAAGCCGATAATCGAACAAAAAAACCACCGATGATTCGGTGGTTTTTTATTGGGCTCACTTTTTAAGGCGATGAACTTACACGCTCAACCAATACCCGATTAACAGCGTAAAAACCAGACACGCGCCGGCGTAAAAACCCAACTCAATTTTACGCGCTGTCATGTCTTCTGCTTCTTCCGGTTTGAGCGTCAATCCCCAATAGGCAAAGCCAACCGACGATGATAACAACAGCACCCCGAGACCGAATGCCAGCCCCTCTACTACGTGGATCAATGTCATTTGTGTTCCTCTTACTTTCCGTCACTGGCTTGTAGCACGCAAATTATACGCCTTGTCGACGAATACGGAAACCACACGAGAAACGTTCATTGTGTCTTTGTTTATTATCGCCATAACTCACTAATGAGCGTATCTGGCGAGAAGTCGTGTGCAATTTGTGCCTGTAGTAGTTCGGCAGTGGCAATTGCATCGGTAAGCGCATGATGGCTTTGATAAAATGGCAACTGATAGCGCTGCCGACTGTCAGCCAAGCGAATCGATTCTGGCGGCCGACGGGCTATCCAGTCAGCGAAGCTACGCTTGCCGGTGCGATGCTTCCAGGCTTCTAATTCCATGGTATCGACCATAGGGAAAATAATGCCCTCGCCTAGCCGCTCTTTTATCGCACGATCCAAAAACTCGCGTTCAATCCGGCGATAATGCACCACCACCACTGAACCCGCCAGCGCACTGAGTAATGGCTCAATCACATGGGAAAAATCCGGTGCATTGACAATGTCGGAGTGCGTGATGCCGTGAATGACAATCGACGATTCGGCAAGTGGTCGGTTGGGGTTCACAATCCAATGCTGGGCCTGTTGGCAGCGAATACGATTGAGAGTAAAAGGCACTAAGCCAATACTGACAATCGCATCTTGCTGGCTATCGAGCCCCGTTGTTTCAAAATCAAGCGCCACAAACGGCACTTGCGAAACGGGCGTGTCGGGTGACACCCATCCTTGCTGATAAAAGGCCTGCAAGGTTTCGTGCTGCACGGTCTCGCGTTTCGTGTCTAGCATCGCACGCCAGTCTACCTGGTCTGCATCCTCTTTTTTCCTAAGATTAAAGTGGAACATATCCTTCCTTTACGACCGATTGGGCTGATAGCGGAATTTCAAAAATTTCTGGGCATTACTTAAAATCTGAAAGGCGTCTTTTAAATTACGGCGCTCAAAGTCAGATAAGTTCTCCGGCTCAATATTGTTATCAGGTTCACGATCCGCTTCTATATCTAATGCTTGGTGACGGATCCTGACCATCGAAATAAACTCCATCGCATCGCGCAGATCGGGACCGCGGCCTTTGGGTAAAATCCCTGCTTCGATAATATCGTCTAAACGCTCAAACGAGTTTTGCGAGCGCGAATCGGTCGCCAATGCATGAACACGTATCAAGTCGGCTAAGGGCGCGGTACCACGCCGCTTTAAGTTAATCGAATTATTGTGGCGACCGTCTTGCTCCATGACAAAATCTTTAAAAAAGCCTAATGGTGGAGTGCGGTTCAAGGCGTTACGCGCCATGGACGCCAAAAAGCGATTATTGCGACGGGCGCGACGACCCACGAAAGCTTTAAGTTGTTCGGCCCAGTTCGTGCGACCATGCACCCCATCCAAGTCGAAGAAAATATTACTGTCGAGCAGTGAACGCGGGCTAGGATTATCTATCCAATCGGCAAAGCATTGCTCCCATTGTTTCAGCGTTTTACGCCACTCGGGGTTGGTCGCCATGATATTACCGGTGCAGTAGGTATAACCACATGCGTTTAGGCCATCAGAGACGCGCTTAGACAGGGCTTCAAAATACGCATTGTGTTGGCCATGATCGTAGTTGTCATCAAGGATAATTGCGTTGTCTTGGTCGGTGACAATCAGCTGCTCATCACGCGCCATAGAGCCCATCGCCAAAAAGCAATACGGTACAGGCGGCTCACCCAACTCTTCTTCGGCAAGCTCTAAAAGACGCTGCTTAAAACTGCGTCCAATCACCGACAGTGCCGAGCCAATCATATGCGAGTTGGCATCTTCATTGACCATGCGTACAAAGCAATCTTTGACCTGCTTAGATAAGATCACCAAATCCTCGACCGACTGCTGACGGAAGATACTCGCCACCAAGAACAAGCTGTTTTGCGACTCGTAGCGTGCAATATCAGACAAGGCAACCACACCAATCGGCTTGCCGTGTTGTAGCACCGGCACATGGTGCAAGTTGGAGCGCAGAATGGTCAGCATGGCCTCAAAAATATACGCATTATGATCCAAGGTAATCAACTGTGGCGACATGATCTCCTGAACCGGCGTTTCATAAGGCAAACCTTCTGCTAACACCCGGTTACGCAAGTCTCGATCGGTAATAATCCCCAGTACCGGTTTGAGCCCTGTTTCTGGATTGGGCTCATCACCCATGACCAAAATCGATGAGACGGTTTCTTGCGACATCACCTGCGCGGCATATTGCACGGAGTCAGTACTGGCAATCATCACCGGGTCGCGAATAATCAGTTTCTTCACTTTGGAGGTGGTGAGATCATTGGCTTCATTGTGGCTTGATACCGCTTGGCGCAAGCGTGTTCTATCTTCTACCTCGACAAAATCGGCAAAATGCTCAAAATCATCAAACAAGCGATTAAACGTGGCTTCCGGAATAAAATAGATCAAAGTGTCTTCAATCGCTTTCGCTGGCATCCGCACACGATTGTTCATCAATAGACCCATTTGGCCAAAAATGTCGCCCTCGGATATGCGGTTATACAAGGTGCCATTACGGCGAAACAGCTCGACAGCGCCGCTACGCATGATCGCCAAGTCGTGAATTTCATCACCGTAAGCAAAAATATCGGTGCCTGCACGGAAATAACTGATCTCAATGCTGGTTGCCACTTCTGCGACCACCTCTTCGGGCATTGAATCAAATGGGGCGTACTGTGCAAGAAATGTTGCAATCTCGATTTGTTCAGCTTCCATAGCGCTCACCTAAACGTGCGATAATATCGTGGTAGGACACAGTGAATCAGAATGTCCGTTGGCTGTGACACAGTGTGCCGTATCACTTGCCATAAAAAAAGGCAGCCTCGAAAGCCTGCCTTTTCTATCTTAGCTAACTATCAAGCAGTTAGCACACTTCTTTATTTTGCACGCGGCTCAGAAGCAAGGCCTTTAAACAAGGAGAGCGTCGCCACCAGCAAGACCACCGCGAACGGGAAGCCCGTCGAAACCGCCATTGCCTGCAACGCAACAAGCCCGCCGCCGAGGATCAGTGCGATCGCGACCAGGCCTTCGAAGGTTGCCCAGAAAACGCGCTGCGATACCGGTACGTCCATTTTCCCGCCTGCCGAAATGGTATCTAGCACCAAAGAGCCGGAGTCAGACGAAGTTACAAAGAAGACAATGACCAAGATAATACCGATAAACGAGGTAATCTCTGCTAACGGCAACCCTTCTAGCATGGCAAACAAGGTCAGCGACAACTCTGCGTCAACCACTGCGGTATACCCTTCATTGACGAACTGGTTAATCGCGGTGCCACCAAATGAAGTCATCCACAATACGCTCGCGGCGGATGGGATCAGCAGCACACAGGTAATAAACTCGCGAACGGTTCGACCACGTGAGACGCGGGCAATAAACATACCCACAAATGGAGACCAAGAAATCCACCATGCCCAATAGAACGCGGTCCAACCTTGGGTAAAGTTGGCATCCTCTCGGCCAAATGGCATAGCCAGCGCCGGCAGGTTCTGTAAATACGCCCCGAGGTTACCAAAGAAGCCGGTCAGAATCGCTAACGTTGGCCCGACGATAATCACGAAAAGGAGGAGTAAGAACGCCAGGCCTAGGTTGATCTCAGATAAACGCTTTACCCCTTTATCCACACCCGCTACGACCGAAAAGATCGCCAACGCAGTAATGCCGATCACCAGCAAGACTTCAGTGGTGGCCCCCAATGGTGTATCAAACAAATAATGCAAACCACCGGATGCTTGTGATGCACCAATGCCAAGCGAAGTAGCGAGACCAAAGAGCGTCGCGACGATAGCTAAGATATCAATCAAGTGACCGGTCCAGCCCCAAATACGCTCACCAAACAGCGGATAAAATACCGACCGAATGGTCAAAGGAAGCCCTTTGTTATAAGCAAACAATGCCAAACCGAGTGCTAATACGGCATAAATCGCCCAAGGGTGTAAGCCCCAGTGAAAAATGGTTGCCGACATCCCCAGCCGACGCGCGGCTTCGGTATCACCGGCGGCAGCCCCCAAAGGTGCCCAGTCGGTACGTAGACCATCAGTACCCGTTGCGGTCCCTTGTAACGCCGTTTGGAAATGGGTTAGTGGCTCAGAGACACCATAAAACATCAAACCAATGCCCATACCGGCGGCAAAAAGCATCGCGAACCAGCCAGCATAGCCGTAATCCGGTTTGGCCTCAGTGCCCCCCAGCCGTACCTTGCCTAGTGGTGAGACAATTAGCACCAAACAAGCGATGACAAAGACATTGCCGGTTAAAAGAAAGAACCAGTCGAGATTTGCGGTTAACCAAGCACGCATCTGCTCAAAAATCGGGGCCATTTGGTTTTGGAAAGCCAACGTCACAAACACAAAGGCCATAATTACCAAACCCGCGACCATAAATACGCGGTTATGAATATCAAAGCCAAACGGGCCAAACTTGAGGGCAACGTTGTCCTGACCGACCTGATAATCGGTGTCGATCGGGTTCACCTTCCCGTCTGGTGTCATCATATCTTCATGGCTTTTATCGCTCACACGTAAACTCCTTACTCCGTCTACTCGGCAACCTGTCATTATTGCTAAACGCTGCCTGGACGACACTCGATATCGAGGTAAACGTCAGCACGCAAAAAGAAGCAATGACAGAAAAGTCAGCAAGAATATCACACAAGATGAATAGGTGAATAAAGGGCTGGCGAGCTTGGTCAATATTTAACCACTTCATAACGCTCCGTCTCGAGAGACGAACATTAGCGGCAAAGGAGGGCTGAAAAAGAGGGCAATAAAACAGCGCTAATAAAAAAGAGGCAACGCATGGTGCGCTGCCTCTTTCATCATTGACTAGATTAACGCTATTTCGCTAACTAGCCTCGCGGCTCTGACATCAAGCCTTTAAACAAGGAGACCGTCGCGACCAACAGCACAATCGTGAATGGGAAACCGGTTGATACCGCCATCGCTTGCAGGGCAACCAAGCCACCGCCAAGGATCAGCGCAACCGCAACCAAGCCCTCGAAAGACGCCCAGAAAACACGCTGTGGTACAGGCACATTCACTTTACCGCCCGCTGAAATGGTATCAATAACCAATGAGCCCGAGTCAGACGAGGTCACAAAGAATACCATAACCAGGATAATCCCGATAAACGAGGTGATTGATGCCAACGGCAAGTCATCCAACATCGCAAACAGCTTGAGTGAAAGCTCCGCATCAGCAACAGCGGTATAGCCTTCATTAACGAACTGACCAATCGCCGTGCCACCAAAGGCGGTCATCCAAAGCACACAGGCCGCTGAAGGGATGATAAGCACACAGGTGATAAATTCACGCACAGTACGACCGCGTGAAACACGCGCAATAAACATACCCACAAATGGGGACCAAGAAATCCACCATGCCCAATAGAAGGAAGTCCAGCCTTGGGTAAAGTTCGCATCTTCACGGCCAAATGGCATAGACAGCGCAGGCAGATTTTGTAGATATGCCCCTAGGTTTCCAAAGAAGCCGGTTAAGATGGCAATCGTTGGACCCACGGCAATAACAAAGATTAGCAGCAACAGTGCCAAAATCATGTTGATTTCAGACAGGCGTTTGACCCCTTTGTCTACCCCTGCAACAACCGAAAGGATCGCCGCGCCCGTAATACCCATCACCAGCATGACTTCGGTGGTATTACCCAGGGGCGTGTCAAACAGATAGTGCAGACCGGCGGATGCTTGTGATGCCCCCAAGCCTAGCGAGGTGGCAAGACCAAACAAGGTCGCAATGATCGCGAGAATGTCAATCACGTGCCCTGTCCAACCCCAAACACGTTCACCGAACAGTGGGTAGAACACAGAACGCATGGTCAAAGGCAAGCCTTTGTTATACGCAAACAGTGCCAAGCCTAGAGCCAATACCGCGTAAATCGCCCATGGGTGTAAACCCCAGTGGAAAATAGTCGCAGACATACCTAGGCGACGAGCAGCTTCAGTATCCCCGGCTGCCGCCCCCAAAGGCGCCCAGTCAGTGCGAAGACCGTCAGCACCGGTTGCCGTTCCACCTAACGCGGTTTGGAAGTGCGTCAATGGTTCAGACACGCCATAGAACATCAAGCCAATGCCCATACCGGCCGCAAAAAGCATCGCGAACCAGCCCGCATAGCCGTAATCCGGTTTGGCCTCAGTACCACCCAATCGGACTTTACCCAGTGGTGACACAACCAGCACTAGACAAGCAACAACAAAAATATTACCTGCAGAAAGGAAGAACCAGTCTAGATTTGAGGTTAGCCATCCACGCAAATCCCCAAAAACAGGACCGATTTGGTTTTGAAATGCCAAGGTGACAAAAATGAAGGCCAAAATCGACAGCCCGGAAATCATAAATACTCGGTTATGAATATCAAAACCAAACGGGCCGAGTTTCAGCGCTACGTTATCCTGACCGACCTGATAGTCAGTATCGATCGGGTTAACCTTCCCGTCTGGTGTCATCATATCTTCATGGCTTTTATCGCTCACGAGTTAACTCCTTAGTCCGTTTATTCGGAAGCCTGTGAGTGTTGGTAGCGAGCTCATTATTTATTGATGTTTAAGCCATCTTTAACATCAATAAAAGATCAGTCATCACCACACAGTCGGCTACATTAACACATCTCGAAAATTTTTTAATTAGGGGCCTAACTAAATGTTCATTTTGTGACCACCTACTAAGAAAAAATCAGCCCGAATCCCGCGTCCTTACTCGCTCAGCGAGTTATTTGAACTCTTTATTTCAGAACTATAAATAATCGTGTCGCTAAGGAAATAGCACTATCCTTGGCCTATTCGAATCATAGCCAGGTTTTATTCTAGATGCCCATGAAAAATAGACACAGTCACCATCAACACTTTTGATGCAACGCAATCTTCACTCACAATGCTGATAGGAAGAACCCGTCTCGACACCTTTTATAACCAAGATGTCACGCATCATTTACGAGCTACAACACACCTTTTATCAATATAGACACAAGTGCAATTAAATGAACACAAAGAGGGCAAAAAGTGACTCTTGTCACATTATTAAAATCGCGTACAATACCGCCGCAATCGTTTTCCATCCTAAGTTTAACGTTTGCGGAGCAACATCATGCAGTTTGGCATTGGCCTTTTGGGGATTAGTGTCCTCTTCCTTATCGCGGTTGTCTTTTCGGAAAATCGCTCCGCGATTAATTGGCGCACAGTGGGAGGTGCGTTCCTAATACAAATCGTCTTTGCTGGCTTTATCATCTCTGTTCCGCTTGGTCAGCGTATTCTAGCTAACGCATCAGAAGCCGTGTCGGCGATTATTAGTTTTGGCGATATTGGCGCTGAATTTCTGTTTGGTGATCTGGCTAAGTTTAAACTTGGTTTTATTTTCGCTTTTAATGTACTTCCCACCATCGTTTTTTTCTCTGCACTGATCGCTGTGCTTTACCACATTGGGGTCATGACTTGGATCATTCGCCTCATTGGTGGCTTATTGCGCCGCGTACTTGGCACTTCTCGCACTGAGTCCATGTCTGCCACGGCCAATATCTTTGTTGGCTCCGTTGAAGCGCCGTTGGTTGTAAAACCTTTTCTTTCTACCATGACTCGCTCCGAGCTGTTTGCTGTTATGGTAGGCGGGCTCGCCTCAGTCGCCGGCGGCACCATGGTGGGTTACGCAGGCTTGGGGGTAGAGATGAAATACCTGATCGCGGCTGCGTTTATGTCGGCACCTGCTGGGTTAATGATGGCCAAAATAATGGTACCGCAGACCGAATCCCCCATGAATCATGCTCAACACCAAGCGCTCGAAGACGATCAAGATAAACCAGTGAATGTGATTGATGCTGGCACGCAAGGCGCCTTGAGTGGCTTACAAATTGCGATGGCCGTGGGGGCCAGCTTACTCGCCGTGATCAGTATGATTGCGCTGATTAATGGTGGGTTAGGGAAACTGGGGCCTATTTTAAACTTGCCGCAACTAAGCCTTGAGTGGCTATTCGGCTACCTATTTGCACCAGTGGCTTGGCTGATTGGCATTCCCTGGCAAGAGGCGATGACAGCAGGCACATTGATTGGTAAGAAAATTGCTGTGAATGAATTTGTGGCGTTTGCGGATTTTATGAACCTAAAAGAAGCGCTCTCTCCCCATAGCCAAGCCATTGTTACGTTTGCGTTATGTGGCTTTGCCAACCTCACCTCAATAGCAATGTTAATGGGTGGCTTGGGCGGCATTGTCCCAGAGCGCCGCGGTGATATCGCCAAATTAGGCATGCGCGCCATTCTTGCCGCAACCTTAGCCAACCTCATGAGTGCCACCTTGGCAGGGCTATACCTCTCCCTTTAATAGCAACATTACTTTGTGTTTTCGTTATTTATCACCATGGACGGTGAGTCGCTTGTGGAGGCTCGCTAGCAAACCTCTGGGTCTGTTACACTCTTTCACTTTACATTAAGAGAGTTAAATCGATGCGATATCCTTGGGTGCTTTTTGATGCGGATGAAACCCTGTTTCACTTCGATGCGTTTGCGGGACTACAACGTATGTTTTCGCGCTACAATGTCAATTTTGACCATCACGCGTTTGCGGAATACTCAGAGCTAAACAAGCCTTTGTGGGTACAATATCAAGATGGTGAAATTGATGCTCATACGCTACAAACCGAGCGTTTTACGCGTTGGGGAGAGCGTCTTAACGTGGCGCCTGCAATATTGAACCAGGGTTTTTTAGATGCAATGGCTGAGATTTGCGAACCATTGCCAGGCGCGCGCGATCTTATTAGTGCGATCAAGCCACATGCACATATTGGTATCATTACTAACGGATTTACCGCTCTCCAAGATATCCGCCTGGAAAGAACCGGGTTGAAGTCTGCGATTTCAACCTTAGTGATATCCGAGCAAGTGGGCATCGCCAAGCCGGACCCTCGGATCTTTGAACATGCCTTTGAAAAAATGGGAAATCCCCCCAAGGACAAAATCTTAATGGTTGGAGATAATCCACATTCTGATGTGCTGGGTGGCATGCGTGCAGGGATTGATACATGCTGGCTTAATAGCGATAACACACCGTCACCAGCAGGCATTACGCCAACCCATCAAGTCGAGTCACTTTTTGATCTAAAAGCATGGTTGATCTGAAAACGTGGTTGCTCTAAAAACGTGGTTGTGGTTAACCGAAAGGCATAAAAAAAGAGAGCGTAATGCTCTCTTTTTTTATGCTCAATGACTCGTGGACAAGATTTGTCCACGATGGCTCACGAACAATGCTTAGCTATGGTCGCCACGTACAAAGGCTGCTTTTTCAGCGTGCTGGCCTTGATCTGTGTTAGCGACATAGTTGACTGAACGGCTGTTCTGGTTTTGTGCATGAATAAATACACGACCAGACTCGTCAGTGACTTTCGCATCCAGACCGGATTCGCTGGTCACTTTCGCACCTTCAACCGCTTGGCCTTGCTCGGTAACGGTTACCCAAGCGCCGCCTTCAGCTGGGGTGACATCGAGGTTTAAACCACCAGCCATTACAGAGGTTGAAGCGAGCGTCAGGGCGAAAATTGCTGCAAGTTTTTTCATGGTTATTTCCTCTTTCGTATCGGGTTGACTGCTATTAAACGCCAATAACGCGGATGCTTTGTCACCTCATTGTCTCTATTTTGAAAAATGGCTATTTTTTTGAAAATGCTATTTTTCGCAGAAACTTGCTCACAAAGCATACTCCCTAGAATCGACAGTATGTTCGCGTTATTGCGTTGGAACGAGCACGAGATTACGCCGATAAAAGTGTGCGGACAATCACAATTATGCGAATGAGTTGTTCGAAAAATTTCACGTGAATATCAAGGTAATCAGGCGTAAAAGAAGGAATCGTGGCCAGGAATATTTTTGGCGCTGTGATCGGCTTCCTCTCTCTCTTCGTTTTCTACAAGGCAGTCAATTAATCATTCCCAGGAAGTCACCAAGCGTTTGCAATGTTGCATCGCCGTCATGGTGGGGAGTAAAAAATGAAAGGGAGAACAATGATGTTAAAACACACAATGACCAAATTTGCAGTCACTGCCACGTTCCTCGCAAGCATGGGCTCCGCGGTCGCTGCTCACCACAAGGGGGATTATGATATTGTTGATACTGCGATGAAAAATGATGACTTTTCAACGTTGGTCGCAGCAGTAAAAGCCGCTGATCTGGTTGATACATTGAAAGGTGATGGCCCATTTACAGTGTTTGCGCCGACCAATGCGGCCTTTGATAAGCTCCCAGATGGCACCGTAGAAACACTGCTGAAGCCAGAGAATAAAGACAAACTAACAGATATCCTCACTTACCATGTTGTCCCCGGTAAGGTCACAGCCGAGCAAGTTATGGGTATGTCAACAGCAACCACGGTGCAAGGTAGCGATGTGATGATCAAAGTCTCTTACGGTGATGTGAAAGTGGACAACGCGACTGTGGTGAAACCCGATGTCATGGCGTCCAACGGCGTGATTCACGTGATTGATACCGTGATCATGCCGTAGTATTTATTCGGTTATCAACAAACTTCGCAATGATCAGAAAAGGCCTGCTCTCGAGCAGGCCTTTTGTATGGCTAGACATGGGGCTGACTCGTGGTGAGTTATGCCGCTTGGTCTGTGTCTTTTTTCTGAAATTTACCCAATAAAGCATGATAGAAGTCATGATCAGACAAGGTACCGAGAAATTCACCATTTTCTACCAGCAATACAGGCGTATTGGTGTTATAGCGAATTTCAATCGCGTCACGCATCTCAATATCGGGTGAGGCCACAACAATGGTGTTATCGCCAACTTGTGAGAAATCGAGCGTGTCTTTGTCCCACTCAACCACACGCAATGGTTGATCGCCTGCGGTTGCAGAGAAAGTGCCATCTTGCTCAGCCGTGACCCAGATTTCACGTCGATCACAGATTTTCCAACGATTCTCAACGCGCGTTAAGTTATCAGCCGTTTTCATCATTGAGCGTCCTTTTAAGACATTCAATGGGTTAGTATGAGCCACAAAGTCACGGACGTAGTCAGTTTCTGGACGTAATACAATGTCTTCCGGCTTGCCATGCTGAATCAATTGGCCCGATTCCATAATCGCAATGTTGTTACCAATCTTTAACGCTTCATCCAAGTCGTGACTGACGAACAGAATGGTTTTATTGAGTTTTTTCTGTATTTCTAACAGCTCATCTTGCAACTGGGCTCGGATCAGTGGGTCAAGCGCAGAGAAAGGCTCATCCATCAGCAATATATCGCTGTCCATGGCAAAGGCCCTTGCTAAACCAACACGCTGCTGCATACCACCAGACAGTTCATGAGGATATTGGTTAGCCCACTCATCTAGACCAACGAGCTCCAATTTCTCAAGCGCTTGCTTGCGGCGCTCTTTTTTGCTGATCCCCTTCATTTCCAAGCCAAACGCCACATTGTCGACAACCGTCATCCAAGGCATCAAGGCAAATTTTTGGAACACCATAGAAGCACGACTGGTGCGCAAGTGACGCAATGTCTGCGAATCAACAGTCGCCATATCGACCATTTGATCGCCGTCGCGGACTTCGAGGCTACCACGACTAATAGGGTTTAAGCCGTTAACTGCACGGAGTAAGCTCGATTTACCTGAGCCTGAAAGGCCCATGAGCACACAGATTTCGCCTTCTTTAACATTGAGCGATACATTATCGACACCGACAACTTGTCCAGTTTGTTCAATAATTTCTGACCGAGAAAGGCCTTTATCCAACAGATCAAGTGCTGGCTGTACGTTATCGCCAAACACGACATCTAAATTTTTAATTGCGATTGCGTCCATGGTTACCTCTTATTCGTTGCCTTGGTTGGGTGCTTTACACAAGCGGTCAAGAATGATGGCGACCAATACAATCGCAAGACCCGCTTCAAACCCTTGAGAAATGTTCACTGTATTCAGTGCACGGACAACCGGTTTACCCAGGCCATCAGCCCCCACCAGCGCAGCAATAACCACCATCGACAGCGACAACATAATACACTGAGTCACACCTGTCATAATGCTTGGCAATGCCGCCGGCAATTCCACTTTAAACAACAATTTCATACGAGTGGCACCAAATGCACGTCCCGCCTCGACCAATTCTTCAGGCACCCGCGTGATCCCTAGATACGTCAGGCGGATTGGCGATGCGATAGCAAAGATAATGGTCGAAATAAGGCCCGGAACAATCCCTAAACCAAACAACACCAGCGTTGGGATGAGATACACAAACGGTGGTACAGTTTGCATTAAATCGAGCAATGGCCGCATAAAGGTGTATACCAAAGGCCGGTGCGCCGCCATTATCCCCAGCGGTATGCCAATTAATACGGAAATCGTTGTCGCGGCAAAAACCAGAACAAAGGTTTCCAGCATCTCTTGCCAGTAGCCCAGGTTGAGGATCAACAAGAGCGCACTCACAACAAAGATCACGATAGAAATTCGACGTTGCAGGTACCAAGCAAGAGCCGCGGTCATAAGAATCGGACCAGCTGCTGGCATCCATTTAAAAATATCGACCAATAGTGTGATGCTAGTATCTAACCCAATTGAAATCGCATCAAAAAAACCGGCGGCATTCATGGTCAACCAATCAACACCGCTTTCCATCCATTGACCGAGTGGGATCTTGTTATCTGTAATAATATTCACAATAAAACCTTAGGGGCGGCGTTAACACCGCCCTCTCCTTCTACACTTTTATAGTTACGCTTCAGTCTTTTTTAGGTATTCAGTGACCGCTTCAACAGCGTCTTTACCATCAACTGTGGTGACACCGTCTAGCCACTTGTTCAACACACTTGGGTTGTTGCGTAGCCATTCACGTGCAGCCATTTGTGGCTTCTCACCGTCGTTGAGGATTTTGCCCATCATTTCGTTTTCCATCTTGAGACTAAACTCAAGATTCTCGAGCATTTGACCCACGTTTGCGCACTGCTCGACATAGCCGCTACGTACGTTGGTATGAACCGTGGCACCACCATAGTTCGGGCCGAAGTACTCATCGGCACCAGATAGATATTTCATATCAAAATTGCTGTTCATTGGATGCGGGGCCCAGCCGAGGAAGGCAACCCATTTGTCACGACGAACGGCACGTGAGACTTGCGAAATCATGCCCGCTTCACTGGACTCGATTAGGCGGAAATCACCCAGATCAAAGTCGTTGGTGTCGATCATTTTTTGAATTTGCGTGTTGCCATCGTTACCGGGTTCAATGCCATAAATGCGTGAATCAAATTTGTCAGCATATTCCGCGATATCTGCAACACTAGTCACACCGGCATCGTACACATATTTAGGCACAGCTAAGGTGTATTTTGCCCCCGTTAGGTTAGCGCGAACGCTATCGACAGTGCCGTTATCAATGTACTTCTTAATATCGCCTGTCTGTGTTGGCATCCAGTTACCGAGGAATACGTCGATGTCGCCCGACGCCAGTGATGAGAAGGTCACAGGCAGTGACAGTAAATCTGTCTCTGTGGTGTAACCCATGCCTTTAAGCACTTCCGTGGTGATAGCCGTCGTTGAAGTGACGTCTGTCCAACCGATATCCGAGAAACGCACGGTTTCACACTGATTCGCTGCAGCGCCGAACGCCATCATTGAGCTCAGGCCAACGGCAGTCATTAGCGTTTTGGTGGTGTTACGTTTATTCATTGACATATTAGTTTCCTTGTAATGCTTACTAATTAGTTTCTAGTGTGTGCTCACCCTTGGGTGGCATCGTCACTCTGCGCGTTTTGATTGCGTTGCTTGTCTTGCCACTCAGCCGCAATCCATACTGGCACCTGCTCGGCAGGTAAGAGTGGCTTCTCAAGGATCATGTCAGCGGCGCGCTCCGCTACCATGATGGTTGGGGCATTCAGGTTGCCATTAGGAATCGTCGGGAAGACAGAGGAGTCCACCACGCGCAACCCTTGAATTCCACGCACACGGCATTGCTCATCGAGCACCGCCATTGCGTCGTCTTCGGCGCCCATTTTGCAAGTACACGATGGGTGATAAGCACTTTCCACATTCTCTTTCACCCAACGATCGATCGCTTCATCCGACTGAACATCCTTACCCGGCTGGATCTCATCACCACGGAATGCGTTCATCGCGTTTTGATCCATAATTTCGCGGGTTAAACGAATGGTGTCGCGCCAATCTTGGCGGTCTTGCTCAGTCGTAATGTAATTAAATAAAATTGCCGGCTTAGCATGCGGATCGGCAGACTGAATCCGAACATGGCCGCGACTTTCTGGTTTATTAGGGCCAACATGCACCTGGAAGCCATGGCCATCAAATGCCGCTTTACCGTCATAACGCATAGCAGCAGGCAAAAAGTGATACTGCACGTTTGGCCACTTCAGTCCTTCGCGTGAGCGAATAAAGGCGCAAGATTCAAAATGGTTGGTGGCACCCAAGCCTTTACGGGTCAGGATCCACTCGGTACCAATCATGCCTTTGCTAATAAGGCCCAGTTTGCTGTTCAGCGTGATGGGTTGCTTACAATGGAATTGAAAATACACCTCGAGGTGGTCTTGCAAATTTTCACCGACGCCCGGCAGCTCGTGCTGAACATCAACACCTGCACTTTCGAGCACGTCACGCGCACCAATACCGGATAGCTGTAAAAGCTGAGGCGACCCAACAGAGCCGGCACTGGAGATCACTTCTTTATCCGCCATCACATGCTCGATGTTGCCGCCTTTTTCAAATTCCACACCGACAGCACGCTTGCCTTCTAGCAAGATACGGCGCGTCACCACGCCTTTTTTCAAGGTGAGGTTGCTACGCTTCAAGGTACGGCGCAGATAGGCGTTTGATGTTGAGGCACGCACACCTTTATCGACGGTCATGTGCATTGGGCCAAAGCCTTCTTGCTGATAACCGTTGTAATCTTTGGTTTCTGGATACCCAGCTTCCACCCCTGCATCAATAAAAGCCTGATACAATGGGTTTAATTTCATGTCGTTACCGTTGCAAGTGCCGACAGGACCGTTACCACCACGGTAGGTATCTGCCCCGCCTGACCAACTTTCAGCACGCTTAAAGTACGGCAAGCAGCTAGCGTAATCCCAGCCATTGGCACCGTGCTCAACCCACTCTTCATAGTCACAAGCGTGACCACGGACATACACCATGCCATTAATCGATGAGCTGCCACCGAGCACTTTACCGCGGGGACAATGAAGTTCACGTCCATCAAGGCCTGGCTCTGGCAATGTTTCGAACTGCCAGGCATAGCGCTTGGTGTTCATAGGAATCGACAAAGCCGTCGGCATTTGGATAAAAATACTCTTATCGGTACCGCCCGCTTCAAGCAGTAGCACTTGATGTTGGCCAGATTCGGTCAGCCGATCGGCCAATGCGCAGCCGGCCGAACCCGCGCCGACGATAATATAATCGTAGCGTTGTGACATATTGGTCGCTCCGTTAGAAATTAGGCGTAAGGGCTGGCGAAGTCGCCAAGCTCAATCAGGACACTCTTGGTTTGGGTATAATGTGTGAGGGTTTCGACACCATTCTCACGACCGACACCTGAGTGTTTGTAGCCACCAACTGGCATTTCTGCGGGTGAGTCACCCCAGGTGTTGACCCAGCAAATACCGGCTTCAAGCTGATGAATAATGCGGTGAGCACGCGATAGATTCTGCGTAAAGATACCTGCCGCTAAGCCATAATGGGTATTGTTGGCACGGGCAACGACTTCTTCCTCATCAGAAAAACGCAATACCGACATCACGGGGCCAAAGATCTCTTCACGCACGTGCGCCATGTTGTCATCACAGTCTGTAAAGATGGTTGGCGCGACAAAGTTACCCTTATCAAGCCCGTTCTCAGTGACGCGGTAGCCACCGGTCAGCAAGGTTGCACCGCTTGCTTTTGCCGTTTCAATCGCCGTCATCACTTTATTAAGGTGTTCAGTCGAGATCAGCGCACCGACCTGGGTGTTCATATCGGTTGGGTCACCGATAACGAGCTTTTCTGTACGCGCTTTCAGTTGCTCAACGAAGGCGTCGTAAATGCTGTCGTGAACAAATACACGGGTGCCGTGTGTACACACTTCGCCTTGGGTATAGAAGTTCGCGACCATAGCTGCCGATACCGCATTATCAAGGTCTGCATCATCAAACACGATACAAGGTGATTTACCGCCTAGCTCCATAGTAACCGACTTGAGTGTTTTAGCCGCGTCACCCATGACCGTTTTACCGGTTCCGACTTCACCCGTGAACGAGACTTTGGCAATCTCAGGGTGTGCAGTCAGCATTTGGCCCACACGGTAGTCACCTTGAACCACATTAAACACACCGGCTGGCATCCCTGCTTCGGCAAAAATTTCTGCCAGTTTTAAGGCGGTTAGCGGTGTTTCTTCGGACGGTTTAAACACCATGGCGTTTCCCGCTGCCAATGCTGGTGCTGACTTCCACATCGCAATCTGGATCGGATAGTTCCAAGCACCAATGCCCGCACACACGCCAAGTGGTTCACGGCGGGTATAGAAGAATTGGTTTTCAGAAAGCGGTTGTTGCTCGCCCTGCATGGACGGGACAAGATTGGCGAAATATTCAATCGCATCCGCGCCGGTGACCACGTCAACCTCGACCGCTTCTTGAATCGGCTTACCGGTGTCGAGTACTTCGAGCTTCGCTAATTCATCATTACGCTCACGTAACAGGGCAACGGCTTTTAGTAGAATGCGGCTACGCTCCATCGCTGTCATACGCGACCAAACTGCAAAGCCTTGTTTGGCAGCATCGACAGCCGCTTGTACATCGTCTGCCGAAGCTTGATCAATTTGTGCAAGCGTTTCACCCGTGGCCGGGTTGACGGTTGCAAAGTGCTCGCCACTGGTTGCAGCGGTCAGTTGCCCATTAATAAATAGCGTTTTCGCGTCCATAATTAATCCTGAATTCTTTTGTATTCGAGTGTATATGTCAGGCGTTTGCGGCCTTAGCTCTGAGGACGACCATAAAAGGTCAATTGCTTATCCAAATAATCATTGATGATGGTCCGAGCGTTGTTGGCATCAATACCTTTAGGGTTCAATGCACCGCGCAACCAAATACCATCGATCAACGCCGCAATCCCCTGAGCGACCATCACCGCCTGATCAAGCGGCAATAATGCACGTAGCTCAATGCGCAAATGCGACAGTAGGCGCTTTTCGTTCACGCGTTGTAAACGGTATAATTCATCGTCATGCATGGCATACGACCAGAACGCTAACCACGTTTTAACCACATCAGATTTGGCCTGAAACCCTTCAAAGTTGGCGTTAATGATCGCGTTAATGCGCGCCTGATGGTGGTGGCGTGGGGTTTCGCGCAATGCGCTAATCACCGTCGCCGATAGCTCACGTAGAACCACACGCATGGTTTCTTCTAGCAAGCCATGCTTACCACCAAAATAGTGGTTAATAATGCCTGTCGATACGCCGGCTTCCTTACTGATCAAAGAAATCGTGGCTGCATGCAGCCCTACTCGACCGATGACCGTCATCGTGGCCTTAACCAGCTGCGGTTTCCGTACTTCCGGCATCCCTACCTTAGGCATTACGTCTCCATTCGTTTTTTTAATTGAACGATTAGTTAAAGATAATCTTACACGCTAATCATTAGATCTCAAACATTATTTTTAACCAATTCGCTACACCCCACCCCACGAAAAAACAGCTAGATAAAGCAAAAACAATGATTTAAGTCAATTTTAACCTCACTCTTTTGTCACCTAATTGTTTGTGCTGATAGCAGTATTTATCACCAAATCGCTCGATAAATGACCACAAATACAACTATCATAAGCGATTATTAAGGGCCATAAACAAGAGAAGCGCTATGATTTAGCCTCACTCATTACCAGCGACATCATCATCAAAAACGCTAAAAAGCGTAAAAAACCAACGAAAACCCGCTCATCTCGCCGATCATCAGATAAAACAAGACAAAAATGGAATCGAGCACCAAGCTCTAACGTAATGGTCTCAGAAAAAATCAAGTCTTTGCTTGATAGACAGGAGAGCTAATCCAGCGAGATGTAATATTTAACGTCACCAATGTTTAGGGTGACTATCTTTTTTGCGTTAATGACAAATATGTAGGGATAAAAAAGCGCCCAGGCCATCACAAGATGGACTGGGCGCTCATAAAACAGTTAAACGGCTAACGGTGAGAGAGATTACTCGTAGTTAAGATCCGTTGCTTTACCGGAGAACACACGATAGACAAACACGGTGTACAAGAAGATCATCGGCAACACAAACATGGCACCATAACCCACAATCAATAAGGTACCTGGTGCACTCGCTGCCTCTTGTGCTGTCATTACCCCTGGGACGATGTCCGGAAAGAAACTATAGGCCAAGCCAAAAAAGCTTAATGCGAACAAGAATATCGCGCCAATGAATGGGAATTGGTATCCCACGTCATTTTCAACCGGTACATGGCGTAAATATCGGTCGACCAGCACCATAATCGCCAGACACACTAATGGAACGGGGGCGAGCAGCAAGATCTCAGGGAAGCCAAACCAACGCGCGGCAACCGTTTCACTTACCAGTGGGTTCACAATGCTAATGGCTAAGACGCCTAGCGCGGCTAACCAACCACCACGACGCGACCATTTAGCCGCTCGCTTTTGTAAATCGCCTTCAGTCTTCATCACCAGCCAGGTTCCGCCGATATAGATGTAAGCTGCGGTCACACAAAGGCCACTTAATAAGGCAAACAAGTACGCCCCGATGCTTTCATCAAATGCCAACACATAACGGCCTATCATGTAGCCTTGGGTCATCGCTGCAATAAAAGAGCCGGCTTTAAAGCAACGATCCCAGAGATCTTTGCGTTCAGGCCGCACCTTGGCACGGAAATCGAAGGAGACCCCGCGCAAGATTAATCCCGCTAACATCACTGAGGTCGGCAAGTATAGCTCAGTCAAAATCAAGCTATGTGCGGTTGGGAATGCAATCAACAAAATACCAACCGCCAACACTAACCAGGTTTCGTTGGCATCCCAAAAAGGACCAATCGATGCAATCATGCGATCGCGCTGTGCTTGGTTACAGCTCGGGAGCAACATGCCAACCCCGAGATCGTAGCCATCTAGTACGGCATACATAAATACCGTAAACCCAAAGAGCAATAGATAGATTTCAGGTAAATGTGGTGTGATGGTCATACGTTCACCTCTTTAGTTGACTGCGCGGTGTTTGCGTCGTCAGATTGATACTCTGGCAAACGTTTTTTCGCCAAGAAGAACAGGGTTCGAATGTAGGCCACCATTAACACGGCATAGAGGGTGAGATAGATGGTTAATGAAATCCCTACATTAGAACTGGCGACTGTCGTCACCGCATCCGCCGTCTTCAATACACCTTGAACAAGCCAAGGCTGACGACCAATCTCAGTGACATACCATCCCGATAAGGTAGCGACCCAGCCTGAGAAGGTCATCGCCACAAGCCCCATCAGATGCCACTTAGGCATTGGCTGGTTTCGCCATACACGGTACGCGGTGTACCAGCTCACCAGCAACATGAGCACACCTACGCCTACCATGATTCGAAAACCAAAGAAGAGTGGTTTCACCGGTGGATGATACTCAAAGCTTTCCAAGCCTTTGATTTCACCATCGAGTTTGTGAGTCAGAATCAAACTGGCCAGATTCGGAATACCGATTTCATAGTCGTTTGAACGTGTTTGTTCGTTAGGTACCGCAAAAAGCAGTAATGGCGCGCCTTGCTCGGTCTCCCAGACCCCTTCCATCGCCGCAATTTTCTGCGGTTGATGTTCTAGGGTGTTTAACCCGTGCATGTCGCCGATAAAGATTTGCAGTGGGATCAAAATAGCGGCCGCCGTAATCCCCACTTTCAGTGGCTTGTCTGACACACCGGACGTGGGTGATTTCAATTTCTGATAGGCGGAAATACCGGCAATTAAGAAAGACGCGGTCAGCCCTGACGCTAATAACATATGGCTTAAGCGATACGGCATTGATGGGTTAAAAATAACCTCGAACCAGCTGGTTGGGTGGACCACCCCTTCAATGATCTCAAAGCCGGTTGGTGTGTGCATCCAGCTATTGAGTACCAGGATCCAAAAAGCAGAAATCGTGGTACCAATCGCCACCAGCAAAGTTGCCAGCGTATGCACCCAGTTAGGCACCCGGTTTTTACCGAATAACATCACACCGAGGAAGGTCGCTTCCATGAAAAACGCCGTCATCACCTCATAGCCCAATAAAGGACCCGCAATGTTGCCAACTTTTTCCATGAAGCCCGGCCAATTGGTGCCAAACTGAAAACTCATGGTGATACCAGAGACCACCCCAAGCGCAAAGGTCAGCGCAAACACTTTGACCCAGAAATAATAGGTGTCGAGCCAAATTTGCTCACCTGTGCGATTGTGTCTGAATTTGAAAAACACCAGCATCCATCCGAGTGCAATCGTGATGGTGGGAAAAAGAATATGGAAGCTGATGTTGGCCGCAAACTGCATTCGCGACAACATTAATGTATCTAACATGACATTACCCTCAGGACGTTACTTACCCGATTCTTCGTTGGACTTGCTGTGAAACAACTTGCCCGACAGCTCAAGAAGCCGACCGACACTGCTACCCAGCTTCATCAAATTTTTCAGATGCTCAGGTTTCATTTGCTGCACATCATCAAACCAATGGTTGAACAGCTCCAAAAGATCGTGAATCTCATGTAACTGCGTCACCGCGTGACTGTCTGCGTCGTCTTCGCTTCGCATAAAATGTGAACGCAACATCGATAAGGTGGGGTCGACTTCTCGCTTTTTCCTTTCAGCAAGCACCTGCTGCGCCAACTCCCAGATAGTGCCATTGGGCACGAAGTAATCCTTTCTATCTCCGGGGGTACGCTGTGAACGGATTAAATTCCAGCCTTGCAACTCTTTGGTTGCCATACTGACGTTGCCGCGAGAAATGTTGAGTGCAGACACAATGTCGTCAGCGCTTAAAGGATGTTCGCTTAGCACAATCAGCGCTAGCATTTCACCGACTGAGCGATTAAAGCCCCAACGGCTTCCCATCTCACCAAAGTGCATCACGACGTTGCGTAATTCTTGTGACAACTCCATTTTGATCTCCCTCACAATGCGTCTGAGGGATAATACGGAGTTTCTTTGCGTGGGATCAATGAAAATTTGGAATTTTCAGAAATTATTGAAAATAGAAAAGGACTTTAGTTACAAACTGTAAGGATGCTTTATGAAAATGTTACACAGGCTGATATGTGAACATGATCTTAATCACAAAGAATACGTAAGAACGCAGGGAAAAGGAAGCACGGCGACGCATAGATACACATAATTATTGTGTTTCTAAACATGACTCAAAACAGCAAAAATCACAGGCTACGCTAGATTCCATGATGACATGAGAGAAAAGATCAAACGCTACAAACGTTGCACTCTATAATAAGCACATGTGCGTAAACTTTATGCACAACAAGTTGAATACGCTCATGCCTAACCAATGAACAGAAGGAAGTTTGCTGCCATGTTCAAAAAGACACAGCGAGAATTGGATACCTGCCAAACGGAAAAAGCCGCACTCCAAGCTGAGCTCGATGCCATCAATACACATATTGCGACTATTACCTTCTCGCCTGACGGCACCATTACGAGTGTAAACGATAAACTCCTAAGTATTATTGGTTACGGTCGTGATGAGGTTATCGGCCAGCATCACCGCGCGGTTTGTTTCGAAGAAACCGTTAATGACCCAAGTTACCAACAATTTTGGCAATCACTCGCGCAAGGTAAACCACAGAAAGGCGTATTTCGTCGCCGCCATCAGCATGGACAAGAAATTTGGATGGAAGCGACTTATGTACCGATCAAAGATACCAGCGGCAAAGTAGTCAGCGTTCGAAAATTGGCAGCGGATGTCACTAAACAGCACAAAGAGAGCTTACGACAACAATCTATTCTGGCTGCTATCGATCGTTCATTGGCGGTGATTGAATTTGAACCTGACGGCACAATTGTTCGTGCAAATGATAATTTCCTGGCCGCGGTGGGCTACCAAGCACGAGAAATTGCAGGCCAGCATCATGAGATATTTTGTGATCACGCGTTTTATGAAGATAACCCAAACTTCTGGGCATCACTAGCCAGCGGCCAATTCACGTCTGGCCAATACTTGCGTCGTGATAAACATGGTAATGAAGTTTGGCTCGAAGCAACGTATAACCCCGTTTTTGATGTCAATGGTAAAGTCTATCGCGTGATCAAGTTCGCGACTGCAATCACTGATACAGTGAAGAAAAATCAAGCCGTTAATCAGGCGGCAGAGCTTGCTCAAGCATCATCAGAACAAACACTCAAGCATAGTGAAAACGGTAGCGCCTTACTACAAGAAGCCGTTCAGCGATCGCAAAACGTCACCGACCAAGCTGTCGAAGCCGCTAATCAGGTAAATCAGCTCAGTGAGCATGCACAGAGCATTGAAAACATCGTCACCACGATCAAACAAATCGCCGAACAAACTAACTTGCTCGCACTCAATGCAGCGATAGAAGCAGCGCGCGCGGGTGATCAAGGCCGTGGATTCGCGGTTGTTGCCGACGAAGTTCGAGGTTTATCACAACGCACCAGCAAGTCCACCACAGAAATTGCCGATGTCGTCGATGAAAACCTACAACTGATCAAAGGGGTGAGTGAGGCAATGGAAAGAGTCACTGAACAATCAACCATGGGGCAAGAAAAAGTCACCGCAGCCGATAACGTGATGAGTGATATTCACGCAGGTGCAGAAGAAGTGTCGGCAACCGTTCGCGGTCTCACACATTAAAAGTAGACCTTCACCACCAACGCGTAATGGACGAATAAAGTGGATGAGAAAATAAGATGCAACCCCATATAAATGACGTGACTTCGTTAAAGTTGTCAGAGCTAATCCTAGCCTTGAGTACGGCGCTCGATATGACTGAAGGACAGCCACCCGAACACTGTATGCGTTGTGCATGGATGGGGATGAAGCTCGCAGATACGTTGCAAATCAACGACCAACAGCGTCATGACTTATTTTATTCCCTTCTGCTAAAAGATGCCGGATGTAGTAGTAATGCTGCACGTATTTGCGAACTATACCTCACCAATGATTTAGCATTTAAACAAAGCTACAAGGTAGTGGACGGTAGCTTATCCAGCGTACTGAATTTCGTACTAAAAAATACCGGCGTAAAGCGTGGGTTTATGCAGAAGCTCTCGACCACACTCGATATCATTCGTCATGGCGACATGTATGCGCAAGAGCTGATCGAAACGCGATGTACCCGTGGTGCCGATGTCGCACGCGATTTACGTTTTAGTGAAAGCGTTGCTGAAGCCATCTACGCGCTGGATGAACACTATGATGGTGGTGGGCGTCCTGATCAGTTAAAGGCCGATCAGATCCCCTTGTTTTCGCGCATCGCATTGATGACGCAAGTCATTGATGTCTTCCGAACCGAGTCCGGTGTCGACGCCGCACTCCGCGAGCTGAAAAACCGTCGCGGCACTTGGTTTGACCCCGACCTCGTCGATACCTTTTTACAGCTGGCTCACGAACCGCAATTTTGGCGGCAACTGGATAGCCCCACATTAAAAGAAGAAGTCCTGTCGATGACGCCTGCCAACACATGCATTTGGGTCGATGATGATTATATGGATGACATTGCAGCTGCCTTTGGGCGTATTGTTGATGCCAAAAGCCCTTTCACCTCGGGTCACAGTGAACGTGTCTCCGTATACGCTAGCTTAATTGCTGACGAGTTAAACATCAGTGAACATGATAAAAAATGGCTAAAGCGTGGCGCGTTACTGCACGATATTGGCAAACTCGGCGTAAGCAATAATGTGCTCGATAAGCCGGGAAAACTGGATGACGAGGAATGGGAGCACGTTAAACGCCATGCTGCACTGAGTAAAACCATCTTATCGAAAATCCACCAATTCGATCACCTCGCCAAGTTCGCTAGCGCCCATCATGAAAAGCTCGATGGCTCAGGGTATCCAGACGGCATGCAGGGCGATGACATTTCCCTGCTCACTCGCATTATTACCACCGCAGATATTTTTGATGCTATCACTGCTGAGCGTCCCTATCGTGGCCCTATCCCAATGAACAAAGCCTTATCCATCATGAAAGAAGAAACTGGCACGGCAATCGACGCGCGCTGCCTACAAGCGTTAATCGCAGGTCTCGAGCGTCTTCCTGAGCATTTTATTGTTCATGACGATACATCGATCACATCATAGGCTTAACCTATCAGGTATATAGGTTAACTCCATTTTCCTTTTTTAATTCGGGACGTTATTCTATTTTCATCAATCGAAACAACACAGTTTCCAGTGTTCAATTTTCGCGATAGCGCGACGATTTAACACATTGATTTTGCCACTAAGGAGGCATTAGATGAGTAAACAATCAGCATTGATCGGATTGGACAGCACCAAAGCTGCAGATTTAGCAGCTCGCCTAGATACGCTATTAGCAAACTACCAAGTGCTGTACACCAATGTGCGTGGTTTTCACTGGAACATCAAAGGCGGCGACTTCTTTGAGCTACACGTAAAATTCGAAGAGATCTATACCGATCTGCAAACTAAGATCGATGAAGTAGCCGAGCGCATTCTTACTATTGGTGGTACCGCTGAACACCGCTTCAGTGAATATTTGAAAATCAGTGAAATCAAAGAGCATGCACCAGAGGCGAACGGTCAAGCCGGTCTACGCGCCATTGTTGACGGGTTTAGTGTATTAATTAGCCTACAACGTGACATTATGAGCCTTGCTGGTGAAGCTGACGACGAAGGCACATCAGCACTAATGAGCGATTACATCCGCGAACAAGAAAAATTACTGTGGATGTTCAACGCATACTTGAACTAATTACCTGTTCGATAACGTAAAAATAGCCCGCTTTGTCGGGCTATTTTTTTATGTCTCTCGCCTTTAAACACGTTTGATAGATCGCTCGCCTAGCGTCATTTAACTCGCCTGGCGTTAACTGATTCAGCGGTGTAAGGTGTTTCTGGTAAAGGCAAAGCTAGCCGTTCGACGTAATTCACTTTGATAGCGCCTTGGTACTCAAAATGCGTCACGATCGCGCTCAAGTGTTCCGATTTAGCGGGACGTTTAACGGGAAGCGAGACCTTCACCGGGCTCGGTGTGTTTTCCGCGCTACTTGTCACATAAATTGGCGTTTGCTCGATCCATCGGTACGCATCATCTAGCCATAGCCAATAAGCGGCTGCCGGCGCGCAACTGGTTGGCGTGTTGGGCAAATCCACCGTTAATTGTTGATCAGGATGGCCGATTAGTTTCACCCAAGGGCGCCGCGGTAATCCGTAAACGACCAAGCTGTAGTGCTGCCCACCTAAACGCAGTTCGTAAACACCTGGATCCACTTGGGTAAAAAGTTGTCCTGATTCAATTTCTTGAAATCCAGTTTGAGCGCCTAATATTTCACTGATCACCGTCTGACCATTGGGATCAGTGAGCGTAACCAAAATTGCACGCGATACATGCTCAGCCGATAGTTTGATTTCATAACCTAGGCTTGATGCTCCTGCGCGTCGCACAAAAGAAATGGTAAGCCCTTGTGGAATATCCTTTCCATTCGGCTCAGTCAGGCGTTGACCACAATCTGTTTGATTGATGATCGCATGTTTGAGCGCGGCCCAATGCTGGGTAGCAATCTGTTCTTGCGATAGTGCAAAAATAAGCTCCTGCCAAGCAACAGTAGGTCGGTCGGCGGCTAATGCCTGGTAGGTCTGTTGCATGGGCGTATCACCAAACCAGGCTTGCTCAGCGTTTACTTTTACGCTTAGCATCGCGAATCCGAGAACCAGCAAGCGTCCCCATCGTGTCATAGCATCACCAATCGATAGCCCACTCCTCGATGCGTCTCTATTGCTAAATCGGGCAATTTTTGTCGTAACCGCAACACATGATTATCCACAGTACGAGTGGTGGGAAACGCTTGATAACCCCAAATCTTGTTGAGTAATTCTTCACGATGAAAAACTCGCCCTGGGTTTTGTATTAACAATAATAACAGGTCAAATTCTTTCGGTTTCAACATCACGGATTCATTCTGCCAATAAACATTCCGCGATCCCGGCTCAACCTTGATCGGTCCATACAAAAGCTGGCTCTCGCCCAAAGGTCGAAGCTGGGCATAAATTCGCGCGAGCAACTCTTGATGTGAAAAAGGTTTAACCACATAGTCTTTTGCTCCTGCCATGAGCCCTTCAACTCGTTGTTCTACTTCAATTTTCGCGGTCAGTACAATAACAGGGAGCGCTTTTAAGGAAAGCCAGTGAGGAAGCTGAATCAAGCTATCACCGTCGGTCAGTTGCCGGTCTAAGATAACGAGATCGGCGTGATACCAGTGCTTCTCTACCTTGTGGCTATCAACTAACCAAGTACATTGGAAACCGTAGCTCTCAAAAAATTGACGTAGGCCCTCACCCAACAAGGTGTCATCTTCAATCAATAGCAAATGGCTCATTGGGGTAACTCCAACATGCAGCAAGTAGGATGACGTCTAATCAAAAGTTTACCCCCCATTTGCCGCATTAACCGCGCGACTAAAAATAATCCAATCCCCATATTGTGCTCAGACTTTGGTGCTTTACAGCGGCGCCAAACGCGTTGCCACCATGAAGGAAAAGCGCCATCATCATAGACACACACTCGAATTCGCTTGCCGACATGTACTCGGATCCAAACTTTATTGCCACCGTGTTGATGCGCATTTTGTATCAGATTTTTCAAACAAATAGAGAGCCAGTAGAAAGGCAATGTTAATGTCTTATCTTGGTTTAACGTGTAGTCAATGTCATAGCAGTCACACACGTTATCTAACCACTCGGATAACGAGGCTGTTTGCGTTTTAAACTGCTCGCTTTTATCGGTACTTAAATATCCCTTGCTGGTTTCCGTCAGTTGGTTGAGCCGTTGATGGTCGGCCAATAAACGCCACAACACATCTTGCGTACAGTCATCCAGCTTATCGAATTGATTGCGCAACATCTCAACCGTCAGACCCAAACTGGCAATGGGTGTTCGCAGTTCATGGGTGAGTAACTGGAGGATAAACTGGCGCTCGCGCCGCTGTTGGTACCTATCATAAACACTGCGCGCTAACCCCAGCACTAGCGCCCCAAAAATAGCCACCAAAATAGCAATCATGACGCCTCGATAAGCGGGATGTAACTGATTACAAATATTACCATATCGGTAGTCACAGCCCGTTGAGTGGGTCGATAGGCTCAAACGATAATTATCGGCGATCGACGTCCATTGTGTGCGAGGTAACGCTTTCCACCCTTCTTCCCCATTTAACCACAGACGGTCTCCATCCAAATAGGCACGATAACCGTTAAGCAAGGCATCACGCCCTGACTGACTAAGCGCGGCCAGTGCGTCATGCAAAGGGTGATTTTTATTGGCGAGAGTCACACGCTCTACCAGTTCAGGCGGTGGTGTCTTTATTGCGTAATGGCTTAAATAACGCTCGGCGTAACTCCCCCCAGCAGGATGAAGCAGCGGATTTTTTTCAAACCATTCAACCGGTAAAGGCTGTTCTCGACAAAGCGCAAGCTCGAAGCGCTGAGCAACTAACAGCCTTGGTACCACAATGCGCGGATTAGGTTGGCAGGTTTGAACGACCTGGTAGAGAGCGCTCAGATCTTGCCAATCAAAATGTTCAAAATCTGGATATTGTGCCTGGCTCACTAAAAGCGCTTGAGGATAAGCGTTTAAAGCCGGCTGAGCGACCATCAGGGTCCCTGCTTGCCACGCTTCATCGTAAAACCCCTTAAGCTGCGTTTGTAGATCGCTCGCCATCACTTGGCTACTCACCAAGATAGCTATCCATGCCACCCACATTCGCCTTATCACCACGTCACGCCTCCATTGGGCCCACTGCTGCCTGTATATTTAATGATCATAGTCGAGTCATGCCAAGCTGTGTCACCCAGGTGTCAACAGACGATAATAGAAGACAGACTCTCATATCATCCCAAAAAATCAGTTGGTTGTGCACATATCAGTTTGTCGTGTAAATAGGCGGTGGAATTCACAGGAAAATGATGGTGTATTGTTCGAGAAGCATTTGATTTTAGGGGGGGACAGAAAGGGCGGAGACCTCCCCAGCTACATCCCGGCACACACGTCCCAAGCGCGGGCTGCTTCCTTCCGGACCTGACCCAGTACACAAGATAGTGTTGCGGGAGAACCAAGGAGGCCTCCATCGATATGTCGTTAAGCTTGCTTAACTGCGGGGCATTATGTGGCAAGGCTGGATGCAATGCAAGGAGGATTCGTTTTCTTACCGATTAACTGTTGATCTTATAAGCAATTATCACTTAATTATCGTCTGAGTCTTCCAAGAGTAAATACTCACCTACCCAGATAGCCGCCAGCATAGTGGCCCACGCCACCAGTAACGACATCGTTAATTGATAGGGAACACGCCAAGCAATAACTAAAAACGGCACGCACGGCAAAATGTGCATCGCAAGGTGACGTGAAGCGGCTAAACGCGGTGTAAGCGCCACCCACTGTAACAGCCCAATCATCGCAACCACTGCCACGCTCCACAGCGCGGATGGCCACCCAACCGCCGCGGCCAGAATGGGAAGCACTAGCCAAGCGCCACGGCGAGGTGGTTGGTAGCCCGGCCAATATTGCATCGATAGCCATAACCCGCATAACGCCGCAAGTTGAAGAGCCAAAAACCAGGGAGCCCCGCCTAATTTTGCTTCCGACTGCAAAGCCATTATCCCTGCGAAAATAGCGAGCATCACAGCCCCAAGTAACCACTTAACATGGGGATGTCGGTCAGGATTAAACCATAAAGATAACGCTGGCAAGATCAGCAAAGTACTTGCCGCAAGCAAAGCAGGTAACTGCGGTAAAGAAAGGGCCAAGGCCGCCATTCCCAACAGCAATAACCAACTCGCCAATTTGTCTGGGTAGAAGAAAAACAACGTAGGCGCCATGATCGCTAACCCATGTAAGGCATCGCCGGCACTGATACTCGCAGCAATAGCAATCGCTAGCACGATCGCGGGCCAAACTAATGAGGAAATCCGCATGCACACTCCTTGTGCTGTGGTCATGATTCCCAGTGTAGCGACTAGTTGTCGGATCGTACCAGCGTAATGGTTGGATCATAGGTGTGATTCGTATCCGTGATCACTTTATTAACCGTATTGGTGATAAATAACGGGCGTTCACTGACATCAATTTGCGCGGTGATCACATAATCATGAGAAGCAGAAATTTGGCTTGGATCGTAATTTAGCGCGAAGTGGAGGGGCACTTGCTGACCTTCAGTCACAAAAGACTGTCGGCTAATCACTTTACCCGGCGAGTCCATTTTTTTTATTTCTACCAAACGCACAGTGACACTGGCAGTCTCGGGTAAAGCAAGGCGCTCACGATAGACCAAAGTACCAGAAATATTCGCTAAATCATTGGGTTGGCTATTACCAGAGCAAGCGGTAAACACTAGAGCAGTAAATAAGGCGAACAACAGAAACGTTAGTTTCTTCATTAAAGAATCCTCACCGAAACGCGTTTGAATGCGGCAAAAACGCTAAGGTTATGATAGCTTGAACAATAACAATGGAAGCATAGCATGAATCAAGGACTTATGAGCCAACCACTGACAGAACTCTTACAACTGCTGCAGCTTGAGCGATTAGACACCGGCCTATATCGCGGCCAAAGTGAGAATCTTGGACTGCCACAAGTGTATGGCGGGCAAGTGATTGGTCAAGCGCTCTCTGCCGCGAAAACATCCATCGAAGCCGATCGCTTTTTGCACTCATTTCACAGCTACTTCCTGCGTCCAGGCGACCCGGAACAACCGATCATCTATGATGTTGAGATACTCAGAGATGGAAAAAGTTTCAGTACTCGACGAATAAAAGCCGTACAGTACGGCAAACCGATTTTCTATCTTACCGCATCGTATCAAGAGGAAGAGGAAAGTTTCGAGCATCAAAACACGATGCCGACAGACGTGCCCGCTCCGGAAACTTTGCGCTCGGAGCAATCACTGGTCGCAGATATTGCCCATAAACTACCCGCCAATGTTGTCAAAGCGTTTGGCAGTGATAAACCAATAGAAGTTCGCCCTGCGACTGTGATCAATCCACTGAAGCCAGAGACGGCCCCAGCGAAGCAATATCTCTGGATCCGTGCTAACGGTGAAGTCGGCGATGACTACCATGTCCACCAATACTTGCTGGGCTACGCGGCGGATTGGGGGTTTTTGGTCACTGCGCTACAACCTCACGGGGTAACATTACTGACCCCAGGCATGAAAGTGGCTACTATTGATCACTCTATGTGGTTCCACCGCCCGTTTAGAATGGATGAGTGGTTGCTGTTTGCGATTGAAAGCCCCTCCGCCAGTGGTGCACGTGGATTTGTTCGCGGAGAGCTTTTTAACCAACAAGGTGACCTAGTAGCTTCTGCTACTCAAGAAGGGTTAATGCGTAAGCTCTCCTAGCGCTCAGCGACGCTATTCGCGGCAAACAAGGGGCCTCAGCCCCTTTATAATTCTCTTACCTATGACACGACTAAGCCTGCGCTTCTTCCTCAAGCGCCGCCAAGTGAGCGCTGGCTTGCTGAAGCTGGTACATCTGCCAGTAACGCCCTTGCTGGCGTAGCAGGCTTTGATGACGCCCTTGCTCAATCACGCGGCCGCGATGCAAGACCAAGATGTTATCGGCCTCGGCAATAGTCGATAAACGGTGCGCAATCACTACCACTGTCATCTGCTGACGTAACCTATTTAATGCTTGCTGAACAAGCTCTTCGGTACCGGAATCGATATTGGCGGTGGCTTCATCAAGGATCAATATTTTAGGCTGACGGACTAACACCCGCGCTAGAGCCAATAGCTGACGTTGCCCAGCTGAGAACGTCATCCCCCCCTCGCCCAATGGAGTCTCTAAACCAGCAGGTAAGCCTTTCACGTACTCTGCCAATGCTACTTGCTCTAATGCATGCCAAATCACAGCATCGTCCAGTGTCTGTCCCAGCGCGATATTTTCTTTTAAGCTGCCGGTTAACATGTGCGGATCTTGTTGCACCATCGCCACGCCCTCGCGCAAACTTTGATGGCTTAAGGTTTCAATCGGCAAACCACCCAGCGTTAACGTGCCTTCTCCTGGGCGATAAAACCCCATGAGTAATGACGCTAAGGTTGATTTACCGCTCCCCGTATGACCGACCAACGCCAGAAAGCCGCCCGCAGGAACGTCTACATTCACGTCGGACAACACTGGCGTTTCGCCATCATAAGAGAAGGATATATCACGCAGTGCAATGGCACCGTCAGGAATCGGTGTACTGTCATGACCATATTGCTCAGGCGGCGTATCCATCATTTCAAACAATCGCTCTCCCGCTGAAATCGCCTGCTGCAACAGTGATAATTGTTGCATCATCTCAATCAGCGGCTCAGTGATTCGACCCAGGTAACTCAAAAAAGCATAGAGCACCCCGACGCCAATCACTTCCATTCCACTGACGCCGAAAATTGCCACTAAGGACAGCAAGGCGGCACCGGAGAGCAAATCAATCAAGGGACGCAAATAAATACCATTGAGACGCTGAATCGTGACCATGGCATCCAAGTGATCCGCGGTCATCGTTTGAAAGCGGGAAGAAAACGCCTGCTCTTGCTGCATCAATTGGATAAGATTCATGCCCTGTACCGACTCGTTCATCACCCCGTTGATATCAGCAAGTCGGTCTCGCGCTCGGCGATAGGCGGGCGCTGAGCGTTTTTGATACCGTACCATTACCAAGATGACACAGGGCAATAACACCAGCACGACTAGCGTCAGTTCAATACTGAGCAGCAGCATCGCCACCAGCATCACGCTAATCAAGGCGATGTTGCGTAAAAAAGTCGAAAGCACCGACACATACAGCTCTTTCAAGGATTCGGTATCATTGGTTAAG
The DNA here is from genome assembly GCF_001995415.1 of Salinivibrio sp. AR647. Taxonomy (NCBI): domain Bacteria; kingdom Pseudomonadati; phylum Pseudomonadota; class Gammaproteobacteria; order Vibrionales; family Vibrionaceae; genus Salinivibrio; species Salinivibrio sp. AR647. Next base: position 121,385 of record NZ_MUFE01000002.1, on the reverse strand, counting down.
CGCGAGACAATCCGCCCCATCGGCACATAGTCAAACGCGGATAACGGCTGTTTGATAACGTTGGCAAACACGGTTTTTCGAATCCGCTGAATAATCGCCACCGCCATGGTGTTAAAGCGTAACTCGTACTGATACTGGAAGCCGGCCGAAACAATGGTGGATACAATGTACCCCACCGCAAGCGCCCACATGATCATCGCCGGATAATGGTCTTTGGCAACATAGCTATCAAGAAAGATTTGCACCAAATAAGGGCCGGTCACTTCCGCCACCGCGGCTACCAATAAGAAAATGGCGGCAATCACAAACTGGCGACGATCGCGACGCATATAGCTTAATAGCCGATATAAAATCTCTCGCTTAGTCATTGCGCGGCTCCTCATCGGCATCCAGTGCCGCTTCCAGCTGCTGATATTGATGCATTTCTTGATACCATCCTGGCTGTTGAATCAATTGACGATGCTGACCGCGCTCGCGTATTTGGCCATGACTAAGCACCACGATTTCGTCGGCGCTTTCCAAGGCCGATAAGCGGTGAGCAATCACGATCGTGGTACGCGTTTGTTGATGCTGTTGTAGATTCTGCAAAATCCGATGTTCGGTGTCACCATCAACCGCCGACAAGGCATCATCCAAAATCAAGCACTCGGCACCCACCAATAATGCGCGAGCAATCGAAATGCGCTGCTTTTGACCACCGGACAGAGTAATCCCCTTTTCTCCAACAGCCGTTTGATAACCCTGCGGCAACTGACGAATATCCTCGTCAATACAAGCCAAATGGGCCGCGTGTTCAATCTCCGTTTGAGTTGCGTCGGGGCGACCGAGGGCGATGTTTTCCGCAATCGAGCGCGAGAACAAAAACGGTGTTTGCGTCACCACCGCAAAACGTTGTCGCCACGACGACAAATCAGCGTTCGCAATCGATACATCACCATAACGAATATCGCCTTTTTCCAACTTAGTCAGATGCAATAGAAGTTGTAACAAGGTGGATTTGCCACTGCCAACCGGGCCCGCAATCCCCAGCATTGCCCCAGGCGGGAGGATCACATGGATATCTTTGAGGGCAAAACTGTCATCCGGTTGCCACTTAAACTGCTCAATGGCCAGCGTCAACGGCTGCATGGTGTCAGGCAGCGACGTGTCACCGCCAACAATGTCTGGCTGCTCTTGCAGCAACGCATCAATCCGCGTCCAAGCGGCACGCCCACGCTCAATGATATTAAATAGCCACGCCACCGCGAGCATCGGCCAAATCATCAGGCCTTGATACAAAGTAAATGCGGTAAGATCCCCAAGCGAAATCTCACCAGTGGCGACCAAGTAGCCGCCGCCAGACACGGTTAGGAAAAACGAGGCGCCAATGGTGCCTTGGATCACCGGCGAAAACAGCGCATCAACCCGCGCCACCGCAAGGTTTTTCTCCCCAGTACGATCGGCAACTTGATCAAACTGATTCATTTGATGCTGCTCTAAGCCGAATGCACGCACCATACGCACTGCTGACAGTGAGGACTGACTCACCTCTGACAGCTCAGAAAATGCTGCTTGTGATTCGGTGAAGGTATGATGCAAACGACGACCAAAGCGATTAACCAGCACCGCCATCACCGGCATCGGTAGCAGCGCTAAAAGCGTCAGCTGCCAGCTGATTTGGCTTACCATCACAATCAATACCGCCGCACCTGTGATAATGGAATCACCCGCGGTCAGGACTCCCTCTCCGGCGGTCATCACCACCGCTTTCACATCATTAGTGGAGCGCGCCATGATATCGCCACTCGGATAGCGACGGAAAAAATGCGGAGATTGGCGAGTAAAGTGATCATAAAGCCGATTGCGCAGCACAGTACCAAGCTCGGCCGCGGCACCAAATAGCCACACTCGCCACACAATGCGTAGCACATACACTACTACCCAAATGGCCAGCATGCCTGCCAGTAGCCACATCAGTAGCTCAGTAGAAATCTCTCCCGCGACCACGCCATCAACCACATGACCCACGGCCATCGGTGGGATCAGCTCGAAGACAGAGACAAATACCAAAATAATCATGGCGCCGAGATAACGACGCCATTCACGTTTAAAGAACCAGCCTAACTGCCAAAACACCTTCATGAGGTCTCCTTTTTATCCCCGCCTTTTTATCATCACAACGACCTATCGGATCGGTAAGGCGGTGGTGTACTTAAGCGCTTCCATGGCGAATGTTGATGTCACATTATTCAGACTTGGCACAGAATTGACCAGCTTTTTATAAAAATGATCAAATCGAGTCATATCAGCCACCTGCACCTTCATCATGTAATCATACTCGCCTGCCATGCGGTAGAATTCCATCACCTCAGGGAACTCGGTTACCACCTCCGTAAAGGTCTTGTACCACTGCTCACTATGGTCATTGGTTTTGATATGGACGAAGGCGGTAAATGCGAGGCCAACGGTTTCCGGGTCAAGCAATGCCACCCGACCACGGATCACGCCTTGTGATTCCAGCCGTTTCAGCCGCTTCCAACAGGGAGTCGTGGTTAAATTCACCCGTTCGGCCAGCGCGGACACAGACCAGTTGGCATCTTCCTGCAGCGCCGCGAGTAAAGTACGATCTATCTCATCTAATGTGACAACCATAAAAATATATTCTCTTTAATCTTTTTATATGAGTTTTATTTTCTCTTTTGGCGTCATTATAGAGCAAAAATAGCAAGGTTTTTATCCTGCGCTTTGCGTAAACTGGTACTAATCACGTATTCGGAGACGCATGATGACAACCCCACCTCTTTGCCATACTTGGGTCGGTAACGCGATTCGCCTGATTGAAGCGGACTTTAAACGCTCTGCAGATACCCATTTAATCAAGCTCGACCTCCCTAGCTTCGCGGATATCGATATCTATCTGAAAGACGAAAGTACCCATCCAACCGGTAGCCTAAAGCATCGCTTGGCGCGCTCTTTGTTTTTGTACGGCTTATGTAATGGTTGGATTGATGAACACACCACCATCATTGAAAGCTCATCAGGCAGTACTGCCATTTCCGAAGCGTATTTTGCTCGCCTACTTGGCTTACGGTTTATTGCTGTGGTGCCCAAAAACACTGCGTGTAAGAAGATTGAGCAAATTCGTTTTTATGGCGGTGAAGCGCACTTTGTCGAGCGGTCAGACCAGATCTATGCCGAGTCTCGCCGCCTTGCTAAGGAGCTCAATGGCCATTACATGGACCAGTTTACGTATGCAGAGCGAGCGACGGACTGGCGTAGCAATAACAACATTGCCAACCGTATTTTTGATCAAATGCAGTACGAGCGCTTCCCGATCCCTCGCTGGATTGTGATGAGCCCGGGTACAGGTGGCACCTCAGCGACCATTGGCCGCTACATTCGCTATCGCTGCCAACCCACTCAACTGATGGTGGCCGATGCTGAGCACTCGGTATTTCACGATTACTTCCTCACCGGCGATAAAAACTTAACGACGGATGAGAGCAGTCGGATTGAAGGGATTGGACGGCCACGTGTCGAGCCCAGCTTTATTCCCGGCGTGATTGATAGAATGACCACAGTGCCGGACACTCACAGTATCGCCACCATTCACTGGTTAGAAAGCCAGCTTGGCCGCAAAGCCGGTGCGTCCACGGGTACTAACCTGTACGGCGTCTTGATGCTGGCGAATGAAATGCGCGCCAACGGCGAGAAAGGCTCTATCGTCACCTTACTATGTGACAGCGGCGAGCGCTACCTAGACACCCATTACAACCCTGATTGGGTACGCGAGCACATTGGGGCGCTCAACCAAGCGACCCATGATTTGCAGACTTTGTTGGGGTAACGCGCCATCGTCTATACAGACGTTGGATAAACAGGCGCGTTAATATATAGATCAGGCGTAGGTCGGCATAAGCGCTGGGACGATATTAAACTTGTCACTCGGTGCAGCCGGCGCGCCCGCTGCACGGCGCCTCCGACATCGTAGATCAAATTGGTGCCAATCGCGAATGGCATCATTGATATTAAAGTACGCGTAGGTCGGCATAAGCGCCAGCACAATGCCAATCATTATCACGATATGGGCCGCGCGCCATCCGACATCAAAGCCAAAGATTAACCTCGATGTCAAATTTGGCACCGATCGTGACAGGCGCCCGTTGACAATGTGCACTTATCCAACAATGTCCCGGGGCTTGTGTCACCTACGCCGATGGCACCATCAATGTATAAATTTTGTCATTGTATGCATTCCCACGCAGGAGCGTGGGAACGAGCAATCGTCGCCGATGGCACCATCGATATATAAACCTGGCGTAGGTCGGCATAAGCGCCAGCACAATGCCAATCATTATCACGATATGGGCCGCGCGTCATCCGACATTGGTGGTAAATTTGGCACCGATTGTGACAGGCGCCCGTTGACAATGTGCACATACCCATCATCGTACTGGGGCTTGTGTCATCGTCGCCAATGGCACCATCGATGTATAAATTTTGTCATTGTATGCATTCCCACGCAGGAGCGTGGGAACGAGTAAAAAGCGTATCGTGCCTGTCCCTGTAGAAAAAGTGCCTAGGTCCTAGGATCCTAGGACCTAGGCACTGCTTTTATAGCTTACGGTAAAGATCAAACCCGGCGGGCACGAATAGTGCGGCCTTTAACTTTACCTTCATTGAGCTTACGCAACGCGGCTTTAACGCAAGATTGTGACACTGCAATAAACGCCACATTATCTAGCACATTGATTTTGCCCACTTGCTTACCGTCAATGCCCGCTTGACCGGTCAGCGCGCCCAAAATATCACCCGCGCGTACTTTTTGTTTTTTACCTGAGTCAATCATCAAAGTTGCCATCTCAGGCTGATAAGGCGTAGTGTCGAGCAAATGCTGCGGCGGCAGGGCTTCGGGGAGAAAATCGCGGTCATACTGATCTCCAATCATCGCCAGCTTATAGTGCTCAGCATCGTTATACAGCGAACACGCCACCCCTTTTTTGCCAGCGCGACCGGTACGGCCGACGCGGTGCACGTGAGTTTGCGGATCGTGGGCGAGTTGATAGTTGATCACCATATCCATGTCATCAATGTCTAAGCCTCGCGCGGCGACATCAGTGGCCACCAGCACCGAGGCACTTTTGTTGGCAAATTTTACCAAGGTGCGCTCACGGCCACGCTGTTCAATATCACCATGCAAGGCAACGGCGCTAAAACCATCATCTTCTAAGTTGTCGCACACTTGTTGTGTTTGGACTTTAGTCGTACAGAACACCACACAACTTTGCGGCTGAAAGTGTAATAACAGTAGCTTTAACGCTTGGTAACGCTGCGTGTTGTCATCAACTTTATAGACGTGCTGCGAGATTGTACTTTGCGTTTTCACCTCATCCACTTTAACGGAGACAGGGTGGCTCAGCACTCGCTGGGCAATCGCATTGATCGAGCGCGGGAAGGTGGCGCTGAATAATAAGGTTTGGCGATGAGCGGGAACACGCGCAATGATAGCATCCAAGGTATCTTGGAAGCCCATATCCAGCATCTGATCGGCTTCATCCAACACCAAGGTTTCAACATCATCGAGGCGCAATGTACCCTTGCGTAAATGATCGTCGACACGCCCTGGAGTGCCGACAATAATGTGTGCACCATGCTCCAGTGAGCCAATTTGCGGGCCAATCGATACCCCGCCACACAGCGTCAGTACTTTGACATTATGGCGGCCACGCGCCAACTTGCGCATCTCCTCAGCGACTTGCTCGGCCAACTCACGGGTTGGACACAGCACCAAGGATTGCACGCGAAAGCGCTTCACGTTCAGTTTGGCTAACACGCCAAGGCTAAACGCCGCTGTTTTCCCTGAACCTGTCTTTGCTTGAGCAATAATGTCTTTACCATCGAGCACAGACGGCAAGCTCTGCGCCTGAATCGGTGTCATTTCGGTGTAACCCAGCGTCGCTAAGTTATCGAGTAAATCAGCAGGTAACGCGAGCGAGGAAAAAGCGGTATCAGTCAAAGTCGTATCCACAGCAAAAGTAAACAAAGCCGCGCCCAAGCACGGCCAAAAAGGGGGCGTATCATACCAGAATCTGGCTGCTGCCACATTAGTCGATTATAGCCACACGCTTTGCTCCCTACTTTGTCACTTTATTCATTCTGTTACGCAATTGTTAGACCAAGCTCCGTATTTACACTTGCCCAGCTTGTCTTGTCATTGTGCTTGGTGTGCAATCAAGGCACACAATAAAGGAGGATTGTCTTGTGGCAAATATCCCAGTAGAAAACTACCCACTCTCTCATACGCAGGCGATTGTTTGGAACGACATGGACGCCCTGCAACACATCAATAACACCGTGTACTTTCGCTATTTTGAAGATGTGCGCGTGGTGATGCTTGAAAAACTGGAAGTGTTCGAGCTAGCTAAACGACTGCATGTTGGCCCGGTGGTCGGCTCGACCCGCTGCGATTATCGCGCCCCTTTGGTGTATCCAGATACCATCACCACCGTGGCTTGGGTGGAAGATATTCAAGAAAAGCGCTATGCGATGAAGTATGAAATCTACAGTCACAATCAAGAACGCTGTGTGGCCGAAGGCGAGGCTTTGATTGTCTATTGCGATTTTAAAACCGGTAAAAGCTGCCCCATCCCAGCTGAAACGCTCGAAGGGTTAAAAGCCTTTGCCGCGAAAGAATAACTTTTAAACTCTAGTTTCTGTGATGTAGCTACTAATAAAAAGAGCCTACTTATTCTGGAGGCTCTTTTCCAAAAAGGCATTCTCAATAACGGTCACATGCGTACCAGTTATCCGGCCAATCCCAAATATACTCTGAGTTTATCATCACTTTTATTTTTTCCTCAGTAGCATCCTCAGTATAGCCCACCACTTTATCTTCTATGGAAACAAAGCATATTTTTGTTCCCTTAGTCAGAACCTTCTCTCGAGTATCTAAGCTTCTCACTTTCAATTTTTTAAGCTTTTCTTCCTTTCTTCTTTTCTTCTCTTCTAAACGCTCTTTCCTTTTCTGCTCTCTTTCTTTCTTCCACAACTCGTACTCTTTGCCTGCCTCTTTCCTGTTAGAAAAGCTGGGGAAAACACTCTGTGATAACTGATTATTTCCTACTGGTTTAAAAAAAGTGAGAACCCAGCTTGGCCAGTCTTTTTTCACCAAGTCTTCATAATCAAAATAATAAGAAAAAATCGCGATATCTCTGTTTTCCTTCAGTTCACAGACATGCTTATTAATATTGTCTCTTCCGATACGACGACTATCATATTTATGTATCACACCATCATGGGACTCACAATACCCACTCATTACTTTATTTATGTAAGAGCGTTTATCTTTAAAGACAAATACACGATACTTTTCCACTCCACCTTTTTCTTCATATGAATCTAAATAATCACCAGAAGCTAAAACGAGTGCTGAAGATCCCAAGTCCACGTTGTATGTTGCTATATCTCTAAAGATACCATCAAGATCTTCATTAATATTGACATTAGTTGACTGGCATGCAGAAACCATCAGAGACATGATGAGGATAGGTATTATTTTTATCATCTGAATAACCACTATGTTAAATAGTTTAAGGTTAAAATTTTTTGAAACTAAAAAGAAGAGAACTGAGTCACAAAAAAAGAATGTTTATAAATGCCTATAGGAGTATTCTTTATCTAAACATGAGCATTATTGGTTATAGGTGATGAGACAACTACGTATCTTTCATTGCAATGAATAATCAACATTCACTTACGTACATATAACAACTAATCTTAATCTAATTTGATAGACAAATCTCTTCAGGCTCGCCCACTCTGGTCACAGACGGCGCGCCTGGGGCGTTCCAGCGAAACAAGGTGATATGCCAAGTGCTGGGATCTTTTCGCGACGGGTCAATTAAGACAATTTCATTACCACTTCTCAGCGTATCGGCCACCAACCAACTAGATGGTGATTCGCCTTTTGCTAAGGTGGCTTGCCAATCAACGCTGGATAAGGTTTTGTATTGCTGGAGTTCAGGATGACGCAAATCCACCAGCTCACAGGGGTCAACCTGATACCGCACGAGCACGCGTGGCGTTATGATCTGGCTGGCGTACTTTTGCATGGCCACACGCGCACTTTCTGCACTCTCGGTCAAATACAGCGCACTTTCACCCTGACGATTATACCGACCGTTCGGTCTGTCTTTGCTTTCTCGCGTCAAGGCAGCGTCGATGTGCTCAGGGTGACACACTCTGACAAAAATACCCGAGATAGGCGTGCGGCACAGGCAGGGGATAGTTTTCGGTTCAAGTCCGTCCATGACTTGTGAATGTCCTTTATAAATCAATTATCAAGGCGTAGTTTAGCAAACAAAGAGGGGACAAATTGCGTACTAACTAACGGATTACATCATCGCGTCTGGCTTGCTGTCGATACCACACAGGGGTACCATCCGTGCTCTGTGTAACACTGGGTAAGTAGCACCGCCAGAGGACAAACCGATGAAAAAAGCCGTTGTGGTATTTAGCGGAGGACAGGACTCAACCACCTGTTTGATTCAAGCGCAGGCAGAGTACGACGAAGTGCATTGCCTCACTTTCGACTATAACCAGCGTCACAAGCAAGAAATTGACGTTGCCCGTGAGATTGCTGCAAACCGCAAAGTCAGTGCGCACAAGGTATTAGATGTTGGCTTGCTCAACGAATTAGCGATTAGCTCGCTCACACGCGACAACATTCCCGTTTCTAACGCGCTGAACGAAAACGGCCTGCCCAATTCTTTTGTGCCGGGACGGAATATCTTGTTTTTGACTTTGGCCGGCATCTACGCCTATCAAATTGGCGCTGAGGCAGTGATCACCGGTGTCTGCGAAACCGACTTTTCTGGCTACCCAGATTGTCGCAACGATTTTATTCAATCGATGCAGCAAGCCCTTGAGCAAGGCATGGATAGACAACTCGCATTAGTGACGCCGCTGATGTGGCTGAATAAAGCCGAGACCTGGGCACTGGCCGACCAGTATCACGCCCTCGATTTTGTGCGCGACCACACCCTAACCTGTTATAACGGGATTAAAGGCACTGGCTGTGGTGAATGTCCAGCCTGCCACTTGCGTCAGCGTGGCTTAGATGACTACCTCGCCAATCAAACGGACGTACAAGCCGCACTGCAACGCAAACAAGCCGAAAACGCGTAACAGCGCGCATCCTTGGTAGCAACAAGAAATAAAAAACCGCCTCATCGCGAGGCGGTTTTTGTATCGAGCATACAACAGCGGCTATTTACGCGGCTCATCATGCGGATTAGTATCAAACTCACCATGACTGGTCCGATGCACGGTTTCCACTGCCAACGCTTTATCTAATTGCTGCGCCACATACTCAGGCGAATGGGTATGTACCGAGAGCAAGCGATACATCGCTGGGATCACCAGCAAGGTGACAAAGGTCGCAAAGGCCATGCCGGTGAAGATCACCGTCCCAACCGCGATACGACTCTCTGCCCCCGCCCCGGTTGACAGGATCAGCGGGATCATCCCTGCCAAGGTGGTAAACGCCGTCATCAAAATCGGTCGCAAGCGACGGACTGACGCATCGATAATCGCTTTTTCAAATGCAATACCACGATCACGCAATTGGTTGGCAAACTCCACGATTAAGATACCGTTTTTCGTCACCATCCCAATCAGCATGATCAAACCAATTTGGCTATAGATATTGATCCCTTGGTTGGTCAGCCACAAACCTAAAAAGCCACCTAGCATCCCCATGGGCACCGTCAACATCACTACCAAGGGGTTGATAAAGCTTTCAAATTGCGCCGCTAACACCAAGTACGATACCAAGAGGGCTAAACCAAACACCACCAGCACACTGGTTTGGTTGTCCCGAAAATCTTTCGACTCGCCCGAGTAGCCCACCGAGATATCAGCTGGCAGCGTCTCGGCCGCCGCGGAGTCGAGATAATCGAGTGCTTGGCCGAGCGTCACATCCTCACCTAAGTGCGCCGATAAGGTGATCGATTTTTGCTTGTTGGTATGGCTTAGACGCTGCGCAGAGGCGGTTTCTTCCACCGTGGTTACCGCATCCAGCGAGACCAATTGACCACTACGACTGCGCATATAGATACGACTCAGATCGCTCTTGCTGCTAAACGCATTTTCATCGCCACGGACATACACATCATATTCTTCACCGCGATCCACATAGCTGGTCTGCGCGCGACCACCTAACATGACTTCCAAGGTGTCGGAGACGTCCCGTACCGAAATGCCAAGTTCAGACGCACGACGGCGGTCTACTTTGACGACTAGCTCAGGCGTATTTTGGCTGTAGTCATAGTCCGGGCTATCAATCATGCCCGCTTCACGACTCATTTCACCTAAGGTCTCAGCCCAGCGATGCAACTCAGGGTAGTCTGGGCCGCTGAGTACAAATTGCACCGGCTCAGAGCTTCGACCGCCAAAGCCGGGCGCAAACGGGAACACTTGCACATCTGGCACGCCATTCAGTACCTGACGCACTTCTCCGAGAATGGCTTGTGCTGAACGGTCGCGCTCATCCCAATCCGGTAAAAGCATGATCACAAAGCCGGTTTGATCGCCGGCACGACCACCAAACGCGGGCGTCTGCAAGCTCACCGAACTCAAGGTGCCCGCTTCCACCAGTGGCATTAAGCGCTGTTCAATTTGCTCAATGTTGCCCACCATGCGGTTATAAGCCGTCCCTTCAGCGCCTTTCACAAAGGCTAACAGTACACCACGGTCTTCTTGCGGCACCAACTGAGACGGTAAAGATTGCATTAACGCCCCACTGCCACCAAGGCAAAGTAGGATTACTACTGGGGCCATCCAACGCCAGCGCAGCACCTGCACTAAAGCGCGCCGATAATAGCTTTCAAGCCGCTCAAACCCACGTGTCACAATGCGGTTGACCGGACTGGATGAAACATTTAAGCGCAGTAACTTACTGCCCAGCACGGGCGTCAGCGTCAGGGCAATCAAGGATGAACACAACACGGTCACGGCCAGCATCACCGCAAATTCTGTGAATAGCTTGCCTATCATGCCGTCCATATAGGTAATGGGTAAGAACACCATCACCAGCACCGCCGTGGTCGCAATCACCGCAAAACCAACTTCTCGCGCCCCGCGGTACGCGGCCACCAAGGGTTTATCGCCTTGCTGTAAATGATGGAAGATATTTTCGACCACCACGATGGCATCATCCACCACTAACCCAATCGCTAAGATCAGCGCCATTAAGGTGAGAAGATTAATCGAGAACCCCAATGCTGAGGCTACGATAAAGGCCGAAATCAATGACACAGGCACGGTCACCGCGGGAATCAGTGTCGCACGCGCTTGGCCGATAAAGATATACAATACCAACACCACCAACGCACCAGTAATAAAGAGCGTGCTGTACACTTCCTCTATCGATCGCTCGATAAATATGGTGGTGTCATAATCGACCCACAGACGCGTGCCTTCAGGGAGAAACGCCTGCATATCATCCACGAGCTTATGGGCACGATCAGAGATATCAAGTGGATTGGCATCGGATTGTGGGATCAAGGCCAAACTCAGGTTGTTGATACCATTGTTTTTATAGGTCGCATCTTCATTGCGTGAACCAATCGCCACGTCCGCCACGTCCGACAAATAAATCGCGGTGCCATCGGCTGTGGTTCGTATCACCAGCTGTTTAAAATCTTCCGCATCACGATACAAACGATCGCTACGCACCGGCATGGTCATCACGTCATTGCGGATTTCCCCGCCCGGGCTTTCTAGGTTTTCCTCCCGCAATGCATCGAGAATATCTTGGGTCGTGACGCCATGTCCTGCCATCTGCGTCGGATCCAGTTTTACATACATCACTTTATACAGCGCACCGTATAAATCGACCGAGCTTACGCCGGAGATCAAACTGAACCTATCTTCCAGGGTGCGCTGGGCGTATTCGGTGAGCTGGTTGCGATCCATTTCCGATGAGGCGAGATTAATGTATATCGCGGCCTCACCGGTGCCGTTATCTTTATACACAATCGGATCATTGGCATCATCGGGCAGTCCACCTTGCGCACGCGCCACCGCATCGCGCACATCACTCACGCCTTCAGTCAGTGGATGATCGAGATTAAATTCCACCGTGATACGCGATGAGCCATTACGACTGACTGACGTAATTTCATCAATACCGCTGATCCCGGACAGCTCATCTTCAATCAACTGTGTGACTTGGCTTTCCATAATGCTTGCCGACGCGCCCGAATATCCGGTGTAAATACTCACCACAGGGCTATCAATATCCGGCATCTCACGCACAGAGAGCGTCGAAAAAGACACAGCACCAAACACACATAGCAGTAAACTCAAAACCACCGCCATCACCGGCCGCTTCACCGACACATCAGATAACCACATTAGCTGGCCTCCGTCTCAGATGCGGTCTCATCGACACGGCTTTGATCATCAGCTTGATGTTTAGGCGCTTCTGCATTTAACACTGATACTTGTGCGCCATCGCGCATGTTCACCAAGCCTTGTATGACGATGTTTTGCCCCGGTTCAAGTCCTTTACTCACTACCACTTGGTTATCAATGCGTGCACCGAGGGTAATTTCGGTACGATGGGCGATACCTTCATCATCAACACGAAACACATAGCGACGGGTGCCGGAATACTGCAGCGCTTGCACCGGGACAATCACCGCTTGCTGTTGTGGTAAGGCCAATTTTGCTTCCATCAGCATACCAGGTTGCAGTTGGCTTTCAGGGTTATCCAACGCAACCCGGACACCAACAGATAACGCGTCTTGATTGATACGAGAGTCCACGACCCGAATCTCACCATTGAACGTTTTGTCCGGCCAAGCTTGGGAGGTCACTACCACCGGCATATCAGGATATAAGCGGCTGAAATACTGCTCTGGGACTTGAATATCCAGATTCATACGCGACAGATTATCGAGACTGAACAAGGTTTCACCGATGTCCACACGCTGACCGACGCTAAGATCAAACAAACCGATACGCCCGGAAAATGGCGCGGTTAGGCGATGATCATCTAAATCAGATTGCGCCGACTGCAAACGGGCTTTGGCAATGTTGACGCTGGCTTGTTGTGCTTCCAACTCGGTTTGCGTCAATGCTCCGCGCTGCGCCAGCTTGTTGTATTCTTTAAGTTTACGCATTTCATCATTCAGATAGGCCGACGCTTCCAACACAGCCGCTTGGGCTTTAGCACGGTTAAATGTCACCAAAGGTGCGCCCTTTTCAACCGTTTCCCCCGGCTGCACATGGACGGTTTCAATCCGTGCCGACACTTCCGATTCAATACTGATCTGTTGATGAGCTTTGACGTTTCCCACTAACGACAGAGACGGTGAAACAGACTGGGTTTCTACCGGCGCGGTCATCACATCCACAGAGCGAGCGCCTGGTGGTGGCGCAGATGTCCCGTCGGTCGATGGCGCCGAGTCACCAAACTGCCAGTACGCGATCCCCGCCAACACAGCGACGCCCAATAGCATCCATTTTTTCATTGCATGACACCTTATTATTTGAATAGCACCAGTGTACTGATCTACTTTTTTTTGTCCTTAAAGAATTGTAAAGACGTTGTTTTTTATCGTTATTACATCCAAATTCGAGATTTAGCTACATAGCATTCAGACTGTGAAAACTCAGGCAGGTTTCAAAAAGCGATAAAAACAACGCTTATCGCTGATTTTGGACGCAAGACGTTGAAAAAAACACCAACCGCATTCTGAGATTAAGAAAACCCTTTACAGCTCCAATCGGTTTGGTAAGATTCGCCTCAATCGCGTGGTGGAGTTCCCGAGCGGTCAAAGGGATCAGACTGTAAATCTGACGGCTCAGCCTTCGAAGGTTCGAATCCTTCCTCCACCACCAATTTTACAAAGCAAGACTCCGTGGTGGAGTTCCCGAGCGGTCAAAGGGATCAGACTGTAAATCTGACGGCTCAGCCTTCGAAGGTTCGAATCCTTCCTCCACCACCATTTTATAAAGCAAGACTCCGTGGTGGAGTTCCCGAGCGGTCAAAGGGATCAGACTGTAAATCTGACGGCTCAGCCTTCGAAGGTTCGAATCCTTCCTCCACCACCATTTTTAAAGGGCCAGCATTTGCTGGCCCTTGTTCGTTGTGCGAAACAACACATTCTATTCGTTATCCAGTCAAGGCCGCCCGCCCATGCGGCGACCACAAATCTTGCTCTGGCCCTTTAGGCACAATGCGCGTCGGATTAATGTTGCCGTGGCTGTAGTAGTAATGGTTTTTGATATGGTGCATATCGACCGTTCCTGCCACGCCTGGCACTTGAAATAACTCTTTCATATAGCAGAACAAATTGCAGTAGTCGGCGATACGTTGTTTGTTACATTTAAAGTGACCCACGTACACAGGATCAAAGCGGATTAAAGTGGTAAATAATCGCCAGTCTGCTTCTGTGATCTGATTCCCAGCCAGATAGCGGTTGCGACTCAGATGATCGTCCAACACCGTCAACGCACTGAATAGCTTATCAAAAGCGTCTTCATAAGCCGCTTGTTCGGTGGCAAAGCCACATTTATACACGCCGTTATTCACGTTCGGATAAACAAATTCATTCCACTGATCTACCGCTGCACGCAGGTTTTCTGGGTAGTAATCGTCATCATTCCCCGTAATGGCATTAAAGGCCGAGTTAAACATCCGAATGATATCGGCCGATTCATTACTGACAATAGTCTGGGTTTGCTTATCCCACAAAATCGGCACAGTGACCCGGCCGGTATAGTCAGGCTTGGCTTTGGTATACAACTGGTGCGCGTAGTCAAAGCCATATAAGGGCTCTGGCTCTGAGAATGTCCAGCCATGCTCCAACATTTCGGGCGCAACGACAGTGACATCAATGTGGGGCTCAAGCCCTTTCAAATGACGCATAATCAAGGTGCGATGTGCCCACGGGCAAGCGAGAGATACATAGAGATGATAACGATCAGACGCTGCTTTAAAGCCAGCATCCCCGCTTGGGCCGGCTTCACCGCTCGCGGTTATCCAATGTCGGAATCCAGCATCTTCACGAACAAAGCGCCCGCCTGATGCTTTGGTGTCATACCACACATCGTGCCAAATACCGTCAATCAGTTTTCCCATAGGTCCTCCTTTCTTTCTGTGTGCAGTATATGAAGCAACAATAGAAATGTCGGCAGACCCGATTGTTGGAGTTATTCGAAAAAGCTGAGCAATGGCTCCGACATTGAGAATGTCATGATTTTGTTAGAACTTTCTTAATCGCCTTTTTCGCGTTTGACCTTCACTCACCATGTCTTCTACTGTGAATAGCGATGAATAAAAGGAGAAAATTGATGAAACGTTTATTAGCGACCCTATCTTTTGCGTTTGTTGTTGCAGCCAGTCTGCCAAGTTTCGCTGCCAATGAGACAACCGAAATGTCAGCAGATCAGCTGACTGACCAAGTGGTGAGCAGCTACGCTGAAGCGGCTGAACAGGTTGTTTCAATATCTAAAGACTATCAAAGTAAGCTCGAGAGCATCGGTGATGAAGAGCAAGCTAAAGCACTAATGGCGGAGACGCAGAAAGAAATGGCGCAAGCCATTGAGGCAACAGGCCTATCCATTGAAGAATATAACAATGTCTTTCGTCAAGCGCGTGAAGATAAAGAACTGCAAAAGAAGATCAGCAACATGATCAATGAGTAAATATAGTTTGGAACAAGGGCAAGTGTATTCTCTTGCCCTTATTGTTTAGGCTTGAGCCACCGAGACGTGCGATCTAGGTAGCCACAGCGAAATCACCGTCGTAATGAACAAGAAGACGAACGAGACCCACAAACAGGCTGCTAACCCCCATACTTGGAAAACCCAGCCCGACAACACCGTGCCAATTAATCGCCCCATCGCGTTGGCCATATAGTAAAAGCCCACGTCCAACGACACGCCATCGCCTTTGGCATAGCTCACAATCAAGTAAGAATGCAGCGACGAGTTAACCGCAAAGATAACGCCAAACAGCATTAATCCGACAATGATGACCGCTTGTGGGTGCCATTGCTCGCCAATTGCGTAAGCAATGACGCCGGTCACCACACTAAGCCCAAGCGCCCACCCCAGCGCCGCTTTACCACCCGGTGAGTGCCCTGCTTGACGCCCAGTAATTTTTGGGGCAATCCCTTGCACCACACCATAGGCAATCACCCACAGCGCAAGAAAGCCACCGACCATACTATGGCTCCAACCGAATGTGTTGCCTAAATAAATCGGTAAGGCGACGACAAACCACACGTCTCGCGCACCAAAGAGAAACATGCGTGCCGCTGAGAGGATATTGACGCTGCGCGACTTGGAAAATATTTCTGAAAACTTAGGCTTACTTTTGGCTTTACCTAAATCCGCTTTTAGTGACACCACACTGCCAATAAAGACCACAGTCAGCACACCGGCCATGGCTGCCACCGCGTATTGAAAGCCAATGAAAGACAACAGTGCGCCACCGACAAAAAAGCCTGCCCCTTTGAGCGCGTTCTTAGAGCCCGTCAAGATCGCAATCCACTTAAACAGCGCACCCTGTGCATTATCGGGCACCAGGGTTTTGATCGCACTTTTCGCACTCATCTTATTGAGATCTTTCGCAATCCCAGATAGCGCTTGTGCCGCCATTACCCAAGGGATGGTGAGCCACGCCGCGGGTACCGCCAGCATAGTAAGCGCCACAATTTGCATGCCTAGGCCAATATTCATGGTGCGGTTAAGCCCTAATCGAGCCCCTAACCAGCCGCCGACAAGATTGGTCACTACCCCAAAGAATTCGTAAAACAAAAACAGCGAGGCAATTTCTAAGGTGCCGTAGCCTAAGTCATAAAAGTACAGCACCACCAACATGCGCAGTGCGCCGTCGGTGATGGTGAAGTTCCAATAGTTAAAGGTAACCAGCATGTACTGGCGCACAGATTGGCTTAATTGAGCAAACATGATGGCCGTCTATTTAGGTTTAATAAAAGCGGTAAATAAAGGCGGTGCACTGTATACACCGCCACCGTTAACAAGCATCACTTACTGATCGACAAGACCGACGTTGCGCACCAACTCAGCGGTGCGCGTGGCATACCCCATTTCGTTGTCATACCACGCATAGATTTTGACCATACGCTTACCCACCACCATAGTGGACAGCCCATCGACAATGGTAGAGCGCTGATCGCCACGATAATCAATCGAGACTAAAGGACGCGCCTCAAAGCCAAGAATGCCTTTAAGCTCGCCGTCCGCGGCCTCTTGCAACAGTGCATTCACCTCGTCGGCGGTGGTATCGGTTTCCACATCAAAAATCACATCCGTCAGTGACGCATTGGCGAGCGGGACACGCACTGCATGGCCATTAATCTTGCCTTTTAGATCCGGGAAAATTTCCACAATGGCCGTTGCTGATCCTGTGGTGGTCGGGATCAAGCTCATGCCACACGCACGGGCGCGACGTAAGTCTTTGTGCGGCGCGTCTAAAATCGTTTGGGTATTGGTTAAATCATGAATGGTGGTGAAGGTTGACTGCGCAATTCCTAGTTTTTCATGGATCACTTTCACAATCGGAGCCAAGCAGTTCGTGGTACACGACGCCGCAGTCACGATTCGATGTTTCCTCGGTTCAAATATCGCGTCATTGACGCCCACTACGATATTCGCCACACGCTCATCTTTGACCGGTGCAGACACCACTACGCGCTTCACGCCTTGGTCCATATATTGTTGCAGCAAATCCGCGTCACGGTGTTTTCCGGTTGCCTCAATCACCACATCACAGCCTGACCAATCGACTGCATCAATCGCTTTTTCTTGGCTTGTCGTCAGTGTCTTGCCGTTAATCTGCACGCGGTTGCCTTCTGCACTCACCGCGTGATGCCAACGCCCTTGTACCGAATCAAACTCCAGCAAATGCGCCAGCGTTTCAGTATCTCCCGCCACATCGTTAATATGCACAAACTCGAGCTCTGGCCAATCAAATGCTGCCCGCAGTGCTAAGCGACCGATACGGCCAAACCCATTGATCCCGACTTTAATTGTCATTGCTTTCTCCTTTACACACAGCAGGTAGGGCGAGACGCCATCTTGGCAAGCCGCGTGATATCTTCTTGATAAGTGTCTTTTAGGCAGTTGGAATCAACTAAACCCTGAATTTGTTTGCGCATCCAGCCCGGTAAATCAGCGGCTAAGCGATAAAACACCCATTGCCCTTGGCGCGTATCAACCAACACACCACTGGCCCGCAGTTGTGCCAAGTGGCGTGAGATCTTAGGCTGTGAGGTATCCAGCGCTTCGGTGAGCTCGCACACACATAACTGCCCTTCACGAGCAATTAATAGCAAACACCGCACGCGCGTTTCATCGGCCAACAATTTGAAAAACTGGTGAGGCAACATAGGCTCTCTCATGACGCTTTATTAAATGCACATATGGATATGCGCATATTATTACCTTCCAACATGCACACAACCCTTATCAGTCAGTATTCATAAAAACTTCATATTAAATCGTATAGCGCCGTTTCATTCTTAGCGCTACATTCACCAAGGCAATCAACACCGGCACTTCCACCAGCGGCCCAATCACTCCTGCAAAGGCTTGATCAGAGTGAATGCCGAATACCGCAATCGCCACCGCAATCGCCAGTTCAAAGTTATTACCGGATGAGGTAAACGCTATTGATGCGTTGCGGTCATAGGGGATCCCCAGTTTTTTACCCACAAAGAAGCTAATAAAGAACATCAGCACAAAGTAAGTTACCAGGGGTACGGCGATACGTAACACGTCAAGCGGCAACGCAATAATCGCCTCCCCTTTTAGGCTAAACATCAACACAATGGTCGCCAACAAAGCGATTAACGTTATCGGGGAAATACGTGGCAAAAAGACGTCTTCGTACCATTGTTCACCTTTTTTAGCGACCAGCACGGTACGTGATAGATAGCCCGCCAAAAAAGGGATACCCAGATAAATCAGCACACTTTGCGCGATGTCCCCCATGGTCACATCCACCACATAGCTTTGTAACCCCAGCATAGGAGGTAAAACGGTGATAAATAGCCATGCCATCACACTGTAGGTCAGGATCTGAAATAAGCTATTCAGGGCCACTAGGGCCGCGCCATACTCTTTATTGCCACCACTGATGTCGTTCCACACCAAGACCATGGCAATACAGCGTGCAAGGCCAATTAATATCACTCCCGCCATATACCCTGGCTCATCACGCAAAAACAGCACCGCCAGTGTGAACATCAGAATAGGACCCACCACCCAGTTCATGATCAGCGACAGCGTAATGGCTTTTTTATCGCGCGTGACCGAGCCTAGTAAACGATAATTTACCTTTGCCAGTGGCGGGTACATCATTAAAATCAAGCCAATCGCCAGCGGTACATTGGTGCTCCCGACCGATAAGCGTTCACTGATGGTCGCAACGTCGGGAAAAAGCCACCCCACACTCACCCCAATGGCCATGGCGAGAAAAATCCACACGGTTAAATACCGATCGAGCCATCCCATTTTTTGCGCGGCCGACGGTGCACAGGTTTCAGATTGAGACATAAGACAAATCCTTGGTTATTGCTGACGTTGAATCACTCGTGTTGCTGATGGGACACGCTACCTATTGATGATGTCCACAAGCCGTATTGCCCTGCATTACAGGCGTGACAGAGCTCAGAAGCGAGGGGTTATTGATGGCTGTGGTGCGCAAAACATCGCGCATCCACTCAGGTAAGGTTGGGTGTAATTGGTAATAGACCCACTTACCACGACGCTCTCCGACGACTAACTGATGCTTGCGTAGCTCCGCCAAATGCCGTGAAATTTTAGGCTGACTCAACGCCAGCGCCGTCATTAAATCGCACACACAAAGCTCACCATGCTCAGACAGCAGCAGTAAAGAGGTCAGCCGAGTGGGCTCAGATACGGCTTTGTAAAACGTTAGGGTGTCACACATCGCTATAGTCTACTTTGCATACATATGGAATATCATATATATGGAATTCCATATGTCAATAAATAGACTAATTGAAGACTAGGGAATTGGACCGGCCTCTGTAACGTGTAGCCATTTGGACGTTTTGGTTATTCAACATGAATATGCCCAATTAACTTGAAGATACATGATTGAAAACCTGAACGTTATCGTTGCTACGAAACGTCAAAAACTCTCCTGCGATCTCTGGGAGATTCGCGCTTCTGCTTTTCGGTTAAAGTCACTTTTATAGGTGAGAGCCATAATCCTGTTTTATGTAAAATTAAGCATCTTCAATGATCACGGGTATAATAGATGTGATTGAACAATTTAATAATACGTAAACGGTATATTCACAACATTTTTATCAAGCTCTTTATACTTCCATCTTCATAAAGATAACTTAACGAACTCTCTAATTTTTTATACTTTTCTTCAGACAAAGTAGAACCGCATGCCAAATAATTCAAATACTTTTTATAAGGGTAGACCAATTCCACATCCTCAATCTTATTCTTGTTAAGTATGTGCTCTGCTACTTTAATATCTTCAACAAGTGCGACCATTCTATCCGCATCAACTTTTAGTGCGTTTAGAAGTGTGTTCCTAGTATACTCCACGGAAAAACCTAAACGTTCAAGACTTTCACCGTCAACGCTACCTATATAACTACCTATAGTTTTACCTTTCAATTCTGAAATATGTCTTATTACTGTATCCTTGGCAAAGAAACCTGACTCCGTTACCATTACCGGCCCGATCCATTTAAAATCAGCTGCATTCTCTTGTGTGGCCTGCATCGGAAACAAACATTGTTCCCCTTCACTCTCATGAGCATTCCCCAACACTGTCTCATACGCGCGTTTAAATGGCCTTGATTTTAATGCATATTCTATTCCAGCCCTATCAAACAAAGACTTAAGCAAATCAACCGACACCCCAGACAACTCCTTATTATTAATTGAAATATATGGCTGATACTCTTGAATAAAAATAGTAACCTTTTCATTCGAGAAAGCAGGCCAGGACGAAATGATTAACAACAAACAAAGACATGTCTTCATAGTTTTTTACCGCCATAATTTGAGTACTTCTTCGTATGATGCTGTTTTACCTTCCGGCCACTCTTGCTTTATTTTCGCTTTTGGAGAACCATGTCTATTGAGCCAATAACCCTTTTCTTTTTTATCGTTTAAACGAGGAGAACAATAACTTATTTTATTTAAATATGAAACATCTTCTAGTGTGGCATCCATTTTCTCAGCCATATTGTCCAGTGCAGAACCAACGCTTTCGCCTCGATGAATAACCCCTCCTAAACTCTTCCACCATATATCGGACATTTTTGTATAATCTGGAACATTGGTCCCCGTAGGAGTCCATTTCATCGATTCTTTTCCTAAATAAAATTCTATGAGTCCGCCATATCTATGTGAGTTTTTTTGAATAAAATCACTCGTCACATCGGAAAACCGAATAAGCGTTAATCCCTCTAGGAACTTATTCATGGTAACTGTTTTCGACGTCACAAATTGAGCATACAGCCACGCTGCATTTGTATTCTCTATGGGAGCACTACGTAGAAATGTCCACGCTCCAGTATCTTGATAACCCTTTTTCATCCCATCTTCCCAATACACACCAACAGGAGAAGGCGCCATTCTCCACCTCGGTATACCATTAGCATCAGTTACAGGAGTGTTGGGCTTGATCATTTCAGGTGTAAATGTCGTGTACCAAAAAATTTGCTGGGCTATATTTCCTTGCGCAGGCACTGAACCTGCTTGTGAAAATGCCATATCTTTTGCTTCAGTTGGAGCGAAATTTAAAAGCCAATCTTTATACGTAGTCAAAGCATATTTCGCTGCGGGGCCATTGATCGCTCCACCACGCTCAACAGATGCACCGACAGGAGAGCACTTTTCGACTCTTATCCCCCACTCGTCAACTGGTATACCATTTGGAAGTCCTGGATCTCCCATTCCCGCCATGGACAACCATGCATCGGAAAAACGCCAACCTAATGATGGATGATTTTTTCCATAATCCATATGGCCATAAACTTTTTTTCCATTAATCTCTCTTATATGGTTAGTAAAAAAGTCTGCTATATCTCGGTAAGCTGTCCAGTTTAATGGCACACCCAATTCATATCCAAAAAGGGAGTAAAATCTTTTCTTCATCTCTTCATCATTAAACCAGTCATATCTGAACCAGTAGAGGTTAGCAAACTGCTGGTCTGGGAGTTGATATATTTCTCCATCATTAGCGGTCACAAAAGAAATTGCCATAAAATCATCGATATCCATGTATGGAAAGAGAACATCAGGATTTCTAATTAAATGACTTACTGGTATAACTTGATTTGAACGGGAAAAAAGACCAATTAAATCACTATCAGCGATATAAGCATCATAGATATGATATTCATAGTTGATTTGTGCATCTATTTTCTTAACGACATCATGTTCTCCTGTTACTTCATGTATTACTCTTATGCCGGTCAACTCCTCAAACGCTTTAGTTAAGATTCTGGATTCATACCTGTGTGTTGGAAGGTCTTCTGACACAACTCTGATGGTTTTTCCCTTATAAGGAATCGCTGCCTTTTGAAACCAAAGCAACTCCTTAACTCTCTCTTCTTTGCTTAATGTGCTGAATTTAAACAAACTCTCAGAAAGATCATTAATTGAGGATTCAGAGGCACTGACAGAACAAGAGAAAATAAAAGCAAAAAAATAGTAATTTTTCATATGCTAATACTCATACTAGAAGAGAGGGTGAGACCTTATAGCTGATAAAAGTATTTACTCCCCCAAATCAACTGTATTTATATTTTTTAACCAGACTGTTTAGGTTCTCTGCTAACTCAGTCAGATTTTTAGTTTCTTCATTGGCTTTCTTAGTTCCTTGCCCTGTACGTTCAGTAACTTCAGTGATATGCGAGATATTTTGATTAATTGTTTCAGAAACGCTTTTTTGCTCCTCAGCTGCGCTAGCTATTTGGGCATTCATTTGGTTGATAACATTGACGGCGTTTTCAATGCTGATCAAAGACTCATCGACCAAACGTGCCTCACTGACTGTTGCCTCGCTTTTTTCTTTTATAGAGTTAATAACAGCCACTGATTTCGACGTCTTCTGTTGAAAACTCTCGACCATTGACTGTATCTCTTCCGTGCTTTTCTGAGTTCTACCTGCTAGGGTGCGAACTTCATCAGCAACCACAGCAAATCCTCGGCCAGCATCGGCAGCTCGGGCCGCTTCGATCGCTGCATTCAAGGCCAACAAGTTAGTTTGCTCGGCAATACTTCGTATTACATCTAAAACTGAGCCTATTTTTTCCGACTCAGTGCCTAACTCTTCGATAACAGAGACACCTTCAGTCACCTGTTCAGACAGTCCTCCTATGACAATGATCGCCTTGTTCAGCGTGTCTTTAGAGTGAACAACTTGATTTTCGGCTTCACGTGCAGATGTGGAGGCATCAAATGCATTCGCTGTGACTTCTTGCGCTGTCGTTGTCATTTGATTCATTGCTGTGGCAACTTGCTCTGTTTCTTCTTGTTGCCGCAACACTCCTTCCTCTGTATCTTTCATAATAGTATTGAGCTGTAAGACAGTTTTGTTCATACTCGAAGAAGAACCACTTACTTTTTCTATAAGACCGCGCATTTGTTCTGAAAAGCGATTAAAACACTTGGCAAGTTGCGCTAGTTCATCGGAACCATTCACATCCAACCTACGGGTTAAGTCACCATCTCCATCAGCAATATTCTCCATCGCATAAATAGTGGATTTCAAAGGTGAAACCACACTATTGATAATAACTAAGAACAGAAAAAGTATAGGAAGGGATAACGCCCCCACAGCGATGACTACTTCCCAAATAATAAGATTCACCGCTTCGGCAACATGGTTCATATACACACCAGTACCAACAATCCATCCCCACTCTTCAAACCTTATCACGCGAGACATTTTTGGGGCCTGTATTGTACTATCCGGTAACTCCCAAACATAATTAACGGTAGCGCGTTTATTTTCTTTTGTTCTTTCAATCATATGCTGAAAAAGAGGTGTTCCTTCAGCATCTGTAAAATCATAAAAATTAGCTTTAAATCTATCCTCTTTAGGTAATGAAGGGTCCATAATCATAGTCCCTTCCCTATCGTATATGAAAATATATTCACTCCCCTCATACTTTATTTCTTCTACTTTCTTCATCGCGAGGAGCATTGCTTCTCTTTCTGTTATACCCCCAGACTCGTATTTTTCATGTGCACTTTCTATATACTCAATAGCAACATCATTAACCGCATCGAGCTTCTTCATTTCACCATGAATAAGATCAGCTTTGAGCGTCGATATCGTAAAAAAAGACATCACAATTACACCAATGAGGGCAATCACAACAATTGACCAGAGCCTAATAGAAATCCTTACATTGTAAATGATACTCATCGTGAGCCCTCATAATGTTGCGTGGGTAACAAAAATAATTATTACGAAATATCATAACGGTATTAATACTTATGTTAGTAGCGATTAGAGATAGTTCCAGTTTTTTTCAAAACCATGATAAGCACTCTGTTGTACACGGTGACTAGATGATGACAATCCTTCCAGTAACCCGCATTGCTTCGCGGTAGTATGGTTGGTTTGATGTCTTTTTTCTCGAGTACTTGATAGCGGCCTTGGTATCGTAAGCGCAATCTGCACTGACTTGGGCATTTTTCGGCGTAACGGGTTGGCAGCGTCGGCAAGACTTCATTGTCGCCGACAAAAGCTACGCTATGCCGAAACAAAGCTGGCGATAGGATAAGCGAGCGCTAGAATCATTAACGCGGTGCTGATGTGCCGCGTTGGTGGTCGCCAATACCAAAGAATTATTGGTTAAAACCCTTTACATCGTAAAAAAATGCTGTAGTGTAGCTAAAGCTCTAGATACGGAGCATCATAAGACATCAAGTCAAAGTCGAGACAGACCACGCTATTTCCCGCATAGACTCTCTGCAGTATTCCACTTTCGCTTTTTTCCTACATTGATAACCCGTTAAACGCCCTTTTGCTATCTCTCATTCGTGGGGATCACTGTATTAATGCTGATCGCTCACCCTAAAGAGGCCGACGCATTCATTCGGCCCATGATGGATAACCACTGAGGGCAGAGCAATAATCATTTAACTCATGGAGATAAAATATGGCCGCCACTAACGGCAGACTACGTCACTGGTATTATTTGCGCCGTGCGCAAACACAACCACAAACACCATCAACCACATTTAAATCAGTAAGGAACGCCATTGATAGTTAATTTTGCTCTTCCCAACCTTGCCAACTGGCAGGTCGTGATTCATCAGTTTAACGGGGATATTATCCTCAAGCATTTGCTTCATCGTCTTCCTGTTTTGTCTCAACCTACCCTGCGTTTTGACCCCTGCACCCAAGAAGGCGCGATTTTTAGTCAAGGTGAGTGCTTAGGCGCCTTTTCGATCGCAAGCTAATCTCCCCCCCATTACGTACCACACATCCTCGTCACCATACGCCGAGCATTGTATTGAGGCCGCCTTTCCGTTCATTGAACGAAGCTGGTAAAGTGTCTTACTATCAATAAGACAACAAAGGCAGCCTCACACGTGAAAATCATCTCCTTTAATATCAACGGTATTCGAGCGCGTTTACATCAACTGCAAGCCTTAATTGAAAAACACCAGCCTGACGTGATCGGGTTGCAAGAAACCAAGGTGCACGATGATGCCTTTCCACTCGCCGATGTCGAAGCCATGGGCTATGAAGTACACTTTCATGGCCAAAAAGCGCACTATGGTGTGGCGATGCTATGCAAAAAGTCGCCAATCAGCGTACAAAAAGGGTTTCCAACCGATGATGAAGACGCCCAACGCCGTATGATTATGGCCACGTTTGAAGGCGAAAATGGCCAACCTGTCACCGTTCTCAATGGTTACTTTCCCCAAGGGGAAAACCGTAGCCACGAAACCAAATTTCCTGCCAAACGTAAATTCTACCAAGATTTGATGACCTATTTAGAGGGTCGTGATCCCAGCGAACACCTGGTGGTTATGGGCGATATCAACATCAGCCCTAAAGACGACGATATTGGTATTGGCGATCACAATGCCAAGCGCTGGCTACGCACCGGTAAGTGCTCTTTCTTACCTGAAGAGCGTGAGTGGTTAGAGACGTTGATGAATTGGGGCTTCGTGGATACCTTCCGCACCCTACATCCAGCGGTGAATGATCAGTTCTCGTGGTTTGACTACCGTTCGCGCGGTTTTGATGATAACCGTGGCTTACGCATTGATGTGGTGTTAGCCACCCAAGATCTTGCCAGCCGCTGTATTGATGCGGGGATTGATTACGAGCTGCGCGGCATTGAAAAACCCTCCGATCACGCGCCAATTTGGGCCACCTTTAAATAAGCCCTCGAATTGGCCGCGCAAGCGCGCTTAACAATATCGCTTAAGACGCCGCTTAATATTATTACGCCGCAGCACGGCCATGCTGCGGCGTTTTTCGTTTATAGCGATAAGTCTTTGCTTATAGCGACGAATCGGTAGTGAGCGCTAACTTAATGGCCGCATATGACGTAAAAAGCGACGCTCTGCTAAGCGGAACATCCATAGGATGCTAAATGTCAGCGCCATATAGAACACACCCGCGGTCAAAAAAGATTCAAAGGGCGCATAATAACGCGAATTTACAATCCGAGCCGCCCCGGTGAGATCAACAATGGTAATAATGCCGGCGACGGCCGAGCCGTGAAGCATAAATACCACTTCGTTACTGTATGCCGGTAAAGCACGGCGCATCGCGCTGGGCAGAATGATCCGCGAAAAGGCTTTATACGGGCTCATGCCATAGGCAATCGCCGCTTCCACTTCTCCTTTGGGCAAGCCATTGATGGCACCACGAATAATTTCAGCGGTATACGCTGCGGTGTTGAGGACGAACGCAACCAACGCACAAAACCATGCATGTTGCCACAACGAATCTTCAACGTTTACCACTTGGCTTAGGCCGTAGTAAATCAAATACAGTTGGATCAGTAGCGGCGTCCCCCGAAAAAAGTAAATAAACGCCCACGCCGGATAACGCCAAAGGGGAAACTGTGCATTGCGCGCCACGGCGACAGGCACGGCCACCAGCAAACCAATCACTAACGCGGAAGCCACCAGCCATACGGTCGTCCAAAGGCCATCGAGATAAATCGGCCATGTTTCGAGTACAAGTGAAAAATCCATAGTCACCTACCGCGTATGAATACTAAAGCGACGCTCCATCCAACGCAGCCCGGTGGTCGAGATGCTGGTAAAGAGCAAGAAAATAAGCGCGACGGTAAAGTAAAACGTAAATGGCATTTGGGTCGAGCCGGCTGCCAACGCGCCTTTACGTACCATGTCATCCAAGCCAATAATGGACACCAGCGCGGTGGTTTTTAACAGTACCAACCAGTTGTTACCAAATCCTGGCAGCGCATGGCGGATCATTTGTGGCAACAAGATGCGGCGAAACGCCAAACTACTGCTCATACCATAGGCGCGCGCAGCTTCCATCTCGCCGGCGTCGACCGCCATGATGGCCCCCCGAAAGGTTTCAGCCATGTAAGCACCAAAAATAAAACCAATGGTTAGGATCCCGGCGATAAACGGGCTAACGTCGATATAGTCGGGTAAATAGGCAGTCCAGTCATGATCGGGATTTTGTCCTGCCATGTACTCATTGAGCCATTCATTCATGCCATATAAGCTGTTATTGAGCAGCATTTGACCGCCGTAAAAAATCAGCATCATCAGTACCAAATCAGGGATCCCACGAATCACCGTGGTATAAACGGTCGCAATGCCACGCAACCAACCCAATTTAGATAATTTGGCAAGCGCCCCGAGCATCCCGAGTAACATGGCCAAGCCCAGTGATAATAGCGCAACCTGAAGGGTCACCCATGCGCCTTCAAGCAGGGACCACTCGTAACCTTTCAAATCAATCATATGATTCGGGCAGCACTTTCATGCTGCCCGCCTGCCTTTTACTCGCCGTAAACGTCGTAGTCGAAGTATTTGGCAGCAATCTCGTCATACACGCCTTTTTCACGTAATGAATCAATTGCTTGATTAAGTTTCTCAGTCAGCGCTTTGTCTTGTTTGCGTGTCGCAATCCCAAAGCCCTCGCCAAACCACTCAGGGTCAGTCAAAGAAGGACCGATAAATTCAAATTCATCGCCACCCTCTTTATCGAGAAGCCCTTGCTGCAAAGCGGAAGCATCACCCAAAATAGATTCAATACGACCCGCTTTTAGATCAAGATAGGCCTCATCAAACGTACCGTAACGGACGATATCAACCGCGTCGCCATAGTTGTCGGTAAGATATTTGTCGTGTGTGGTTGCACGCTGTACACCAATTTTCACCCCGTCGAGTCCTTCTTTGGTGAAGGTGAGATCCGTGCCCTTTTCGGCCACAAACTTGTTCGGGATTAACGCGTATTTATTGGTAAAATCTACCTTTCTTTTACGCTCTTCTGTGATCGACATCGCCGCGATAATGGCATCGTATTTACGCGCCAGC
Organism: Salinivibrio sp. AR647; assembly: GCF_001995415.1. NCBI lineage: Bacteria > Pseudomonadati > Pseudomonadota > Gammaproteobacteria > Vibrionales > Vibrionaceae > Salinivibrio > Salinivibrio sp. AR647. Next base: position 92,807 of record NZ_MUFE01000002.1, on the reverse strand, counting down.
AGTGACGGAATGATCCCATCCCAATCTTGCGCGACGATCTTACACTTGGCCTGCATTTCCTCACACAGCGCATTGGCCATATCGACATCAAAACCTTTGAGATCACCTTCGTTTGTGGTCCAGCTAAAAGGAGGGTAGGCGCCTTCAATACCAAAACGTACGACCTTCCAATCCTTGGCTGCAACGGAGGTTGACCCAACTGCGGCCATCACGGCGGCGGCAACTAGCCATTTTTTCATCTTCCTTTCTCCTGTCGTTTAACGATGTTGTGTGGGCAAAGGCCCTATTGCATGGTTATGCTATTGATAATTCTATTTAATTAATCAGTATATTGACGATATAAATTGCTGCAGACGCTCAGAGTCAGGTGCATCAAACAGTTCTTTCGGGTTGCCCTGCTCTTCCACTAATCCTTGATGCAAGAACATCACATGATTAGAGACATCACGCGCAAAACTCATTTCATGGGTTACCACCAGCATGGTGCGCCCTTCCTCGGCCAGTGAACGCATCACGCCCAACACTTCCCCCACTAACTCAGGGTCAAGCGCGGAGGTTGGCTCATCAAACAAGAGTACTTCTGGCTCGACGGCAAGCGCCCGTGCAATGGCAGCACGCTGCTGCTGGCCGCCTGACAAGTGGCCGGGATAGTAGTCACGGCGCTCGTATAAGCCAACCCGATGGAGAAAGGCTTCAGCATCTTCAATCGCTTTTGCTTTGGGCACGCCGAGCACATGCACTGGCGCTTCAATCACATTTTGCAGCACCGTCATGTGCGACCATAGATTGAACCCCTGAAACACCATCGCCAGACGAGAGCGAATGCGCTGTACTTGTTTATCGCTGACGGGCACCGGATCGCCTGCACGGTTATTTTTCATTTTGATCAATTCACCATTGACCCAAATTTCACCGCCAGTAGGGGTTTCGAGTAAGTTAATACAGCGCAAAAAGGTACTTTTACCAGACCCGGAAGACCCGATAATCGAGATGACGTCGCCGCGGTGGGCATCGAGTGAAATGCCTTTGAGCACTTGATGCTGCCCAAAGCTTTTTTTAAGTGACTTAACCTGTAGCGCTACTGCATCCGTCATGCGCTAACTCCTATCATCCGTGATAATTATTGTATTGAGTTTATCAATTGAAAATATCACCCCTTCTCTTGAGGAGCAACATTTTGTTAACCTTTAAATCTGTTTTATTATAGTCACTATTACTGCATAAAAAGTCAAATGCAATATTTAATGCTGAAAAAATGAACACTCAGTATCTGGGCGACTACTCGCGATGCCTGAGTCCTCAACCACAATAAGTGTAGAGGCAAACGCAAGAAAAAAGATTGTTTTTATTGATAAAGACAAAATAAAAAGGAGGATAAAAGAGGATAAAGATGCAATTGATTTTATTTTTGCGACAAAACAAAGGTGACAAAACTGTGAACAAAAAGGCGTTTCTTTTCTATTAGAAGACAGTATTGTACTCAATAATAGACATCTGCTGGATCGGATTACGAGGTGCGACTGTCACGCCGTGTTGCACGTTTTGCTTTAAGCAGTTCAAGCGTGTCTCGCCAGCGATCGACAAGCTCAGACGGATCCTTGCTTTGCCATTGGTCAAGCGCATAGTCAGCAAGCGTGTAGTCGCCCGCTTTAATCGCACTAATGGCCAGCCACTGCCAAAGCATCTTATCGTCTTTCAACCCATAAGACAGTGCCACTTGCGCCGTATCAATGACCTCTTTCCAATGGCCTAATTGATAAGCCAGCATTACCTGCAACTTCAACGTCTGTTTATCCGGCTGGGTTAAATTCACTTCACTAATTCGATTCAGAGCCGCTACACGCTGGTTATTTTTGATCAGACATTGCACCATAAATAACTGCTCATCACGCGTTGCTACACGGTCAAGCTGCTGTAGCCCCTGCTGCCAGTACAATAACGCCTGCTCAGCCTCGTTGGAATCAAGTCGAGAAACAGCAATCGCTCGGTATAGCGAAATATCCGCCCTGGCCCTTGCTAAATATTGCCGAGCAGTGCGATGCGTCCCCGCTTTAACATGCGCACGCGCGGCTTGCTCGAGCCACTTGGGCGCCACATCAGCCGCATTCACGAACTGGTCAAACGTCGCCGCCGCGGCACCATAACGCGACAACGCCATTTCACTCAGCGCCTTTGTTTGCAATACAAAGGCATCAAGTGCGTCGAGTTCTTGAAGCTGGTTGGCATAATCAATCGCCACATCAAATCGCGACAAAGAATAAGCAGCCTGCATCGCAAGACGGCCTGAAGAGGGGGATAAATGATGGTGCTCACTGAGTTGGCGCGCATAATTTAACACCTCATCATATTGCTTGACCCGATAGGCCAAACGGATCACGGCAGCAAGTGCATCCGCTTCGCTGGCTTCTGACAGTGAGTTCAAAGCTAACGCGTTTTGATAGGCACGATAAGCTTCGGCACGCTGATTAAGATAGAGATAGCTGATGCCCTGTAAGCGCCAGAGTTCGGCGCGCTGAGGTGACACAAGCTTTTGATCGCCTTGCTGCGCCAGTAACGCCGCTGACAACTTCAGAGCTTGCTGATAATTTCCACGCTCGATAGAGGCACTTACGTCCGCTATTTCTGCCGCCTGCGCCGTCGCGAATGACAGTAAAAACAGAAGCATCATTGCAAGTCGACGACTAACAGAAACAAGCATTCGAGACTCAACGGGAAACAAACATAAGCATCGCAACATGAAAATCCATTTTTAGAAGACAACACCTCGACTATAACCTATCTTTTTTATTCACTACAGCGAACAAACGTTTGCTGTCTTTATTTGTTAACATGCGCTCACAACAAACCCGACGAAACGCCACACAATAACGCCGTTATCTTGCTGTTTTGTGGCACATATTTACCGCCCTTATTGGTAATTAAATTACAAAATAGCGACTTTAGTCGGATTGTGAACGCGATAATGGGTCTAGAATCTCGGTAAACACCGGCGTAGCACGTAAAAAAATTACACGGTAATGATCTAAGTCAACATTCGGGAATCACCCTGTTGTTAGCATGCTGATAACGAAACAGAACACGGCCACAAGGCCAGCGTTAAAAATAAACCAAGACTGGCTAAGTCGCTGTTTCGAAAGCTTTTGCTTTCTGTAGACGAGGAAATTATGGCAACACATGCTCAAGACCGCAGTGTGAGTCACGATGAAAAGAGCGAATATCAAAAGAAGCACAAGCCGGCTTCTTCATTTGCCTCCCGGGCTGACTACCTGAATCACGAACTACAAATTATGCGTCCGCGCCGTTGGGGCTTGAACCTGCCTGGCCGTGACTTCCGTTTTGAAATTGAGGATCTTGTTCCCGCGCTGGCCGGTACCATCGGCATTATCGCTATGTATTCTGCAGTGATGATGTCATGGGCTGAGGGGCTAACCGCCGCGTGGGATCATGTGACTTTAGGTAAAGCGTTTGCTGTTGAGGTCGCGCGGGTTGAAATGCTTATCCCCGCACTCCTTTTTTGTGTCCTTTTATGCGGATTTATCAATCCACGCGCTAACCTGGCCGGTAACCATGGGCCAATGATCCCGCTTGTCGGGACCATCGCGCTCGCCGGCGCACATCCTCTCGCCTTGGGGATCCTAATCGGTGCCTTTGGCTTGATACTCAGTTATGTCAAAGGCGGGTCTAAATTAGTGAACCTAACCAGCCAAGGGGTAGCGGGTGGCTTGCTGATTTTCTTGGGCTTTGGCGGGGCAAAAGGTCAAATTGAGAGCCTGCTAGCCTGGGGTGCTGCCATTGATATGGGCTATATATCCATTGTCATTCTGGCCGTATCCATTGTGATTTATGCCTTTTTAGCTCGCATTGGTAAACGCTGGTTAGCGATTCCTGTCTGTGCCGTTACCGGTGGATTGATTGCTACCGCATTAGGTGCCGGCTCATCACTAGAGTTTGTGACACAACCGGGTGTGCCAAACCTAAACCCGGTTTACTGGTGGGGATCAACCGAGCAAGGTTGGCAAATGGGCTTACCAACCCTATCGCACTTTCTTGCGTCACTACCATTTGCTCTGCTCGCGGTAGCGATGTGGTCGCCAGACTTTCTTGGTCACCGTATTTTCCAGGAACTTAATTACCCGAAAAAGGCCGAAAAGGTATTGATGGACGTGGATGACACCATGACAGGGTGTTCTATCCGCCAAATCGTTGGGGCATCAGTCGGTGGGGGTAATATCACATCCTCATGGGGCACTTATATGATTCCTGCAGCGATTGCTCGTCGCCCGATTCCTGGCGGGGCCATTGTCCTAGGTCTGTTATGTATTGCGGTTGCCTTGATTGGTTATCCAATGGATGTAGCAACCTGGCCACCGGTGATGACCATTGCACTATTATCAGGTGTGTTCCTGCCGCTTCTTGAAGCAGGGATGCAAATGGTTAAAGATGCGAAGTCTAGCCAATCAGCCGGTATTTGTATTTTCGCCTCCATGGCTGTTAACCCAGTCTTTGGTTGGGCAGTCACTATGCTCTTGGACAACAACGGTCTTATCGGCGATAAAGAGCGTCCTGGTACGCTATCGACCATCGATCGTCTGGTGATTCCAACCGCCACAGTGATCATTTGTGTGGCTGCTATGTTGGCAGTCGGAATGATTCCCGGCATTCCACCTTTATTGTAATAACACGGCCCCGCTTTCGGGCGGGGCATCCGGATAAATCGATGGGTCACAGCGTCAGCCATACTGACACAACACTATGACTGGCCTTGGTCCCAACACATGTCTTTTTGAAAAGAGAACAGGTAGGTGCAACATGTCTGAGCACAATTCCAATGCATGGGAAGGATTTGTTGAAGGTAACTGGAGCAAAGCCGTTGACGTTCGCGACTTCATCCAAAAAAACTATACCCCTTATGAGGGTGACGAATCATTCCTAGTGTCTGAGCCAACTGACGCGACTCGCCAACTGTGGGCGCGCGTGATGGAAGGCATCAAGCAAGAAAACGCGACGCATGCCCCGGTTGATTTTGATACGTCTGTGGTTTCTACCCTGACCTCTCATGATGCCGGCTACATTGAGAAAGATCTGGAGCAGATTGTTGGTCTACAGACCGACGCACCGCTAAAACGCGCTATGCTGCCTAATGGCGGTATCCGTATGGTTCAAAGTTCGTGTGACGCATACGGCCGCGAACTGGATCCGCAAGTAAAGAAAACCTTCACCGAACATCGTAAGACTCACAACCAAGGGGTTTTCGATATTTACACCCCTGACATCCTCAAGTGTCGTAAGTCAGGCATTTTGACAGGTCTACCTGATGCTTATGGCCGTGGCCGTATCATCGGTGACTACCGTCGCGTTGCTTTATACGGCATCGACTTCCTGATGGCGGACAAAAAAGCGCAATTCGATTCTCTACAAGAGAAATTTGAAAGCGGCGAAGATCTGCAAATGACCATGCAACTGCGTGAAGAAATTGCAGAGCAACACCGCGCGTTGGGCCAATTGAAAAAAATGGCAGCTTCTTACGGCTGTGATATTTCTCGCCCAGCAGAAAACGCAAAAGAAGCGATTCAGTGGACCTATTTCGGTTACCTGGGTGCGGTTAAAACACAAAACGGCGCGGCCATGTCGCTCGGTCGTACGTCTACCTTCCTTGATATCTACCTACAGCGTGATGTTGAAGCCGGTAAACTCACAGAAGAACAAGCGCAAGAGCTGATTGACCACTTCGTCATGAAACTGCGTATGGTACGCTTCCTGCGTACGCCTGAGTATGATGATCTCTTCTCTGGCGACCCAATTTGGGCCACCGAATCTGTTGCCGGTATGGGCCTAGACGGACGTACTCTGGTTTCTCGTACCAGCTTCCGTTTCCTTAACAGCCTGTACACCATGGGCCCAAGCCCAGAGCCAAACATCACAGTGCTTTGGTCTGAGCAACTGCCTGAAGGCTTCAAAAAGTTCTGTGCCAAAGTGTCTATCGATACCTCGTCTATCCAGTACGAGAACGACGATCTGATGCGCACTGACTTTGAATCTGACGACTACGCGATCGCTTGTTGCGTATCACCGATGATCGTTGGTAAGCAAATGCAGTTCTTTGGCGCCCGTGCCAACTTGGCTAAAACGCTCCTTTATACCATCAACGGTGGTATTGACGAGAAGCTGAAAATCCAAGTTGCACCAGAGCATCCAGCGATGACTGACGAAGTGCTAGACTATGACAAAGTCATGGACCGCATGGATCACCTGATGGATTGGTTAGCGAAACAGTACGTGACTGCGCTGAACAGCATCCACTTCATGCATGACAAGTACAGCTATGAAGCGGCATTGATGGCTTTCCACGATCGTGATGTTTATCGCACCATGGCCTGTGGTATTGCGGGTCTATCGGTTGCTGCTGACTCATTGGCCGCAATCAAGTACGCAAAAGTGAAGCCAGTTCGTGACGAAGACGGTATTGCTATCGACTTTGATATCGAAGGTGAATACCCAGCGTTTGGTAACAACGATGAGCGTGTTGATGCGATTGCCTGTGACCTGGTTGAACGCTTCATGAACAAAATCCGCTCACTGAGAACTTACCGTGATGCGGTTCCGACTCAGTCTATCCTAACGATCACCTCAAACGTGGTATACGGTAAGAAAACCGGTAATACGCCAGATGGTCGTAAAGCGGGTATGCCATTTGGTCCAGGTGCGAACCCAATGCACGGCCGTGATGAGAAAGGTGCAGTTGCGTCACTGACCTCTGTCGGTAAACTGCCATTTGCTCACGCTAAAGACGGTATTTCTTATACCTTCTCTATTGTGCCAAATGCTTTGGGTAAAGACGAAAACACCCAACGCGCGAACTTGGCGGGCTTAATGGATGGTTACTTCCACCATGAAAGCGGTCAAGAAGGCGGCCAGCACCTGAACGTGAACGTGATGAACCGTGAAATGCTACTAGACGCGATGGAAAACCCTGAGAACTATCCTCAGCTGACTATCCGTGTTTCTGGTTACGCGGTACGTTTTAACTCGCTGACTAAAGAGCAGCAACAAGACGTCATTACACGTACCTTCACGTCTTCACTGTAAGATGTAGCGATAAAGCGTGCGCGATACGCTAATAAAAAAACCGCCGGCAAATGCTGGCGGTTTTTATTTGGGTTACACTTCAAAATGATCCAGTTGTCTATCCAACTCTCGTGCAGAATCTGCCAACAACTGGCTTTGCTCTGCCAGGTGAGAAGCCGCCCCACTGACTTCGTTCGCTGAGTTATGAATGTTGCTGACGTTTTGGTTCATTTCTTCAGACACCGTCCCCTGCTCTTCGGCCGCCGCCGCAATCTGTACCACGCGATCGTTAGAGCCATGCAGCGCACTCACCATATCTTTAAGCTGCTGCTGAGTTTCAAGCGCGGTTTCTACACTCGCTTCACTGGACGTATGGCTTGATTTCATCGCCTCTGCCGCTTCAATCGCGTTATTGGTCAGCGCTTCTATCGTGCCTTGGATTTGCGTGGTTGATTTTTGCGTACCTTGCGCCAGCGAGCGTACTTCATCGGCCACCACCGCAAAGCCACGACCTTGCTCACCGGCACGTGCCGCCTCAATCGCCGCGTTTAGGGCCAATAGATTGGTCTGCTCAGAGATCCCTTGAATAACCGTCGCGACATCACTGATCTCCATCACGCCTTGCTTGACCTGATTGACCAATTTATCTGCCCCAGCGATACGTTCGGCAACTTCACGGATACTGGCTACCGTGCTATCCAATTTATGATTGCTATCTTCCGCCATCGAGGAAATATCATTCGTGGCTTGCGCAGTTTGTTCTGCGTGATCCGCGACATCAGCGACAGTTGCTGTCATTTCGTTCATCGCCGTTGCCAGTTGCTCGAGTTGCGCGCGCTGAGATTGAATACTTTGTGCACTCTGCTCACTCGCTGATGCAATCGACGACGCCATGGTAGAAGACTGCTTCGCCTCATCATGGGCAACACGCATGGCTTCACGAACACTCCCCATGGCTGTATCCATACGCCGCGCCAATTTACCGATTTCATCATGACGGGTATAGCCGCACTCAATGCGTAAGTCCCCACCCGCAATCCGATCAAACTTTTCGACCAATTCATCTAACGGCACAACGATGTCGCGACTGACAAACGCACCACAAACTAACAGGATCACCCCCGCGATAAGCGTTAATCCGCCAATTTGCCACGCTGACTGGATAAACTGCGCTTCAATATCGCTCACATGAGTGCCCGAGCCAATAATCCAGTTCCAACCATTTACGCGTTTCACATAAGAGATTTTGGGCTTCATCTCACCTTCCGGTGAGCGCCAAGTATAATCCAACACACCGCCTTGTGACCCTTTGCTCACTGTTACCATTTCTCGCCAATGGTGCTTGCCGTCGCCATCGGTCAAACTGTTCGCACTGGTGCCATTCAACTTGGGCTTTATCGGGTGGTTAACAATCGTGAGATCAGGCTTGAGCACCCAAAAATAGTTATCGCCGTCATAACGAAGCTGGTTCAGTTGCGCGATCGCTTGCGTTTTGGCTTCCTCTTCGCCGATTCTTGATGCCTGCTGGCGGTAATAATTCACCACACTTTGCGCCACTTCTATATTGGCCCTTAGCGAAGCGGTTCGCTCAGCATAAGCTTGATCACGCTCTTTTTGGATAGTGAACATACTGATCGCAACCAGCAATGCAATGGCTATCAACATGAGCGCAACAAGCTTATTTTTCACTCTCAGATCACTGATTTTTTTCATTATATACCCTAGCGTTTGCTGTTGATCCTAGCCTGATACTCGGCTCTATTAAGCTCACATGCAGCCTGAAAGGCCATATATGGGTAACTCTGCATGTCGCACGTTAGTTTGGACAAAAAGGCCAGAAGACACAAAAACAACATGGAGATTATCTGGATTAGCTCTCATTGTGCTGGCATAGAAAACTGGAACTGTGATCAACCCAAAGACAGAGGTGTAACACCACAGCAACGTTCACAAAGAGAGTGCGAAAAAGAGGGGAATTTCCTTACGTTGAGGCCGGTTTTTGTAATAAAATGACAGTATCGCAATTCGCAGTCTGGAGACAGTTATGTCGGCAATTGGTCGCATCCATTCCTTTGAATCTTGTGGGACCGTAGATGGCCCTGGGATACGTTTTATTGTCTTTATGCAAGGCTGCTTGATGCGGTGTAAGTATTGCCATAATCGCGATACTTGGGACACTCACGGCGGGAAAGAAGTCACTGTCGATGAGATCATGAAAGATGTATTGGCCTATCGCCACTTCATCACCGCATCAGGCGGTGGGGTCACCGCATCGGGCGGCGAAGCTATGTTACAGCCAGAGTTTGTCCGAGACTTTTTCCAGGCCGCGCAAGCCAAAGGTATTCATACCTGCTTAGACACCAACGGCTATATCCGTAAGCACACGCCCGTGATTGATGAAGTGCTTGATGCAACCGATTTGGTCATGCTGGATCTAAAACAGCTCAATGATGAGGTTCATGAAGACTTAGTAGGCGTATCGAATCGCCGCACGCTCGATTTTGCCAACTACTTGCACAAAATTGGACAAAAAACCTGGATTCGTTACGTCGTGGTGCCCGGCTATACGGATGACGATGATTCCGCGCACCGCCTAGGTCAGTTTATTAAAGGCATGGACAATATCGAAAAGGTGGAATTACTCCCCTATCACCAGCTTGGTGAACATAAATGGGAAGCGCTGGGTTACGAATATGAGTTAAAAGACGTGGGCACACCATCAAAAGAAATGATGGATAACGTCAAAAACATTATTGCCAGTTATGGTCATAACGTCATGTATTAATCCGACGCACCTCTGCGCACCACCCATCAGCCGGTCACCTTGTGGCCGGCTTTTTTTCGCGTCTTTATACTTTTTTCACGTCGTTATACCTCTGTCTCGCGACTTACATCTCGCGCCGGCGGGCTTTCGTCATCCTAATGGCTTCACGAATAATACAGTCACGCAAAGGGTTATCTGCGCCATCCGCTCGCCAGATAAAAGACAGTGTTCGACGCATATTGAGCTCTGGCACGTTCAGCGCCACCAGCTCCTCGCGTTCAATCCACTTTTCAACATCTAAATAGGGCAAGCAGCTTAGGTAATTGGAGTTAGCCACCAAAGTACGCAACACAGGCACCTGCTCATATTCTCGCCGCACATCAAGATCTTCGATAACGCCATGAATCGCACTATCAAAACTATGTCGTGTCCCGGCACCCGGCTCTCGCAATACCCACTGCGCTTGTTCAAGTTGCGCCAAGCTTACCTGATCACGCTGCGCATAAGGATGGTGCTTGCCCGCCACGACCACAAGGTGGTCATGGCACCATACCTGCTGCTTTAAGCGGCTATCATCGCAACGCCCCTCAATGATCCCCAAGTCGTGCTGATAACGGCGCACACTATCAATGACTTTCTCGGTGTTTTTCACGGTAAAGTCGATTCGCAGCTCGGGGAAATCACTATCAATAATACTGATAAGGTCTGGAATAAGGTGTTCTGCTGCGGTTTGACTGGCAATTAAGGCAATATCGCCACTGATAATGTGCTGTCCATCAAACCCTGCCTCAATCTGTTGCGCATCAAACAAGAGTTGGCGTGCTTTGGGTCGCAACCAGGCTCCCCAGTAGGTGAGCTGCATTTGCTTGCCTTGCCGCTCGAATAATGGCCGCCCTAACAACTTTTCTAGCTGCGACAGGGCCATACTGGTAGCCGACTGCGTCAACGCTAACTGGTCGGCCGCTCGGCTTACACTGCCGGTCGCGGCGATCGCTTCAAACACAGCCAACTGTTTCAATGAGTACCGCATCCAGGCTCCTTACTGTCTGGCTTTAATGGCAATACCCTATCAATTTTTATGATTCTTACCCTAAGTAATATCAATTTTACTCCTGATAGAGAGAAGAATAGGCTGGTTTTATTCACATTACGTCTAAAAAGGAGTACAACCTGTATGTTGATCTGTCTTTCCCCTCGGGCAAATAATGCCGACAGAGGAGACAACGCATGGTAAGTCCTACCCCAATTAAAACGGAGGGCCCCGCTGCATTGCTTGCCAACGCTGAAGCCTATGCAGAGAGTAAAACCCATAAATCGACCCGGATGGCGGTTGGGCTAGCCATGATGGCCGGCTTATTTATCGGACTGGCTTTCGTGTTCTACCTCACGGTAACCACGGGCAGTAACGCCGGCTGGGGAATAACCCGGTTGATGGGCGGGCTTGCCTTTAGCATGGGCTTAATATTGGTGGTGCTTGGCGGTGCAGAGCTATTTACCAGCACAGTGTTGTCTATGCTGGCGCGTGCCAATGGCAAGATCTCCACCCGCGGCCTGCTCTATACCTGGGCAAGAGTGTATTTCGGCAACTTGTGCGGCGCCCTACTGTTGGTGTTTATCGTGATGGTGGCAGGGCTATACCAACTTGACGATGGGCAATGGGGATTAAACGCATTACACGTGGCCCAACACAAGCTACATCACAGTTGGATACAAGCCTTTGCGTTAGGGGTGTTGTGTAACTTGCTGGTTTGTCTGGCGATTTGGATGACCTTCACGTCGCAAAATCCACTGACCAAAGCAGTGATGGTGATTCTTCCCGTGGCCATGTTTGTCAGCACCGGCTTTGAGCACAGTGTCGCCAATATGTTCATGGTGCCACTGGGGATGAGCATTGCTACTTTCGCGCCCGACAGTTTTTGGCAAGCAGTAGGGAGTTCACCGGCTGCCTTCAATGACCTTAACCTGATCCAGTTTATCAGTGCCAATTTAATCCCCGTCACGCTCGGCAATATTGTCGGCGGTGCTGGCCTTGTCGGCATGGGCTACTGGCTGATTATTAACCCTGAGAGAGAAAATAAAACAGCGCAAATTTCTTCATTGACGCTACCGTCTGCGAATTATTCTGAGAGATCCACTATGACCCAAGAAACCTTAACCATTGAAAAAAACATGAAGCCTGCCCACTGTGCCTTGCAAAGCCATCAGTTTGTGGCCGATGCATTAGAGCAACTCAACCGCTATCAGTTGCAAGGCGCGCCTGTCGTCGATAAACAAAATGAATTGGTTGGCTTTTTCTCGGTGCAAGATGTCTTTGTTGATTTATGGTGGAACGATTACCAACCCGACATGGACACCAAAGTCGAAGATTTAATGCGCACGGAGGTGCAGACCGTTGAGGCAGACCAATCCGTGATTGAACTGGCGCAGTACATGAGCATTGACAACCAAGTGCTGTATCCGGTCAGTGATGCGGGCATTGCCACGCGCTTTACCACCCAATCCGCACTAGAGCGCGCGAAAACACAAACACTGTCTAGACCGCACGTTTATCCTGTCATGAAAGACAACATCTTGGTTGGCGTTATCAGCCGCTCAGATGTGGTTCGAGCTTTGGCACCGTTATACGGCAACGCCATGGATATTCTCCCTGCCGATGCAAAAGAAGGACTTGTTAGCGCCTAACCAAAAATAAAAACACGCCTCAGAACGGTTCTGAGGCGTGTCGTGTTAGATCCCGCGTGTCGTGTTAGCTCCCCCGACGTTGTCAGGCGGCACTCAAGTTAGGCATTTGCCGACGCCCTCTCAGATAAGCGATCCACATATATACCGCCGTACTAAGCAAGCAACTGGCCAAGTACATCATCAACCCTTGCTCACCAGAAAATGCTTGATGCGCCAATACCGGACCACTGACGGATCCAACACTGTACGCGAGTAGAAGCGCCTCAGTAGCCGCGACAATTTTCCCCGGCGCCAGCGAGGCACACGCATAAGCAATCGCAATGGGATAAATGGCAAACACGGCGCCACCAAGCATCACGAGCCCGACGCCAAGCCACCCGTTGCTGTTAGCAAGTATAATGATGGCTACGGCAAGCAATCCCACCACACAGAAATAGAACATCAACAGGACTCGATTCACTCTGGTCGAGATTGCACCTAATAACGGCTGAACGCCCATGCCGCCAACAATGACTAACGCCATCATTGCTCCAATCTGTTGATGATCGTCAACACGTTCAGCAAGATAAAGGGGTAATAGACCATAGATCGCGCCTAAGGTGAGCCCCGACACAATGCAGGCGATATAGGCAGCTTTACGAATGGCTCTTAAGGTGCCTGTGTGCTCAATAGGGCCCATCATCGCTTGCGACGGCTCACCATGGCGCATAAATAAGGGCACGATAATCGCCGCCGTGACCAAACTACCAATCAACCAATACGGCTGAGCACCTGTCACACCGACATAACCGACGCCCAGCTGACCCAAGGCATTACCACCATATAAAGCGGCCATATAAAAGCCTAAACGCTTAGCCCGTTGACGCTCTGAATCGGCGATCAATAACCATGATTCAATCGCGACAAACACCCCTGCGACCGCAATACCGGCCACAAATCGTGACACTAACCATATCCCCTGCGCTTTGATCGTTGCCATCGCGGCAATAGACAGCAGCAGCACACTCATAAACAGCACTAATGCCTGTCGATGCCCCATCCGCGCGACGATACGTGCACTCCACAAAGCACCAAACAATAATCCTGCATAAAAGGCACTCGCCAGCCAGGCGGCCAGTTCAGCCGGCATCCCAAGCGGCATTAACGCCAATGGAATCAAGCTCATCAAATAGCCACTCGCGACCGCAAATGCCGTTAAGCTCACTAATGGCACCCATGGAAACACAGACAGGGCCATGCCGCTGCCATTTTGTGCAGAGGATAGATTATTCATGACAGTTCGTTCAATTCTCAGATAAGTGGCACGGACGGCCGGGGCCGCTAATATGTGCCATTATTTGAGATAAATACAGCGAACGTTTTTATTGGTCTCAATAAGAAAATTTAATGGATAGAATCCATAAATACCCAAGCGCTGTGCCATCAACGCTCTGGCGACAAATACTCTCTGTCATAAAAGGTGCGTAACCAATGGGGGCGATACACCGCCATCACCGTCACCGCCATGCCGTTAAGCAGCGCCTCGGGGAACCACATCAATAGTGCAATTTGCAGGTAGTTATGCACAATCTCATGCCAGCTATGACGATCGGCAGCCCAATACCAGAGCGAGGTCACCGATAGCTGGAACACAATGGTCAGCGCCGCACCGATAAACGCCGCAATAAAAATATAGATAAAAAGGTGGCGGGTTAAATACTGGTAGCTCAGTGCGAAAATCGCATAACTGAACACAATAGGCAGTATCGCCGTGGTAAGCGCCGTCATCCCCATATCAGCGACGGGGACAAAACCAAAGAGCCCCATCAGTGCCAGCGGCACGGTGGTAATCCAAATGGCAATGCGCCAACCATGGCATAAGGCTAACGTGGTCACGCCCAGAAAGTGGATATCGAGCCCCTCTTTGATCCCCGCCTGCAACGCCCAAAGCGCAAACAGCACCACCGCCGATGAAAACGCTAAATGCTGATAACCCACTTCCTGGCGCAGTTTAGGAAAAAACTCACGTGGATAGGTTCCATATAATACCCCTGCCCAGCCTAACCAACCTATCCATTGCCAACCACTGACATCAGCCCACTCAAACATAACGTCCCCTTCATGAACGATCTTTTACCCAATCCCTTATGCGGGTGAAAAACGTGCTACGGACATAGCTCAGATCAAGATTTCAGCGATAAAGAGCTGCTAATCTCTGTCCATACCCTCATCGTTTGATGAACGACTATTGTAACTTCGAGAGTTAAGAGGCCAACCGCAATGGATATGACCCCTGCACAACGTTTAATTTTATCTAACCAGTACCAGTTAATGTGCCACCTCGATCCCTCTAATGGCGAAAAGTACCGTCGCCTACAAACCATCATTGAGCGCGGCTACGCGTTGCAAATGGACGAGGTGATCAGCCAGTTTGAAGCACTCTGCGAAACCCAATGCCGCGAAGTGATTGATATCATGGAAATGCACCATGCGATGCAGGCCTCTTATCACCTCCTTGACGATACCAACCAAGCGGCATTATCGCCACGTCGCGTGCAGTTCTGGGGCTTTGACGCAGCAACCGAAGGGGCTTTGGTGCATTATGTGCGCTTTTTAGTCGATACTGAGGGGCTTTATCCGCAGTTCGATCAAGGAGAGCACTGCTTTAACAGTCAAATGCCAATGCGTGACAAATACCGTCGTATGCTCGACGTTTGGCGTCAGTGCCCGCGTCAATTTCACTTAAGCCTAACCGAGATCGAAAAGATCCTCGCCGCCTAGTGAAAGGGAAAAGGTAACAATGCAGCCGTCCTTGTGGGCGGCTTTTTGATTTCTCACGGCGCAAACTTGTCGAACGTCACACAAGCCCGTACCCTTAAGCGCATCAAAGACAAGACACAGACTCTGCCATGATTTATCGATGCCCGCTATGCCAACAGCCCCTGCAAGCCAAGCCACGTGGTGCTTATTGCGCTGCCAATCATCAATTTGATCGCGCCAAAGAGGGCTACCTCAACCTATTACCGGTGCAATTTAAACGCTCCAAAGATCCGGGCGACAACAAAGCCATGACTCAAGCCCGCCGCGCATTTTTAAACGCTGGCCATTATGCGCCCATGCGCCAAGCGATGATTGATGCCCTCACCCAGGCACTGAATGGCGAGCACCAGACGATCTTGGATGTGGGCTGTGGTGAAGGGTATTACACCCACGCCATCGCCGATCAGACAGCCGCACAACAGTGGTCTATTTATGGGCTGGATATCGCCAAAATCGCCGTGCGCTATGCCGCGAAATGGTATCCACAATGTCAGTTTTCGGTCGCCTCATCGCAACGCTTGCCGTTTGCCGACAACAGCCTTGACGGTGTGGTGCGTATTTATGCGCCCTGCAATGGCGACGAGCTTGATCGTGTTATCAAGCCCGGTGGCGTTGTTGTCACCGTCACCCCTGGTCCACGTCATCTATTTCAGCTTAAGGCGGGTATCTATGATGAGGTCCGGTTACACGAAACGCCAGCAGAGGCCCTGCCCGGTTTCCAGCTTGAAAGTGAGCGCTCACTGCATTACCCGATGACATTAACAGGCGAGCAAGCCCTCACCCTGCTGCAGATGACACCGCTTGCCTGGCGCGCCTCCGATGAATGGCGTGAAACGTTAGCCAATGCCAACGGCTTTCACTGTGAAGCCGACTTTACCTTGCGTGTGTATCGTCATCACACAGAGATTGACTCGGCCAAAGGAGAAGCGTGATGCACACTTGCTCACCATGGACAAAAAAGGGCGTGATTGACCGCTTTTTGAAGCCGCGCTTTTTGCCACTGCGTGCCACTCAGTGGCTATTGGCGGCCAGCTTAGTACTAAGCCTCGTCAGTGTCGCAGCGGCATCGCAACCGACATCGGCGTCTATTAATACCTTATTTGACTATCAAGTGACCACCGCCCAAGGGCAGTCACTTAGCTTGACTCAAGTGGCTGACAACGTCGAAAAAGCGGATATTGTTCTGATCGGTGAATGGCACAGCCATCCTGGGGTGCACCGTTTTCAAACCGAGTTGCTCAACCAACTTGCCTCACGTCATTCTGTCGCGCTTTCCATGGAGCAATTCAGCCGTGATGCCCAGCCAGTGGTGAATCAATACCTTGCCGGCGACATTGGCGAAGACACGCTTAAGCGTCGAGCCAATGCATGGGACAACTACAATGGCAGCTATCGCCCGTTGATCGAGCTAGCTAAACAGCGTCAATTTGACGTGATTGCCGCTAACGCCCCTAAACGCATGGTTAGCTGTATTGGTCGACAAGGTTTGGCTTACTTAGATAAATTGCCGGACCAGCAGCGTCAGTGGTTTGCCGCGACGATTGATACCCAAGACTCACCGTATAAACGTCAGTTTAAAGCCAATATGCATCATGGCACTCCCACCCAAACCGACGATCAATTTGCCGCGCAACTCGCCTGGGATGCCACCATGGCAGAAAGCATGGTCGATTATCACGCCCGTCACCCAGATACCCAAATTGTCCACATCGCGGGCCGCTTTCATATTGCCGAAGGCTTAGGAACAGCCGCACAATTAAAAGCGCGAAATCCCGACCTGACCATTGCACTGATCACCGCGGTGAGTGATCAAGCAAAGCTTGCCGACAACGCCAAGGATCTTCGCTTAAAGGTCATGCCTTTGCCCCAGCGCTGGCAGTCGATGGATGAAATGCGCGAAGCAGTCAGCCAAATGAAAGGGCAAGGCGCGCCGCAGTGTCGTTAAGCCACGCATCCATCACCGACCAATAAAAACGCCGACCCTGAGGTCGGCGTGTGTTGCCTGGGTGAGCGGCGCATTTCGGTTAGGTTAAAACCAACGCTCTAATGCTGCGCGATCCACTTTGAACGCCCGGCTCAATGCTTGCGCTAGCTCTTTGTATCGCGGTTGGCTTTTTATCGGCTGCATCGCGTGCCCCTCACTGGTGATCTTTTGATGCAGTTCGCGATACCACCCCGCCAAAGCCGGCGGCAGCGGCGTATCACGGCGGCGTCCCAGCCACCACAGCCCTTGAAGCGGCAAGCTCAGCGCAAATAGCGCCACAATCACCGCTTGCGGCATGCCTTGTACATTGTTTGCTGCCATTTGAAGCAACACACTGATTGCGGCAATAGCAGGCATGACCTTGATCGCGAACCGCGTTATGGTGATCACACGATTTTCAGGAAAAACCGGCGCTAATTCCTTTTTCATCGGCCATTCTTGCATGTATTTCTGACCGTCTTGCAGGCAGCGCCAGATTGATTTGTTCGTTGTCATACCTACCTCACTTGTTCAGTGTGACCGAAAGGGGCTGTCACTCAACTTTTACAATAAAAACTAAACAAATTGTTTAAAAACTTTAAAATTTAACCCATATCGCTCAAAAAATTTTTGTTATCTGGATCAAGTCCCGCTATCCTTAGCGCACTTTTATCATTGTTGCTCGGATTCGATTGTCTCGCAACCCAATCCGGTTGTACTCAATGGAGCGTTCACTTATCCAGGACGGATAACGATAATTCTTTCCCCGCGACAAGGCATGAGATAATTCTTTTTTGAAAAGGTAGTGTCTCAATTTGTCCACTATCCTTTTTATTCCATACACTCTGTCTCACGAAACATAGGTAGTCATACATGTCAAAGCTGGTTCTCGTACTCAATTGCGGAAGCTCCTCTTTGAAGTTCGCCATTGTCGACGCACAATCAGGCGATGAGCATCTTACCGGTCTTGCCGAATGCCTTAACCTTCCAGAAGCCCGCATTAAGTGGAAAATGGACGGTAAGCATGAAGCCCTACTGGGCAACGGCGCCGCGCACACTGAAGCCCTCACCTTCATTGTAGACACAATTCTGGCCTCGAAGCCTGAACTGGCCGAGAACTTGGGTGCTATCGGTCACCGCGTTGTTCATGGCGGTGAGCATTTTACCCAGTCAGCATTGATTACGGACGAGGTGCTCAAAGGGATCCACGATGCAGCGAGCTTCGCGCCATTGCACAACCCAGCACATATCGTTGGCATTGAGGCGGCGAAAAAAGCCTTCCCTGCGCTGAAAAATGTCGCTGTTTTCGATACCGCGTATCACCAAACCATGCCAGAAGAAGCTTATCTGTATGCGCTGCCTTATAATCTTTATAAAGAGCACGGCATTCGTCGCTACGGCATGCATGGTACCTCTCACTTCTTTATCGCCAACGCGGCCGCTGAGCAACTTGGCAAGCCTGTCGACGAAGTGAACATCATCAACTGCCACCTTGGTAACGGTGCGTCAGTATGTGCGATTAAAAACGGCAAATCGGTCGATACTTCAATGGGCATGACCCCATTGGAAGGCTTGGTAATGGGCACCCGCTCTGGTGACCTAGACCCAGCGATTATCTTCCACCTGCACGATGCACTCGGTTATAGCGTTGAGCAAATCAACACCATGCTTACCAAAGAGTCTGGCCTGCAAGGCTTGACCGAAGTGACCTCTGACTGCCGCTTTGTTGAAGATAACTACGGCGAGAAAGAAGAAGCAACACGTGCAATGAACGTGTTCTGCCACCGTCTTGCCAAGTACGTAGCCAGCTACACCGCGACCCTCGACGGCCGCCTGGACGCGATTGTCTTCACCGGCGGCATCGGTGAGAACWCAGGCCCAATCCGCGAATTGGTACTCGAGCGCCTAGCTCTGCTGGGTGTTGAGGTCGACAAAGAGCGCAACCTGAAAGCCCGCTTTGGCGGCGAAGGCGTGATCACTACCGACGCAAGCCGCGTGCCTGCGATGGTGATTTCAACCAACGAAGAGTTGGTGATTGCGCAAGACACTGCGCGCCTAACTGGCCTGTAAGACCATTTCCAACGGCTGATTCCACTCAGCCGTTTTTGTATTCGTGCCGGACCATCCGGCACGCCAACCAGATAGTAAGAGGAAGTCAACGTGTCCCGTACTATTATGCTAATTCCAATCGGCTCCGGCGTCGGCCTGACAAGTGTCAGCCTTGGCGTCATGCGAGCGATGGAGCGTAAAGGCGTCCGCGTCTCATTTTTTAAACCGATTGCTCAGCCACATCACGGTAGCGACACTGACGTCACCGATCTGACGACGGAAATCATTCACGCCAACAGTGATATGAGAGTCGCCGAATCGATGTCAATGAACCAAGCCGAAAACCTGCTGCGCTCGGATCAAGAAGATGTGCTGCTCGAAGAAGTGCTCGCGCGCTTTACTCGTGCCACTGAAAACGCAGAAGTTGCGCTCGTCGAAGGCTTGGTCACCACACGTAACCACCCCTTCGCGAACCAGATCAACTACGAGATCGCCAAAACACTGGATGCAGAAATCGTGTTTGTGACCACCCCAGGCACTGACAACCCTGCCCAGCTTAAAGAGCGTATCGAGTTTGCCTGCACCAACTTTGGTGGCAGCAAAAACGGCAACATTTCAGGTGTGATCATCAACAAGCTTAACGCGCCTGTTGATGATGCAGGTCGTACGCGCCCTGACCTGTCAGAAATCTTTGACGAAGCGGACGGCGCACGTCCAACTAACGTTGAAGTGATGCAGATTTTCAACTCCAGCCCAATCCGTGTACTGGGTTGTGTGCCATGGAAAATCGACCTGATCGCGACCCGTGCTAGCGATATGGCCAAGCACTTGAACGCCACCATTATCAACGAAGGCGAAATTCACTCACGTCGCATCAAGAGCATTACCTTCTGTGCGCGTTCAATCCCTAATATGGTTGAACACTTCCGCCCAGGCTCCTTGCTCGTGACTTCGGCTGACCGCCCTGACGTGATCGTCGCCGCGTGTCTAGCTGCGATGAACGGCGTAGAAATCGGTGCCTTGTTGCTGACCGGTGGTTATGCCATCCCTGATCAGTTAAAAGCCCTGTGTGACCGCGCGTTTGAAACCGGTCTTCCAGTATTTACCACTGCAGGTAACACCTGGCAGACGTCGCTCAATCTGCAAAGCTTTAGCCTTGAAGTGCCGGCTGACGATAAAGCCCGTGTTGAGTTTGTGAACGACCACGTTGCTGGCCACATTGATGGCAACTGGATTGAATCACTCAGCTCAGGGTCGAACCGCGAACGTCGCCTCAGTCCACCCGCATTCCGTTATCAGCTGACCGAGTTTGCACGTAAAGCCGCTAAGCGCATTGTGCTACCCGAAGGTGACGAGCCACGCACCATCAAGGCCGCCGCTATCTGTGCCGAGCGTAAAATTGCCGAGTGTGTGCTTTTGGGTAACCCAGAAGAAATCAAACGCGTTGCCGATCAGCAAGGCGTGACCTTGGGCGCTGGCGTCGAAATTATCGATCCGGTAAAAGCACGCGATAAATACGTGGCACGCTTGGTCGAGCTGCGTAAGAGCAAAGGTATTACCGAGGTCATTGCCCAAGAGCACCTCGAAGATACCGTGGTACTGGGTACCATGATGCTAGAAGCGAACGAAGTGGATGGCCTGGTATCGGGCGCGGTTCACACCACCGCTAACACCATCCGTCCACCGCTGCAAATCATCAAAACCGCACCGAACGCTTCTTTGGTCTCATCAGTATTCTTTATGCTGCTGCCTGAGCAAGTGCTGGTATACGGTGACTGTGCGATTAACCCGGATCCAAATGCTGAACAACTGGCTGAAATCGCGATCCAATCTGCCGATTCTGCCGCGGCATTCGGTATTGAACCTCGCGTAGCGATGATCTCTTACTCGACCGGTAGCTCAGGCAAAGGGGCAGACGTGGATAAAGTCCGCGAAGCCACCCGTCTTGCCCAAAAGAAGCGTCCTGATTTGATCATCGATGGCCCGCTTCAGTACGACGCCGCTATCATGGAAAATGTCGCGAAATCAAAAGCGCCAGATTCGCCTGTTGCCGGTAAAGCCACCGTGTTCGTCTTCCCCGACTTGAACACAGGTAATACCACGTACAAAGCGGTACAGCGTTCTGCCGAGTTGGTCTCTATCGGTCCAATGCTACAAGGCATGCGTAAGCCAGTGAACGATCTGTCACGTGGCGCCTTGGTTGACGATATTGTCTATACCGTGGCACTGACAGCGATTCAGGCTAAGCAAGCCGAAGACAACGGCCAAGCGTAACCCACGCTCAGCCCAGAAAGAGCAAAAGCCAGCACATGTTGCTGGCTTTTTTTTGCGTTTAACTTCACAACGTGACGCTCCAAAGCGATCTAGCATAGCCTTTCCATCCTTGTTTTGGAGTCGATGATGGCGATTGATTTTGATCCCTTAGCGTTTAGGCATGCCCTGCACCAATACCCTGAACTGTCGAATCACGAAGCGCAAAGTGCGCGCACCATTGCTGCCCAACTGCGCGACTTTGGTCTCACCCCCCATACCGACGTGGGCGGTCACGGTATTGTGGTAGACATTGCAGGTCGCGAGCCAGGGCCAACCACCTTGTTACGCGCCGACTTTGATGCGTTACCCATTCACGAACACACCCAACTTGATTATGCATCCTGTCACGATGGCATCATGCATGCCTGCGGTCACGATGGCCATGCTGCCGCCTTGCTTGCCGTCGCTGCCGAGCTATGCCAAACACCCCCTAAACAGGGGACTGTCATTCTCGCTTTTCAGCCTGCTGAAGAAACCGGCGAAGGTGCAGCACGTCTGTGTGCCGATCCGCTTTTAGTAACCCGCCACATCGACAATGTTTATGCCTTTCATAATCTGCCAGGCTTTGCCCAACATCAGATAGTGGTGCGCCCAAGCACCTTTGCCTGCGCCTCAACCGGTGTTGCGATTCGGTTGCACGGCAAAACCTCCCATGCCGCTTACCCAGAGCGCGGGGTCAGCCCGGCAAACGCCATGAGTGACGTGATGCGTATGCTTACACAACTTCCTGACGCTTATCCTTCCACGTTCAGCTTAGTGACGCTAGTTCACGCCCAACTTGGCGACCCCGCGTTTGGCGTTGCGCCCGGCGAGGCCACCGTGATGGCGACCCTACGCAGCGACGACAACGCCACGTTTCATGCCATGCAAACCCGGTTAGTCGATCACGTAAACGCCATCGCCGACCGAGCAAAATTAACCGTGGATCTAAGTTGGCACGAGCCGTTTATTGCCGCCGAAAACAGCACAGCGCATAACCAAGTCGTGGTCAACGCGGCGCAATCGCTGGGGTTAGAGGTTCACTGGCTTAAGGGGCCCATGCGTTGGTCAGAAGATGTCGCCGAATTTCTTGCCCGCTGGCCCGGCGCATTATTTGGCATTGGCAGCGGCGAGCACCACCCACAGCTGCACAACCCTGACTATGACTTCCCGGATGCGATTTTAGCGACCGCCAAAGCACTATTTTGCAGAGTGATTACACACCATCACGGCCGTTAATTACCCCAACGCCAGCCAAAAGCCGACACCGATCATCAAGGTGCCGGCGATTCGGTTCAGCAATTGCACATTACCCTTTTGCTGCAAAAACTGACGTAAGGTGCGCCCACCGCTGGCATACAACATTAAACAACTGAATTCCGTGCAAAGAATGATCAACACCAGCACGCTCAGCTGGCTGGGCAATGAGATCGCAGGGTTAATAAACGGCGGCAACAGTGAGATCATAAATGCCCAGCCTTTCGGGTTGGCTATCGCAGTGACAAAACCTTGTGCCGCCAACGATAACGCAGAGATATCATTCGGCGCCGACGCCTCTTCCTTTGGAATTGCCATTTTGCCACGCGATCGCCACATTTGTACGCCGAGATACGCCAGATACGCGCCCCCCACATACTTAAACACCTGAAACACGCTAGGATAGTTCAGCATCACGGCCGCCACTCCTACCACTGACGCAACCGCCACAAGACCGACGCCAATGAGCTCGCCCCACATCATATGTAGGCTACGCTTAACTCCGATAGTCATCCCCAGGGTCATGGATAGTGTCATACACATTCCCGGTGTGATTGACACAAAAAAGAAGGTGGGAATAAATAGCGTCAACATCGTGGTATCAATCAAGGCAGTTGGCATATCACTTAATCAGAACAAAGAGTTAGAAAGGCTATTAGTGAACACGCTTTAGTCGATGAGATCAAGCACGCTTGAGATCTCGTTGACTGTTTTATTTATAACCAACCGATTAGCCTTATTGCCATTTAGACGTCCAGAAGTAAAAATATCCATTGACTTCATTTTACCTAACTCATAGCATCAATAACCAGAACGACAGCAAGAGCGCGGGATAGACCGCTGAGTCAGTCGGCTGTGATCAAATTTATCGCCAAGGACATGTGATGATTGAGATATCCAAACTCAACAAGGTATTCGAACTCGGGGAGCGCCGAATTCATGCCCTTAACGACATCAACTTATTTATCCCGAAAGGAAAAGTATTTGGTGTGATCGGTGCCTCTGGTGCCGGCAAAAGTACGCTGATCCGAATGGTTAACCTGCTCGAGCGCCCAACCAGCGGCACGGTAAAGGTAGGAGGCGTTAACCTCACCGCGTTATCCAATCGCGATCTAACCCAAGCTCGCCGTCAAATCGGGATGATTTTCCAACACTTTAACCTACTGTCATCGCGATCGGTCTTCGACAACATCGCTCTACCGCTTGAACTGAGCGGCGCGAGCAGTGACGCGATCGAAACCCGAGTCACCGAGTTACTCGATTTAGTTGGTTTAGCCGATAAGCGTCATGTCTATCCGGCTAGCCTCAGTGGCGGACAAAAACAACGTGTCGCGATTGCCCGCGCACTGGCGCCAAGCCCAGACGTATTATTGTGTGATGAAGCCACTAGCGCACTGGATCCTGCTACGACACAATCGATTTTGTCACTGCTACAAACCATTAATGAAAAGCTCAACCTGACCATTTTATTGATCACCCACGAAATGGACGTGGTGAAGCGCATTTGTCACGACGTTGCCATTAYTGGTGACGGTGAATTGGTCGAATCTGGCCCAGTGGGCGACATTTTTGCCCATCCGAAATCCGACTTAGCGAAACAATTTATCCGCTCAACCTTGGATTTATCGGTGCCTTATGACTATGCCCAACGCTTAAAAGATACCTACTTTGACGGCAGCTACCCCTTGGTGCGCCTAGAATTTACCGGCGCTACCGTGGATGATCCATTGATCAGTCAAATATCAAGGCTGTTTGATATCGACATCAGCATTTTAAGCTCTGATATCGACTACGCTGGCGGCGTCAAATTCGGCTTACTACTGGCAGAGATTATGGGCCCGAAAAAAGCGGTCGAAGACGCCATCCACTATCTCAACCAGCACCATGTCAACACGGAGGTACTTGGCTATGTTGATTGATCAACTTATAAATTGGGTCAACGAAAACAACGCCCTGCTTAACTTGCTTGCCGAAGCGACAGGTCAAACCCTGTATATGGTCTTTGCCTCCGGCCTGATAGGCTTTGCCATTGGGATCCCATTAGGTGTGATGCTACACGTCACCAAAAAAGGCGGGCTGCTAGCGCAACCCAAGTTTAATCAAGCGCTCGGCGCGGTGGTGAATATTGGTCGCTCGATCCCCTTTATTATCTTGTTGGTTGCGATTATTCCCTTTACCCGCCTGCTCGTCGGCACCTCGATTGGAACAGCGGCAGCAATTGTCCCGCTGACAGTGGGCGCCATCCCTTTCGTTGCACGTCTGGTCGAAGCGGCGCTTTTAGAGCTGCCACCGGGACTAGAAGAAGCAGCCAAAGCCATGGGCGCTACCCCATTGCAAATTATCTATAAAGTACTCGTACCCGAAGCGCTACCTGGCATTATTAATGGCGCAACCATTACCTTGGTCACCCTCGTCAGCTACTCTGCTATGGCTGGAGCCGTGGGCGGTGGCGGCCTAGGCGATGTCGGTATCCGCTACGGCTACCAGCGCTTTGATACCACGGTTATGCTGATCACCGTTGTCATGCTAGTCGTGCTGGTACAAGCCATACAATCTTTAGGCGATTACTTGGTACGCCGAACCGATCACCGATAATAAAACACAACACTTACCGTAAACGACGGACAATTTTATCAAGGGAGACAGACAATGAAGACCACCATTAAAACACTTTTAACCACCTTAGGCCTCGCCTCCACACTCCTACTCACCGGGTGCGGAGAAAAAGAGCAAGCCGCTAGCGATGCCAACAGCATCACCGTGGGCGTGATGGCAGGCGAAGAAGCACAAGTGGCCGAGCACGCAGTAAAAGAAGCCAAGAAGTTAGGCCTCGACGTTGAGCTGATCACCTTTACCGATTATGTGTCGCCCAACGCAGCATTGGACGATGGATCGGTTGATGTGAATGCTTTTCAGCACAAGCCTTACTTAGATGCACAAATCAAAGATCGCGGCTACGAGTTTGCGATTGCTGGCAACACCTTTGTGTATCCGATTGCGGCCTATTCTTATAAGTTAGATAGCGTGGCCGATCTCCCAGAAGACGGGCAAATTGCCGTGCCGAATAACCCTGCTAGCCTCGGCCGTTCATTACTACTGCTTGAGCAGCAAGGCATCCTAAAACTCAAAGAAGGTGCTGGCATCAGCGCTACCAAGCTCGATATCGTTGAAAACCCGAAAAACATTGAAATTATTGAACTGGAAGGCCCACAACTGCCTCGCTCACTGGAAGACGTGGATATTGCCATCATCAACAATACCTTTGCCGCTGGCATCGGCCTAACCCCAAGCAAAGACGGCCTGTTTGTTGAAGGGAAGGACTCACCCTACGTGAACCTGATTGTAGCCCGCAAAGACAACGTAGACGCAGAAAACGTCAAGACGTTTGTTAAAGCTTACCAAACTGACGCGGTTTACAACGCGGCGATGGAAATCTTTGACGGGGCGGTGGTGAAAGGCTGGTAAGCCAACCGCTCGAAAAACATCAGCGCCCCGGTGGAGGCATCAAATCTCGTCACCATCGTTCGCAATAGAAACGATAGCAATAGAAACGCCACAATCACTTGTGGCGTTTTTTTTAATCATGGCGCACTGTCTTTTAACTTGCTGCCGTGACGGGAAGCACGCGTTTTAAAATATCCGCAAGCGTCACCACGCCAATCATTTCCCCCTCTTTACTCACCACCGCAAGCTGAACGCTAGCTTCACGCATGCGCGCTAGCGCTTCGTAGATGGGGGTGTTGGCATCCAAAACATAGGCATTGCGAGCGACATCGCGTGCGAGTCGGTCTGCCGGTTCGAGTAGCGTATCCCGGACGTGAACCACCAATGGCTTAAGCCCTTTGTTACCAAACACCAAAATACGCAGATGCCCTGACGACACGGCGACAGCGCGCACCTCTGCGACCGTTGCATGTTTATCAACATGTGCCATCACCTGTCCCTGGGTAACCAAGGTTTCGATCGCAATCGAACTCAGATCGATCAACCCCGATAATTGTCGTTGAATCGCTGGTTGCAAGGTGCCGACTTTGCCCGAGTGTTCAACCAATTGACGAATGGTTTGAATATCTTGTCCCCCTACCGCGGCGCTTTCTACTGGCTCAACCCCTGAGGCTTTCACCAAGCGATTGGCAATACGGTTGACCCAGCGAAGTAACGGACGTAACGGCCACACATAAGCACGCGAGACAACACCGATTGCCAGTGCTGACTTTTCTGGATGAGCAATCGACCAAGATTTCGGTGCCATCTCACCCACGACGAGGTGCAAAAATGTCACCACGAACAGCGCAAACCCGAAGGCCGCCGCATCAGCCGCCCAAGCGGGTAAGCCAACCGCGAGAAAGACGGGCCCTAACCATACATCTACCGCCGGCTTGGTGACCGCCCCGAGTGCAAAGGTACAAAAGGTGATCCCTAATTGCGCTCCTGCCAGCATCAAGGTCAAATCATTCATGCCACGCAGCGCTGCCCGCGCCGACCCACTCTCAACCGCCATTTCTTCCAAACGATGTCGACGCGCACCCATCAAGGCAAACTCGATAATGACAAAAAAGCCACTCAATACAATCAAAGCCAGCGTGACAACACTAACCATCAAAGGATCAGTCATTGGTTATCCTCCGCAATGGGCTGCTCGATGAGCGTAACCCGCACCGACGTGGGGATATGTCGCTCAATGCTTAACACATCCACCTCAAGATGACGCACGATCGGCTGACTCTCTGCCAGTTCGGATGGATCAATCGGCAGCGCGATGGTCACCGTGTCCCCTACAGCTGGCAATGCGCCACATGCCGCAATCAATACCCCTGCAATGGTTTCGACATCGTCCCGCGGCAGATCATAGCCAATCGCACGCTCCACTTCGTCGATGTGCACATCACCATCCATCAACCAGACATTGTCACTTTCAGGGATAACCGCCTCGGCATGATCACTATCATGCTCGTCGGTAATTTCTCCCACGATCTCCATGGCCAAATCTTCAATCGTTAACACACCAGCAAAGCCGCCATATTCATCAATCACACACGCCAGTTGATTGGTCGTGCGCACCAACTGATCTAGCGCATTTGGCAACGGCATTAATGTGGGGAGAACACTGGCAGGACGCATCACTGACGCCACGGTATCATTTGAATCCGCCTCTGTTTTCGCGAGGACGTCTGACAGGTGAACCACGCCCACAGGCGCATCATTATCATCAAGCACAGGATAACGGGTGTGGGCTTGCGCCATCAGCGCCAACAATTCGGACAGCTTGGTTTCTGGCGACACCCAATCAACTTGCGAACGCGGCACCATTGCATGCTCAACATCGCGCGCAGGAAAATCCAGGATCCGATCCATCATCAGTGACAACTCCACCGGCAAATCTCCGCTTTCTCGCGAGTCGGCGATAATATGGTGTAAGTCGTCTTCTGAGGCACTCATATCAAGATCATGTACCGGTTGAATCCCCACAATACGCAGCACCAGGTTGGCGGATTTATCAAAGAAACTGATGATCCAACCAAACACCGACATATAAATCAGTGTCGACCGCGACATCATACGCGCCATGGGTTCAGCATTGGCAATGGCTAAGTTTTTCGGGTAAAGCTCACCCAAAATCATTTGCACAATCATCGCCACCGCAAGCGTCGCCATGGTGCCAATCGCGATCCCCGTTTCCAACGACAGTCCAAGCCGTTGCAATAATACCCCCATCGACTCGCCGACCAGCGGCTCGGCAACAAAGCCCAACACCAAGCCGGTGACCGTGATACCAAGCTGCGCGCCAGATAGCATAAAGCTCGTCCGTTTTGTCACCGCCAGCGCCCGTTTGGCCGATGCATCGCCCGTCGCAGCTAAGGTCGCAAGCTTTGCGCGATCGACCGCCATATAGGCAAACTCTTGCGCCACAAAGTAGCCATTGGCGGCAATAATTAACAAGATAAAGAAAAGACCGAGCAGGAGGGTAATCATAGGTTCAATCATGACTGCGTCCTTTGTTGGTGACAACGTACCAGTGAAGGGGAGTGACAATCGACGCGTGTTGGATCCACAAAATATGCCTTATGTAGAAAGAGGAATTGGAGTATATTCTGGTGATATCGATACAGTCTAGTTAATTTTTGTACACCTCACCGTCGCGCATTTGGTAGCCAAGAGCGTCTGTGCTTTTTTTCAGGAAAATGGTGGGCTTAGCTTGACCCGGCCAGTGGCCGCCCCTCATCATTATTTCTACCATTCTTTGTTCATTTGTGATCATGCGCCTTGAATACACAGGTCCAATGCCGGAACGCCTCGGTTTTCTGCTACTCCCCCGCTTTTCGATGATGGCCTTTTTCTCTGCTGTCGAGCCATTGCGTATAGCCAACCAGATCAGCGGCGAATCGCTGTTTGATTGGCAAATGATCAGTGAAGACGGCAAGCCGGTGACGGCGTCCAACGGCATGTCACTGCTGGCCGACACAGCCATCGACGCCGTGCATGATCTTCCCTCACTCGCGGTCTGTAGCGGTTTTGATCCTGAAGCTTACCTTAGTCGTCCTTTGATGCGTTGGCTGCACCGTCTTGATGCGGCAGGCTGCGTGCTGGGCGGACTCGATACCGGCTGCTTTTTGTTGGCCGCTGCCGAGCTACTCAAGGGCGAGCGGGTCACCCTGCATTGGGAAAGTTTGCCCTCGTTTCAAGAGCGCTTCCCAGAGGTGAGAACCTCAGATGAGCTGTTTGAACTGGGACCGCGGCGCTTCTCCTGCGCAGGCGGTGCGGCGGCAATGGACATGGCGCTCGATGTGATAGCGCGTCGTCACGGCAACCAGTTGGCAATCGACGTCTCCGAGCAGCTGGTACACGAGCGCATTCGTACTCGACGCGATCAGCAGCGAATGACGTTAGCGCGCCGCTTGGGCACCCATCGCCGACGTCTGGTCGACGCGGTGGATGTGATGGAGCGCCATATAGAATCGCCCTTGTCCTTGGCAGAAGTCGCTGAGCGCAGTGGTATCTCGCTTCGTCACCTACAACGCCTTTTTGACAGCGAGCTTAATCAGTCGCCGCGCAGCTGGTATTTGGGATTGCGGCTAGATCGTGCCCGTTACTTGCTTAAAGAAACCGATCTCGATGTGTTAACGGTGGGATTGGCCTGTGGCTTTAGCTCAAGCTCGAGTTTTTCCCGCGCGTTTCGCACCCATTACGGCGTGTCACCGCGTCAAATGCGTAAAACCCAAAGCCAGTAAAAGAAGAAAAACAAGATAGATAAAAAAGCCGCTCACCCCACCACCTTAATCGGCAACGGAATGAGCAGCTTGTCTCGCGTTTAGCGCGTCTTGGTGCGACACCTTAAACCGCTATTTTTTCACGGCCAGCTATTTTTGGCAGCTAGCTTTTTTTAGCCGCGACAAGCGAGCGGCGCGATTCACCAAACAGTGAGATCAGCACCCCGGCGGTCATCACCAGGATCACCACGCTCAGTGGCAAGGCCGCGGCGATCAATGCTGTTTGTAGCGCTTTAAGGCCGCCGGCCATCAGCAGCGTTGCAGCGACTAAGCCAATCACCACGCCCCAAAGCACCCGGAAACGCTTCGGTGGCTCTTCATCACCCAGTGACAAAATCGTCGTCAGCACTAAGGTGCCTGAATCAGACGAGGTCACAAACCAGCTCATCAACAAGAACACCATCAGGGCTGAGAGTATCCAGCCGAACATCCCAGAACCTACGATCCCATCCGCTGCGGCAAATAATGCGGCGGGAAGCTCCCAAGCGTTCACCAAATCGATAATCCCAGCACTGCCGACGCCACCACTGGCATACAGCTCTTGGTAGATGGCATTGCCACCGAAGATAACCAGCCAGACAAAGATCAGTAAGGTGGGCACAAATAACACGCCCAACACAAACTCACGCAGGGTGCGCCCTTTGGAAATACGCGCGATAAACAGACCCACGAACGGCGCCCAAGCCAGCCACCAGCCCCAATAGAAAATGGTCCAGGCCTGCTGCCACTCCACCGTGCCCGGCTCATCAGCAAACCACAGCCCCATCGGAATAAAGTTAATTGCATAATCGAGCAAGGTTTCGCCGAACGCGCTGATCAGCCAAAGTGTGGGGCCGCCAATAAAAAAGATACCCACTACCAGCACCGACACCCAAATGTTCATCTGGGAGATAATACGGATCCCACGGCGCACTCCGGATACCGCCGACACAATCGAGATCGCCGAAATCACTGCAATCAAGATCAACTGCGTCGACAAACCGGAAGTGATACCGATCAGGCGCTCCAGCCCCACCGCCATTTGACTGACACCGAGACCGAGTGAGGTCGCGACGCCGAACACGCAACCCAGTACACCGAGGATATCGAAAAGATGCCCCCAAGCGCCGTAAATGCGCTCGCCAATAAAAGGATAAAGCGCCGAGCGCAGCGCCAGTGGCAGTTGCTTACGGTAGGCAAAATACGCCAGCGACATGCCGACAATCACGTAGATAGCCCAACCATGCAGCCCCCAGTGGAAAACGGTGACCCGCAGCGCATCGATGGCACGCTCGTAACCAATGGCGGCCGCGCCTGCCATATCGGCGTGGGGATTGTTGGGATAACCAAATCCGCCGGTGTTATCGAGGTAAAAAATGGGTTCGGCCACCCCAAAAAACAGGATGCCGATACCGATGCCAGCAGAGAACAGCATCGAGAACCAAGAGAAGTTGCTAAACTCCGGACGGCTGTCGTCAGGGCCGAGGCGCACATTGCCGTACTTGCTGAAAACGATAAAACCGCACACGGTCAATAACAGCATCACAGTGACCAGGTAGTAGCCACTAAAGGTGCTTTCAATCCAGGTGCGCGTCGCACCAAACAGGACGCTGGCCGTCTCCGATTGAAAACCGGTAAACAGCACAAAAGCCAGCACCAGCAGTGCAGAGCAAATGGTCATGCCACGATGCATGCCTTGGAAGAAGCCATCCTGAGCGAGCTCGGTGACGGTATAATCGGTCGATGTTTCAGCCTGGTGGCTGTCACGACGCTTGGGTGAGTGTGGTGGGGTTGGCGTAGCGATAATAAATCCTCCTTGAGCCGGAAGTCGGGCCGGCGATCCCGTTAACCGCTCAGCCTCTACTGAGCGGGACTTGATAACTCTTTAGCGCCCGATGGCAGCGTCGTTCAATACCGCTTGGGTAACCCGATACGACGGCCGGCACTCTCGGGCCAATCACTCTCAACCGCGCAAGGCAGTGTCTCGATGAGATTGGCCACAACATCTGGAAAAGGCGCGGGACGACCGGTTTGCGTATCGATGCCCATCAGCATCTGCTCGCTGGTGGCCAGCACCTCACCTTGGCTATCACACATTTGCATAAACACGTGCAGGCGCTTTTGATCACGCGCTAACACGGTCACGTCGACCACCAAGGTCTGGCCTTGATGCGCCTCACGTCGGTAACACAAATGGGTTTCTAGGGTATAAATGGTATAGCGATGCTGGGTGCGGCCGGCGTCATCCAAGCCAATAGTGGCCATTAGCGCATCGACACCCAGCGAGGACACGCGCGCGTACTCGGCATCGTTCATGTGCCCGTTATAATCAACCCATTCTGGCGCGACGTCTATCGTTAATAGTGCCATTAGATGCGCCCTTCCAAGCCTTCAGCCTCTGGCCAATACTTCTGCGCCAAGTCTAAAAGCTCGACCAAAAACGCGTCACGGCGACGGTCTAGCTCAGAAACGGGACGACCCGCGGCTTGGTGTTCACAGCCTTCCACCACTTTATCAATCAGCTCATCAGTCAGCTCAGGCGCTTCAAGTTTGGTCCACGGCAGTTTTAGCGCCGGACCGAACTGCTCTAGCATATGGCGCATGCCCTGATCGCCACCGGCTAGGTGGAAAGTTAAGAAGGTGCCCATCAGCGACCAACGCAAGCCACAGCCGTAAACTACTGCCGCATCAATCTCTTCAGTAGTGGCCACCCCATCGTTCACCAGGTGCAAGGCTTCACGCCACAGCGCTTCCATCAAGCGGTCTGCAATATGCCCCTCGATTTCACGCTTAACCACCAAGGGACGCATTGCTAGTGCTTGGTAAAGTGCATGGGCGCAGTCAATATGATCCGGTTGGGTGGCTTCGCCGCCCACTAATTCAACCAACGGCAATAAATACACCGGATTGAATGGATGCGCCACCATCACCCGCCCTGGGTGGTTATGACAATCCGTCTGCAGCTCGGTAGGTTTAAAGCCAGAGGTCGATGAGCCAATAATCGCGTTTGGCGCCGCGGCCGCATCAATTGCCGACAAGGTCTCACGCTTTATATCAATGCGCTCCGGCACGTTCTCTTGGATCAGGTCGGCCTCTTTCACCGCCTGCTCAAGGCTATCAACAAAGGTTAACCGAGCAGGATCCGCGCCGTCGGCAAGGCCCAGCTTTTCTAACGATGGCCAGGCATTGGCTACAAAGGCACGGGTGCGAGTGGGCGCTTGTGGGTCAGGATCATAGGCAACCACGTCCCAACCTTGCGCTAAGGCACGCGCAATCCAACCATTACCAATCACACCGGTGCCGATAACCGCTAACTGCTTGCTCATTGGTCACCTCCTTCAACCGGCTTGCCCGTCTTAGGGTCAACCAGTTTCAGCGCGCCGCGCGTTTGTGCGGGCGTCATAATGCGACCGCCAAGGTTTTCAATGATGGTGCTCGCCTTTTCTACCAAGCCGCCGTTGGTCGCCATCACCCCTTTTTCCAGATAAAGGTTATCTTCCAAGCCCACGCGCGCATGGCCACCCAGCAACATGGCTTGCGCCACCATCGGCATCTGATGGCGACCAATTCCAAACGCCGCCCAGTTGGCGTTTTCAGGCAGCTTATTGCGCATGGCCAGCATGGTTTCGGTGTCCGCTTCCGCGCCCCAAGGAATGCCTAAGCAAAGCTGAAACAGCGGATCGCCCTCTAGCAAGCCTTCTTTTTGTAGCTGGCGAGCAAACCACACGTGGCCTAAGTCAAAGCACTCCAGCTCGGCTTTCACGCCCGCAGCCTGCACCATACGCGCTTGCTCGCGCAGCCAGTCAGCGGTGTTGATGTACACCATGTCGCCAAAATTCAGGCTGCCGCAATCTAGGGTACATAGCTCAGGCAATAGCTCGCCCACTGGCGCATGACGCTCCGCTGGGGTTTGCATATCGGTGCCCGGGCCACCACGGCTTGGGTCTTGGGCATCCGGCACCCAATCACCGCCACCACCGCCGGTGATGTTCATGACAATATCGACGTCTGATTCGCGAACGCGCTCCATCACCTCACGGAAGTGATCAATGTTGTGGCTAATGCCGCCCGTTTCAGGATCACGCACGTGAATATGAGCGACACTGGCACCAGCACGCGCCGCCTCAATACAGTTGTCGGCAATCTGTTTTGGCGTGATTGGCACATTGGGGTTTTTGCCCGTGGTATCGCCCGCACCGGTGACGGCGCAGGTAAGAATGACGCTGCGATTCATGTTCGGCCTCTTGTCGCTTGATTAAACTGGCCACAGTGTGTCCGGAATACAGCGTCAAAACTTGACACTAAACGACATAAAAGACGCATAAAGAGACATTGTGAGTTGTTGGCAGGCTGACGGAATGGCACGAAAAGCCACTGGATAGCGTTAACCATGATAAGGTTTATCGATTGTTATTTGAGCATAGCGGATCACAGGCGTTGCTTAAGCGCTAGACTAGAAGGCATGAAAGCGGCGGCAGACGGCAAATTCTAACATTTCAGATATAAAAGGGATTCAGCGATGATAACGACACACCCATTTGACCCAGCAGAATTCTTGGGGGCATTCGTCACATAGTGGGGAGAATCAGATATGTAAACAGTCAAAGCGACGATCTTATAGCTCAACTGGCTGAAACATTATTAGCCGAGCGAGAGGGGAGCCGCCCACCTCCTATCGTGTGTGTGACCACAATTTCTTGCAGTCCGTACAAACAGCCTTACAGCCTTACATATGTCAACATGCATAAGCATGAACTATACGATCAACTGTTCGGATGAATGCAGAAGCCTACGGAGGCAGGCGACATATACCTAGGCATACGAGAAGATGTATTCTTTCTTCTCTAAACTAGCTTTCAAATAATCAGGGTCTCGCCATGCTACGACAAAGTCGTTTTTAAGAACAATGTCTCCTTGACGTTTAACACTGAATTCTACAGGATTTCCATTACCACATAAAGATATTTTTTTTACTTTCTCCATAACCCCCTTACGGATAGATTCATCAATATAAGGGCATGCCAAATAATCGAAGTAGAATATAAAGTACTCTGTATCTACAAACATATCAATGTGATTTAAAAAATACTCTCCCGCCAATAAAACAAGCCTATCGTGTATAGCTTTGTATTGATCGTTATCTTTAATATAAAGCATAAAGGTAACCCAACGAAAGTAAAAATCATTAGTTTCTGAATGATTAGTTAGGGAACTAATGTAGGAGTCTAACTTATCCGGAGGGAGCTGATACTCATCAGGGAGCATTGTTAAAATCATTAATAAATTCAGAGTTTCAAGCCCTACAATATCATTAGCATGATCAATATATATATTTATAGCCTGCCT
This sequence comes from Salinivibrio sp. AR647, assembly GCF_001995415.1. Classification (NCBI taxonomy): domain Bacteria; kingdom Pseudomonadati; phylum Pseudomonadota; class Gammaproteobacteria; order Vibrionales; family Vibrionaceae; genus Salinivibrio; species Salinivibrio sp. AR647. Next base: position 57,343 of record NZ_MUFE01000002.1, on the reverse strand, counting down.
AACATTATCAAATATCTTCTTAAAGATCAGGTCAAGGTAACTCTTCGGCCATAGGTTAGTTCTGTCGACCAAATCATAAACCAATCGTGCTAATCTATCTGTAGGCCTAATCCTAATATCCATTGCATGTATAAAAAATAACACATCCAGATCAACAAGAACCCAGTTAATATGGTGAGACTGCAAGCTATCCAACTCGGATATTTTTTCTAAATAGGTATAAAATCGACTAGCAAAAGAACTAAACAAATAGTTAGATATAGAACTGTACTCGACTTTGTGATTAGCCAACGCCATCTTTATTTCAGATATAGCTCTATTAGCTTTTGAGTCAGGTCTATTCAATTTTATGATTGGATCATCACCATTTTCTATATACCGTGATCGGTAAAAATCATTTACAGCATTTCTAAGTGAAAACTTGGATAGCGATATATTAGTAGAAAAAGGCCTAAATGATATTGTAGTTTTCGCTTCATTCAGGTACATCTTGTAGTCAAGCAAACAAATTTCTAAGTTTCTAACAATGCTTTTTTTTACATCATCCGAACGGTAAAAAATAAAGTAGTCATCAACATACCGCCTAAAGTCATAATCTTTAGATATAACATAGCCATTCTCACGCATCCTTTCCACCAAGTTAAGGTCTATCTTCTGTAAAATAACCTCAGAAAATATCCTACTAACCTCTGGCCCAATAAGTATACCATTTGTCTCTCTATAGTTAGTTAACTGCATTAAATTGTCAAAGTCACCATCAAAGCTACCATCAGGTTTAGCTTTTGCTAGCCGCTTGTTTTTCACAGCCCAACCAATTGAATGTGTGTATATGCTAGGAAAACACTTAGACACGTCAACTTGCACCATACTATGAAACTTTTTCTCTAATCGATGGTATTCATAGGACTCAAAAAACCTATACAAGAAAGGATAGGTTTTATACTTAAAATATGAGCTTGAAACAATACGCTCCTCACTATCAGACTCTACACCATCACGAAACTTAGAGCCTTTCTGTCTTTTTCCATAAAATTTAGTCGTTTTCCTATATGGATGCCTTAATGAGTATTTCGATTTGTTACAGTAGTATTCTATCAGTTCTCCATACTCCTCATAAAAATCGCATACTTTTAATTGCGCTGCTGGATGCATTATGGAAATCAAACGAGGACTTTTATTCCCTCCTCGACTGACCGAGTAGTTTAAGGGAATATAGCAGCCAGATTTTTTACCAAAATCTAGCCCGGAAACAGTGCTGTATGCGTTGCAATGACGGCTATCACTAAACCTTTCATACATTATAAAATTTGAATACCATAATGGTAGCTCATACGGAAGAACATCAGTCAGCAATGCTCTATACTTATCATTAGTGTTAACTTTAATCACTTTAGCCATTCTTCCAAACCCGCATTATTTTAGTTGTCTTTTTTCTACTGAAATTACCAACATTGCGCTTAACTGCATTTCCATAAAATGATATTTTTTTTATTTTCCTAATTTCTTTCGCGGCAAGCCCAAACCTTGGGTTTTCAAGTTGATTTATAAGAAACCCATCTATAGACTTCAAACATTCAAAGCCATCTGTAGAATATTGATAGTTATGTGCAATCCCGGCTAGTAAGTCGCCATTCTTACCTTTCTTTACAGTCTTCAATAGACTTAGAAATTCAATTCTTCTTTTCAACAACCCAATATCCTTTTTTTTGCTATTCTCGTACAAAGACATAGCAATTCTAGACTTTATTTTATTTAATTTTGACTCTGATATCTTTACGCTAACTTGGTTGGCATTTCTTCTCTTAGGCGTTACTTTAATAGAATAACCCAAATAATCAAACTCAGCATTTGAAGATGAGCCTAGAAACCTCTTGTTACAATTATTGTTCAACTCAAGACCCAGGTCTGATAGAGTGCTTTTCAAACACTCCTTCACACTTTCTTTCTTACTATCTGTCGTAATCAATATGATGTCATCAACATATCTTGAGCTAAAAATTACATCACGATTCTCTGCCATTTTTTTATCAAACTCTTCGAGATATAACTCTGCAAGAGTTGGGCTTATTGATAATCCTCTTGGCAAACCTGAGAAACAAAAAATAGACTTCAATTGATGATTAATATCACTTAAAATTTTAACACACTCTGGTGATAAAATAAGATCATCCTTAATCTTATAAAGAACATCATCAAATGATATACTCTCATAACATTTTTTTATATCTACTCTGATAACATAATAATCACCTGAGTCTTTTAGAAAAGTAATAACACGCTTGACAATTAAATTTCGATCAGACTGCCTTACTTTATATATTTTCCTTAAGAATCTATCAACTAACTTTATTGCGAAGAAATCTTCAAATCGACTTGGTGTATATACTACTTTACCCTTTATAATCTTGTTATCGAGGGGTAATAAGTCAAACCCATTTTTTTCCCAGTGATATATTGTCTGGTCTAACGCAGCATCTACATTACCAAACATTGATAGCAAGTCCCATCTGCTCACATCCGTGGGTGCAACCACTTTAGACAACTGCTCTCTGTTAAAAACCTGTTTCAACATGATTCTTATTCCAAATAAAAAATGAATAGTAATTCAAAAAAGGGGGCCATACGTTACTTTACGCTAAGTGTTATATTTTTATCTAACCTTTTGATTTTTAATAAAGCGAGCGAATGTGGATACCTTATTTCGAGTAAAGGTGGTTCCTTTTTACCCCCCTAATCCTTCCGATTCTAGCTCTACACTTCTTCCGCAAGCATGCCGTAGATCACGATCAGGTTATAACTGACCATGCCGAGGACTTGGCCGTTTTCGATTACGGGGGCGCGACTGATGCCGAAGCGTTCGAATAAACGGGCGCAGTATTTCACATTCATATCGGGGGAGACGCTAAGCGCGGGTTTGGTCATAATTTCATAAACATTCACCCGTGATGGCGCGCGGTTTTTGGCGAGCACTTTTTTGGCAATGTCGTTCATTAACACCAAGCCGAACTCGTCGCTATCATCGCGTTTATTAATAATCAGTGCTTTGACATCTTCTTGGCGTGCAATGCGGATCGCTTCTTCGACCGTGGTGAGCCCATCAATACACACGGCATTGGCATGCATCACATCTCTGACCGTTTTATGTTGTTTCATAACTCGTCCTTCACCACTTCGGTTAATTCTTGCATTTGGTGGGCCACGCCCACGGCATCTTCCACATCAATTTGCACCGCGATGCCACTGCCAGGCGTGGCATCGAACTCGCCCACGTCATTAATGGTTTCGAGTATGGCGCGCGCCAGGTGCTCTTCCACCAGGAAGATAGCCACGTCTCGCTGTACATCCAGCGTGAGGCCTAAAAAGGTTTTTTTCTGAACCAAGCCTTCGCCACGTGCGTTGTTAATAATGGTCGCGCCGGTGGCGCCGGCTTTTCTTGCGGCATCGAGCACCGCATCGGTTTTGGCATCTTCAATAAACGCCATAATTAATTTGAACCGCATAGGCTCTCCTTACGATGAACGCTGTGCGTGCTTTTTTTGTAAATAGGCTGTGATTTGGGCATAGCCCATCACGGTGATCATCGGAAACAAACTGGCAAACGCAATTAAGCCAAACCCGTCGAGCATCGGGTTTCTTCCCGGTACGGTAGAGGCTAGCCCCAACCCGAGCGCCGTCACCAAGGGTACGGTGACGGTTGAGGTGGTCACCCCGCCAGAATCATAGGCCAAAGGCACGATAAACGGCGGGGCAAAATAGGTTTGGATCACCACCACCACATAACCGGTGATGATGTAATAATGGAGCGGATCGCCCACCACAATGCGATAGCACCCCAAGGCAATCCCCATCGACACGCCAAGCGCCACCGAGGCGCGCAACCCATTTACCCGAATTGCCCCGCCCGAGACTTTGGCGGCTTTGATTGCCACCGCAATTAATGAGGGCTCGGCCACCGTGGTGCTAAAACCTATCGCTGCGGCAAACAGATACACCCAATAGTAGGCTTGCCAATCGATCTCGCCGCCTGCTTTGAGTGCCGCGCCGACAAAATCGGGAGCGGTCAACTGCTCGGCCATCGACGATCCCAGCGGGAATAGCGCCAACTCCAGCCCCATTAAAAACAGGCTCAAGCCCAAGATGACATAGAAAAAACCAAACAAGATCCGTTTGGGGTTATTGAGCGCTTTGCGTAGTACAAATAGCTGAAAACCAACAAGGATCGCAATAATGGGGATCACATCGCGCACGGTGGAGAAAAAGGTGTCGATAAACAGGCGCAGACCGTCCATCACGCCACCACCATGCCGTAGGCCATCACAAAGATCATCGGTGATAGCGAGGCGAACGCAATCAAGCCAAAGCCATCCACCATAGGGTTACGCCCTTTAATCACGGTTGCCAACCCCACGCCGAGCGCGGTCACCAATGGTACTGTAATCGTGGAGGTGGTTACCCCACCCGAGTCATAGGCAATGCCGATAATGCTCGGCGGGGCGACCATGGTCATCGCCACCACCAGCAAGTAGCCGCCAATGATTAAACGGTGGATCGGCCAGCCTTTCATGATTCGCACCACGCCGAGCACAATCGCAAACCCAACCGAGAGCGCCACCGTGATCCTAAGGCCATTGGCATAGTTGTCTTTGGCCGCTTCGCTGGTGTGTATCATCCCACCGTTAGCGGCGACATCTGCCGCCTCTGCCGCTACCGCGGTGAGTGCGGGTTCGGCAATGGTGGTGCCAAAGCCAAGTAGGAAGGCAAACGCAATTAACCATCCTAAACTGCCTTTGTGGGCCAGCGAATGTGCCATCGATTCGCCAATTGGAAATAGCCCCATGTCTAAGCCGTATACAAATAAGGTCAGCCCCACCACCACCAGCACCAAGCCAAAGGTAATTGAGATCCAGTTGGGCAGCGGTTGTTGCAGCACAATGACCTGAAAAAAGCCAATCACCAAGATAATGGGTAATAGATCACGAAAGCTTCCCAGCAATGATTTGAATAACGCTTGCATGTAGGCGACATGACTCCTTGCGTATTAACAGTAAACACGGTGTTTATGTGCCTATTTATGTTAACACTCCCAAACCAAGGTGCGAGAAGCAGAGCAAAAAACTGCGCGATCCAACCGATTTTGGTTGCGGTACGTATCAGGATGCAAAGCAATCACTTGCGCTAAGTCTAAAACCCTCTTAGCGTTACGGTTAGGGATTACAACAACACGTTTAGGACATCAGGCATGAAGATTCTTATTACCGGCGGCACTGGCCTGATAGGTCAGGCGCTGATTCCGCGATTACTCTCTGAGCATCAAGTCACCGTGCTGTCTCGGTCGGTGCAAAAAGTGACGCAATGTTTTGCCAATAGTGTGACACCGCTAGAGCGGCTCGATGATTTGTCGCATCTGAATGATTTTGATGCCGTGATTAATTTGGCCGGTGAACCTATCGCCGATAAACGTTGGAGTGAGCAACAAAAAGGGATTATTTGTACCAGCCGCTGGGGGCTAACCGAAAAGCTGGTTGAAAAAATCCATGCCAGCAGCACCCCACCTCACACCTTTATTAGTGGCTCGGCGGTGGGGTATTACGGCGATCAGCAAGATCGCGCCTTTGATGAAACCTTGATGGTTCATGCCGATGACTTTGCCCAGCACGTGTGTCATCAGTGGGAGAAAATTGCACTGAAAGGCGCCTCAACCAACACCCGGGTGTGTTTGCTGCGCACCGGCGTGGTGTTAAGCGCCGAGGGGGGCGCGTTGAAACGGATGATGCTGCCTTACAAGCTTGGGCTCGGAGGCCCGATCGGCAAAGGGCAGCAATATATGCCGTGGATTCATATTGATGACATGGTCGGTGCCATTATCCACCTGCTCAACACCCCTGAGCTCAAAGGGCCGTTTAACTGCACCGCCCCGGAGCCGGCGACCAATAAACGGTTTAGCCAGGCGCTCGCCAGTGCCTTAAAACGCCCGCATGTGTTCTTTGTTCCCACACTCGCGATCAAAACCATGATGGGCGAAGCCTCGCACTTGTTGCTCGATAGCCAGCGCGCCTTGCCGCATGCGTTAGAGGACTCAGGCTTTGAGTTCCAGCACCCCAAGGTGGAAGAGGCGATGCAGTCTTTATTTAAATAGCGGCTTTTGCCTTTCGCACAAGTGTGTTACTGGCCAGATTTTGCTGGACGTTTGATACAAAAAAGCGGGTATCAATTTTCTTGATACCCGCTTTGTTATGTGTAAAACGAGGATGCTTTAAACCCGCACCGCGTTAACGCCGTTGCGGGTCAATCAGTTTACCCAGCATTGAGGCGACGGTGACAAACACCAACCCCACTGCTAACACCGGTAGCACCGCCCAAAGCTCGGGATGCAAACGCACTTCCATTTCAAAGCCCCATTTGAGCAGCCCTGCCATCGCCGCTTCAGCGCCAAGCACCGCCATTAACCCCGACACCAAGGCCATCACCCCATACTCACTCCACAGAGTGCGTTGAATACGGGTGCGGCTGGCCCCCAAGGTACGGTAGAGGTTAATTTCCTGCTGGCGTTCGCTCAGGCTGATACGCAGCAAGGTCAGCAGCAGTAGCAAGCCGCTGATCACCGCCAGCCCTGCCAACACCGAGAGCGACAAGCCAATTTGACGCAAAATCGATTGAATACGACTGCTCATGGTGCGTAAATCGAGCAGCGTGACGGTTGGGTATTCCCGCGCCAACCGATTGAGCAATGACGTTTGTGATTCATCAAGCCGGAAGCTCACCAACCAGTTGGCCGGTTTGTCGGCGAGAGTGTCACGATCGAAAATAAAATAGAAGTTAGGCCGCATGTTGCGCCATTCGACTTCACGAATCGAGTTGACCGTGGCGGTAAAGTCTTGGCCGGTGACGCTAAAGGTGAGGCTGTCGCCAATCTCAATCCCTAAACGCGCGGCAATATCCGCTTCCACCGAGACGCCATTTTCGGTTGGCCAGTCGCCCGCAAGCACCTCATTATGCGAAGGCAAGGTTTCACGCCAGGTAAAGTTAAGCTCTCGGCGCAGCGCTTCATCGGCTTCATCGCGCTCGGCTTCATCGGTGGAAACCTGGTAGCGCTCGCCATTTTTGCCCACTAACCGGCCGCGCACGATCGGATACGCATCGGATCGCATCAAGCTGGCTTGATCGAGCTCTCCCACGTAGTCTTGTTGCGCACTTGGTGCAATATTCATGGCAAACACATTGGGCGCATCGGGTGGTAGCATCCGTCCCCAATCGGCGAGCAAATCGGTACGCAGCAGCCAGATGATCGCCAACAGCATAAAGGAAATGGCTAGCGCGCCAAGCTGAACACTGCTAGCGAGCTTGTTGCGGGTGATCCGGCTGAGGGCCAATTTTACCGACGGCGCGCGTACGCGCGATTTCACCAGCTTGAGCAGGCCTAAACCAGCCAATGCGAGCAGCACGATCATCGCTGCCATCGCCGCTAACACACTCCATAATAAGGTGTTATCAAACGCCCACAGCGCAAGCGCGCCAACCGGAATCGCTATCAGGATAGCGGCGGTACCACGACGATGCCGCCCGCTGCCAGCCTGCGATTGCACGGCTGCCAACGCGGGCGCATCCAGTAATTTCAGCAATGGCACGCCCAGTGCAGGTAACGCCACCAGCAAGGCAACCCCTGGCGCGAGCACCCATGGCACCCAGCCGTAACTGGGCAGCGGTGAGGGCAATACATCAGTTAGTGGTAAACGCAGGAGCACTTCCAATAGGTAGCCGGCGCCTAAGCCCACCACGGTCGCTAACACAAACAATAAGGTCAGCTGACGCGCTAACCAGCGCCGCACCCACTGCTGACTGGCGCCCAGACTTTTTAGCATCGCCACCAAATCGGCGCGACTTTTGGCATAGTGCTGACACGTGAGCGTTAAGGTGGCCGCGGCCATCACAATCACTAAAACGACGGTAAGAGATAAATACTGGCGGCTGCGGTCGAGCATATCGCCAGTACGATCAGAGGTGTTTTCATCCACCCAGCGCTCGCCGTCTTGCAGCGTATAGCTGTCCCTTGCGGCACTTAAACTTGGCTCATCACCGGTTAAGAAGTAGCGATAACGTACCCGGCTCCCTTCGCGTACCACGCCGGCGGCAGGCACATCATCACGGTGCATCATCACCGCAGGCATTTGGCTAAAAGGGTTAAACGACAGCTCTGGCTCGGCGGCCAAGGTGCCACTGACGTTGAGATCAAGATTGCCAATCGAGACCTTATCGCCGGGCTTAACATCGAGCAAACTAAACACCCGCTCAGACAGCCATAGCTCACCGGGCTGAATGCGTCGATCACCCGTTAGGGCTTGGCCGTTTTGCTCCAACACCAAGTCGCCACGCAACGGATAGAGGCTATCCACCGCTTTCACGCTCACCAGCTGCATGTTTTGTTCGCTGAACGCCATGGTGCCAAAGCGGGTTTGTGCTGATACCGTGGTGCCCGCTTGTTTAAAGGTCTCAATTTGCTCGGTGTTTATAGGCTGGCGCGTGCTTAGCACGGTATCAGCAGCAATCAGGTTGCGCCCTTGTTGGGTGAGGACGTTTTCAATCCGATCGGCCAATGCGGAAAGCGCGAACACGCAGGTGATAATCAGCGCCAGCGCCACCGCCACCGGCCATATCTGTCCATGCAAAAGCTCTCGCCACGCCCAGCGGTTAAGCAGTCCATTATTACTCGCCATTGACGTGCTCCTGTAGTTTGCCGCTGTCCATCATCAAGGTACGCTGACAGCGTTTGGCCAGCGCCGGATCGTGAGTGACCAACACCAAGGTGGTGCCATGCTTTTCATTCAGCTCAAACAGTAAATCAATAATGGTTGCGGCGGTTTTTTGGTCGAGGTTACCGGTTGGCTCATCGGCAAATAACACGTGCGGGCGGATAATAAAGGCACGCGCGAGGGCAACACGCTGTTGTTCGCCGCCAGAGAGCTGTGAAGGTAAGTGTGTTTCCCGTCCTTGCAATCCTACCGAGGCCAGCAGTTGCTTGGCGCGGGTGTCGTCTTCGTTTTCGCCACGAATGGTCAGTGGTAGCATCACATTTTCTAATGCATTCAGTGATGGCACTAAAAGAAAGCTTTGGAACACAAACCCTACCGATTCCGCGCGCAGGGCGGCACGGGCATCTTCGTCCAAGGTGGAAAGCTTGTGCCCGAGCAGATCGACTTCGCCTTCACTGGGCGTATCTAACCCGGCAAGCAAGGTCATAAGGGTCGATTTTCCCGCGCCCGACACGCCCATTAATGCAATCGACTCACCCGCCTCGATTTGTAGCGAGACATCCTGCAAAATGGTAAGCGGCTGTTCGCGTGTCACGACATGTTTTGCAATTTTTTCGGCTCGAATAACAGGAGAGGCCATGTTACGCATCCTTACTTTGTTGTGTTTTTTGTGGGTGAGCAGTGCGAGTGCACAAACGCTCCTCGTCCTCGGTGATAGCCTAAGCGCTGGCTACCAAATGGCGGCTGAACAAGCCTGGCCTGCCAAGCTGCCGCGCGCACTCAACGACCATAATGTCGAGGTTGAGGTGATTAACGCGAGCATTTCCGGCGACACCACCGCCAATGGCCTACAACGTTTGCCGCAACTGCTTGAGCGCCACCAACCTGAGTGGGTGCTGATCGAGCTCGGCGGCAATGATGGCCTGCGGGGTTGGCCGTTCAACCGTATACGAGACAACCTTAAGCAATTGATCACTCAGGCACATACGGGCGATGCCAAGCCGCTGTTAGTACAAATCCAGATTCCGCCCAATTACGGCCAGCGCTATGCGCAAGGGTTTGCTGATATTTATCCTACACTGGCAGAGCAAACACAAACCCCCTTACTGCCCTTTTTTATGGAGTCTGTGATCCAAAAGCCTGAATGGATGCGTGATGATGGCATTCATCCGATGCCGGCCGCCCAAACGTGGATTGCCGAGTTTATGGCAGAGCAACTGGTACCGTATCTGTCACAGCCTGACAGTTAATCAACAATAATCAACCAATAGGGATAACGATGACAGCCACCCCCCCTTTAAAAAACGCGATCCTTATCACCGGTTGTTCAACAGGGATCGGTTTTGCCTGTGCCAACGCCTTGCATGCTCAGGGCCACACGGTGATCGCAAGCTGCCGACAAGCGGAGGATGTCACACGGTTGCAGCAACAAGGATTAACCTGCATTCAGTTAGATGTCTCGGACAGCAACAGCATTGATCGCGCGGTGGCCACGATTGATGAAATGACCGGTGGGGTCTTGTTTGGCCTCTTTAATAATGGCGCTTACGGCCAACCTGGCGCGCTGGAAGATTTGCCCACCGACGCGCTGCGCGCTCAGTTTGAGACCAATGTGTTTGGCTGGCACCATTTAACCCAAGCCTTATTACCGATGCTGCTCAGTCATAGCGGGGGACGGATTGTGCAAAACAGCTCGGTGCTTGGCATTGTCGCGCTCAAATACCGTGGAGCCTACAATGCGAGTAAATTTGCGCTTGAAGGCTGGACCGATACCCTGCGTTTAGAGCTGAGCGATACGCCGATTAAGGTGAGCTTGATTGAGCCTGGCCCGATTGAAACAGCGTTTCGTGCCAATGCGCTCAGCGCTTTTAAACATTGGGTCGACCCCAATAAGAGTCGTCATCATCATGCCTACCAAGCCCAATTTGACCGTCTCGCGGCGGACGAAGGTGGCAACAAATATACCCTACCCGCCGACGCACTGGTTGCGCCACTGACGCATGCCTTGTTCTCGCCTCGCCCCAAGGTGCGTTATCGCGTCACTCAACCCACCGTATGGATGGCGATTCTCAAGCGACTGCTCCCTAGCGGTTGGCTGGATCGGGTCTTGCTCAAAGGCAGTTAATGCAACAATAAGCCGTCGCGGTAAAAAATGTGCTGACTGCCTCATTTGTCATACTTTTGTCATAGAGGTGGGCTAATCTAATTTGTAATGACGACAAAGGCTCTGGGCAACGGGGCCTTCTTGTTAACAGGTAGTATTATAAAGACAAACACAACAACAGGAGCCGGCGGATGACCTTACATCAGTTAAACTGGCTCTGCTTGAGCGTCGCATTGTGCGTGGTGCTCTTGTTCTAACCCGCACGTGTTATTGTTAAAACGTCGCTTGTTTGCAGACCGACGAAATAGGCCACCAAAAGGTGGCTTTTTCGTTTCTCGCCCCCTTGTCGGCTTTGCACATTCCATCGAGCTTAAACACGCAATTACAGGGCCAGTTGCTTGAATTTCTGCGCGTTTGCCCCCACCCTTAGTGAAAATCCATATCGTCAGGATCCATGATGAACGCAAACTATATCGTCGAATTAACCGAGCATAATTTTCAGCAAATTCTCGAATCATCGTCACGCACGCCTGTGCTGATTTACTTTTGGGCCAATATGATGCCCGAAAGCGTGGAGCTAAAACCCACCGTCGAACAAATTGCTCACGACAGTCATGGCACCTTTACCCTTGCAACCATTGATTGTGAAGCGCAACAAATGATTGCCGCTCAATTCGGTGTCCGTGCGCTTCCAACGCTGGCATTGTTCAAAGATGGTCAGCCAGTGGACGGTTTAGCTGGCCCACAAAACTACGACACAGTGCGCGAAATGCTTGATAAGCACCTACCTAGTCAAGAGAGCCAAGCCTTTGATCAGGCGCGCCAGTTAATGGCAGAGGGCAATTATACCGATGCGCTTGTGATCATTAAGCCGCTGGAGTCCAGCCTTGGCGATAAAGCGGAATACAAGCTTGCCCTTGCAGAATGCTTGGTAGAAACCCACCAGTTTGATGCCGCACAAGCCATTCTTGAGACCATTTTGCTGCAAGATCAAGACGCGACTTATAAGTCATTGATCGCAAAAATTGAATTGCACCATCAAGCCGCAGATGGCCCCGAAATTCGACGCCTGCAAGCGGCGCTTGAAGAAAATCCAGGGGATGCAGGTGTCGCGTACGAGCTGGCTTTGCAGTTTAATCACATTAACCGCAGTGAAGATGCGCTTGAACTCTTGATGGGTATTTTGCGTCGCGATCTTAATTACGCCGACGGTGAAGCCAAGAAAACCTTTATGGATATTTTGGCAGCACTCGGCCAAGGCAACGAGATCGCCTCACGCTATCGCCGCCAGCTCTATTCACTGCTTTACTGATCGTTTAATTGACTGCTGGCGATTGGATCCCCGATGCGCAACAACTTGTGGCATCGGCTTTTAAATCGCCTAGCTCACTGTCACCGCGCAGTGCTTCGATAATCGGACACTGCGCGTCACCATCGCCCGGACAAGCCTGAGTCAAGGCATGCAGTGTGGTTTTCATCGCCGCCAACTCTGCGATTTTTTCATCAATTTCAACCAGTTTACTCTCTGCTCGCGCTTTGACATCGGCACTACGCAAAGACGGATCGCGCGATAAAGCCAATAAATCGCCACTCTCATCTAATGTAAAACCCACCAGCCGTGCACGGCGAATCATTTGTAGCTCACTGACATGCTGTTCGCCGTAATCCCGGTAACCATTATCGGCACGATGCGGCGGGGTGATCAGTCCTTTTTGTTCATAAAAGCGGATGGTTTTGCTGGTTAAGCCGGTTTTTTCGGCCACTTGTTGAATTTTCATATTCGTCGCTTGACCTTCCAGTAACTATAAGGTTTACAGTTTAGCTTAACTGAAATTGCGACAACCGCCAACATCTCACGATGAGAGGCTATCAAGGAGAAGCAATGACGACGACCGACACCAAGATCACCTATTACACACTGCCGTTAAGTGGCCTAAGCTGCCAAGGCTGTGTGAAAAAAGTGACGAAAGCGCTCGAGGATATCGACGGCGTTCGCATTGAGGACGTTGACACCCAATCACTCTCGCTTGAGACCTGGGGCGAAAGCGAACAATATTCTCTTCGCCAAGCCGTCTCAGCAATTGAATCGCTTGGCTATCATGTCGGCTACCGCCATCATTTCACGTTAAGTGGCTTAAACTGTGGCCGCTGTGTCGCAAAAGTAGAAGCAGCATTGGACGAGCAGCCCACCGTGTTTACACACGCCGTCAGTAAAACCCATGCCGAGGTGCACACGAGCTTGAGTGCTGATGCACTGATTGAGATTATCCACCAGCTGGGTTATCAAGCGGCGCGCGCATCTGATAATGACGCAAACGTGAGCACTGACAACGAATCACCAGCGCAGACAGACGCACGTAACGCGAATCCAGAAACCTCAGAAGCCTCAGAAGCCTCAGAAGCCTCAGAAGCCAAGTCATCCTCGGTCGATAATCCTGCAGATTCAAGCAAGGCCAGCCGTCAGCAATACGTATTATCCGGTATGACCTGCGCAAGCTGCGTGCAAAGCGTAGAAAACGCGATTAGCGGTGTGGATGGCGTGGCGAACGTGAGCGTTAACCTAGCCGAGCGTAGCGCGATTGTTAAAGGCAGTGCATCGTCAGACGCCATTGTTGCGGCAGTAGCAAACGCTGGCTATGGCGCGGAAAAAGTCGAAGACGATAATGATCGGCGTGAGCGCCAGCAAACCCAGCAAGCCAACGAGCTAAAAAACTTTAAACGCAGTACGTTCGCGGGCTTAGGCTTGGGGGCGCCACTGATGGCTTGGGGCGTGTTCGGTGGCAGTATGACCATTCAATCGAGCCAAGATCAGTGGGCGTGGGGCGCCATTGCGGTGGTAACCCTCTTGCTTCTTGCAACCGGTGGCCGTCACTTCTTTGCCAATGCCTGGCAAGCGCTGATGCACAAACGTGCCACCATGGATACGTTGGTGGCGCTCGGTACCGGTGCCGCGTGGCTGTATTCCACTGCGGTGGTCATCGCACCTGCATTATTCCCAGAGCAAGCCCGTCATGTGTATTTTGAAGCCTCAGCCATGATCATTGGTTTGATTAGCTTAGGCCATGCGATTGAAGCGCGCGCCCGTGCCAATACGTCTAAAGCACTCGACCAATTACTTGATTTACAGCCACCTACAGCCTTAGTCATTGAAAACGGACAAGAAACAGAGCGTCCGCTTGATGAAGTAAAACAGGGAATGACACTGCGGGTTAAACCTGGCGCTAAGGTACCGGTTGATGGTGAAGTGGTTGATGGCAGCAGCTATATCGACGAATCCATGCTGACCGGTGAGCCTGTACCTGTTCATAAAACAGCGGGGGACACGCTTCATGCCGGGACCGTGAACCAAAAAGGTGGCTTAACCTTTAAAGCCACTGGTGTGGGCAGCGATACCATGTTGGCACGTATTATTGATTTAGTGCGCGAAGCGCAAAGTAGTAAGCCTGAACTGGCGAAGCTTGCCGATCGTATTTCAGCGGTATTTGTGCCTATCGTGGTCGCCATTGCCATTGTTACCGCGGCTATCTGGTATTTTGTCGGTCCAGAGCCGTCGGTTAGCTACATGCTGGTCACCGCGACCACGGTGTTGATCATCGCCTGCCCCTGCGCGCTTGGCTTGGCGACCCCTCTATCCGTTACCGCTGCGGTGGGTCGCGCCGCCGAAGTCGGGGTCTTAATCCGTGATGCTGATGCGCTGCAAACCGCGGCAAAACTGCACACCTTGGTGTTTGATAAAACGGGCACACTGACCCGCGGCCAGCCCGAAGTCACGCATGTGAATGCTATTCACGGCGACCAAGAGCGTCTCATGGCAATTGCTGCCTCACTGGAGCAACACTCCGAGCACCCATTGGCCCAAGCGATTGTTGGCTATGCCAAGCAGCAGACACTTGCGTTGCCGACATCAAATGACTTTAACAGTGAATCTGGCAAAGGGATCCAGGCCAAGATCGAGGGTGAACGTTACTACATCGGCAACCAAGCGTGGATGCAGGCACAAGGGATAGATACTGACGCCCGCCAAACCGATATCGACGCCATGACTCAGCGTGGCGAAACCGCGATTTACCTTGCCAATGCGGACAGCGTACAAGCGCTTATTGGTGTCAGTGATCCGATTCGTGATGATGCCATAGACGCTATCGCTCGCCTGCAACAACAGGGGCTTGAGGTGATCATGCTCTCTGGCGACCACCCAGATACCGCCAATGCCATTGGCCGTCAGCTGGGCATTGATCACGTTATTGCCGGTGTGCTGCCTGATGGAAAATCGGAACAAATCCAGTCTCTCCAACAGCAAGGTAAATGCGTTGCCATGGTCGGTGATGGTATCAATGATGCGCCGGCACTTGCGCAAGCCGATGTCGGTGTGGCGATGGGCAGCGGCAGCGATATTGCGATAGAAAGCGCGCAAATTACGCTGATGCACCAACACCTTGGCGCCTTGGCAGACGCCATTGGGCTATCTCAAGCCGCGGTACGCAACATGAAACAAAATCTCTTTGGTGCCTTTATCTACAACACCTTGGGGATCCCGATCGCTGCCGGCATCCTTTACCCCTTTACCGGCATGTTGCTCAGTCCGGTGATCGCGGGTGGCGCAATGGCGCTCTCTTCGATCACGGTGGTGACCAATGCAAACCGATTACGTTTTTTCAAAATAAAATCAGACGATAAGTAACAAGGAGCGATAATGAAGCGTTTACAACTACTTGTAGCAACAGTGGGCCTAATGAGTGCCTCGGCGATGGCCGCGAGCGGTGTGGTGTATAAATCCCCCAGCTGTGGCTGCTGCGACGATTGGGTTGAGCATATGGAGCAAGCCGGCTTTGAGCTAGAGGTAAAACCGCATGACAACATGGCGTCAGTCAAGCAAGACATGGGCGTCCCAGCTGATATGCAGTCATGTCATACCGCACGTATTAATGGCTATGTGATTGAGGGACACGTTCCTGCCCAAGAGGTGAAAAAGCTCCTGGCCACCAATACGGGGTTAGAAGGACTGGCCGTTGCAGGCATGCCGATTGGCTCACCAGGTATGGAATACGGCGATCGTCAACAGCCTTATACGGTCATGGCGTTTGATAAGGCAGGCAATACCCAAGCATTCCAGCACTACCCTAAGCCTTAAGTGCTGGACCGAGAAAACGAAAAAACCCCAGCCAAAAGGCTGGGGTTTTACGTTGGTCGGTGAAGAGGGATTTGATGGGGCGGCCCCCGACCAAATACGCTCTCCACTACCTGGATAGTGGTCGGTGAAGAGGGATTCGATGCGACCGGGCTCCCGGCCCCCGACCAAATGCGCTCTCCACTACCTGAATAGTGGTCGGTGAAGAGGGATTCGAACCCCCGACCCTCTGGTCCCAAACCAGATGCGCTACCAAACTGCGCTATTCACCGTTAATGCTTTTTACGTCAACCAAGTAACCTTAGATTACTCAGTTTTAAAATAGTGGTCGGTGAAGAGGTATTCGATTGGACCGGCTCCCGGCCCCCGACCAAATACGCTCTCCACTACCTGAATAGTGGTCGGTGAAGAGGGATTCGAACCCCCGACCCTCTGGTCCCAAACCAGATGCGCTACCAAACTGCGCTATTCACCGACATATGACAAGTTTTACGAACTGATGTTCGTCTTGTCAAGCACAGAGCTATGCGATCAAGTGCATCCCCGTGCTGAGGTCGACTATCATACTCAAGCATCACGAAACCTCAAGCCCTAATCACGTATTTTTTCTCCCCTCTCAGTTAAACGGTGAAAGTCGCATCAGTTGCGAGCAAATTGTGATCGCATCGTGGTTAACAAGTGTTGATAAATTGTTCGACATTTCTATTGATCTTGATCAGTATTCAACACAGTTCCTATTGGCATTCTGACCCTACATTAACGGACACGAGGGTACAGACTATGGACTTTTGGCTTGATCTACTTTTCGGCAACGCCGTGGGCTTGTCATCCATGATTGTCATCATCTGTACATTTGCCCTGATCAGTTTCTTTGGCGGCTATTTTGTCTACAAAGTGATGACATCTAAACCTCAATAATCTGTTTTATTGCCTACCTATCTTTAAGCAAACTTGCTTAACCTAGTGTTACACGGTTGGTCACAGAGTGTGGCGCTAGGTTTCTTTTTTTATTTTCGTTTATACTGTCTCAAATGACTCCACGACGTAGATGGCCCTGTAGTGATGAGTGATAAAAACGAATTTGAGCTATTCCGAGAAATGATGTCTGACGTGGCGCCAATCGAACAGGACACGGTTGAGGACCAAGCCGGAGCACACTCGCCGACTGAAGCGCAACTTGCCCGTCAGTACGCAGCACAAAGGTTAGCTCACAGTGATCCTGAGTATCTATCACTGGATTATGCCACCATGGTTAAACCCGACGACGTCATGGCTTATAAGCGGGATGGCGTGCAAGACGGGGTCTTTCGCAAGTTACGCTTGGGTAAATATGACATTAATGCTCGGCTTGATCTGCACAAGATGTCGTTGGAAAAAGCCCGTGATGAAATTCTCCGCTTCCTAAAGCAGTGCCAACGAATGGACGTGCGTACCGTGATTATCGTTCACGGTAAAGGCGAACGAAGCAACCCTCCGGCAATGATGAAAAGCCATGTCTGCCAGTGGCTGCAACAAATTTCTGACGTGCTCTGCTTTCATTCTGCTCTGCGGCATCAAGGCGGCTCAGGTGCGCTGTATGTGATGCTCAAAAAGAGCCAAGAGAAAAAGTTAGAAACCCGCGAACGGCATCTCAGTCACCGTGCCTGAACAACAAAAAGACTGGCGAGTTGCCAGTCTTTTTGCTTTATTGCTTTACTGCTTTACTGCTTTACTGCTTTACTGCTTTACTGCTTTACTGCTTTACTGCAGCGTAAATACCACGCGTATTGCCAGCGCGATTAAAACCACCCCTGACAGCTTGTCAATCCAAGCGCCACGATGACGGATTTTGTCAACAATGGTGGGGCTTGAGAGCAAAAATGCCACCAATGTATACCAAAGCCCGTCAATCAATAACGGGGTTAGCACAATCACACTGCGACTGAATAAGTCAGACCCTACTGCGACAAATTGACTGAATAAGGCAATAAAAAAGAGCGCCAGTTTAGGGTTTAGCATGGAAATCATCGCGCCATCACGCGCCGCTTCGCTAAGGCTTGCGGTTTTGCCCGCCTCTAGCTTTGCCGCGACGCCGCCTTTGCTCAGGAGTGATTTGATCCCTAACCAACCGAGATACGCCGCCCCTGCGTAGGCGATAATCGTGAACAAGATAGGCGATTGTTTAAAGATAACCGCTAACCCTAACATGGTAATTAACGCATACAGGCCAACACCAAACGCATGGGCCCATGAGGCGACAATGCCATGTAGGCGGCTGTTAGCGAGGCTATGTTTTGCCATCACCACCAAGCTGGGCCCTGGTGACATCGCTCCCAGCATACAAACTAAGGCTAACGATGCCCAAATGGTCAATGTCATGCTTGTTTATCCTCTTTTTTACTCGCCAATCGCGGCATACTGCCCCGCGGTTAACGTCATCAGATCGTCCGGGGACAGTTCAATTTCTAAACCGCGACGGCCCGCGCTAACGCACAGGGTTGAAAACTGTTTTGCTGAGGCATCTAAAAACGTCGGTAGACGCTTTTTCTGTCCGAGCGGACTAATGCCACCGACAAGGTATCCGGTTGCGCGTTGTGCCACCTGAGGGTCGGCCATGGTTGCTTTTTTCCCGCCCGCCGCTTTTGCGGCCGCTTTAAGGTTTAAGCTTCCTTTTACCGGCACAATAGCAACGGCCAGCTGTTTACTGTCACCATTGATACAAAACAATAAGGTTTTAAAGACTCGGGCCGGATCCTGCCCCAACACTTGAACCGCTTCATCGCCAAAATTTGGATTATTTGGATCATGCGCATATTGATGAACCGAGAAGGCAATTCCCTGTTTTTCTGCCAATTTTATTGCTGGCGTCATAATGTTTCTCTACTACTCCAACACCGCATTATCATTACATAAAAAAAGCGGCACTGCATCGGTGCCGCTTTATCTTTATCGCCATTTTATCCGGTTTTATTTGTAAACAATCTCATCTTGTGGCGCATAATCGTTGACGTCGATGGGGCTGTTTGCTTCAAGGTAGTCTTTAAGCACCTCCGCATCGACAAAACCTGTGTTGACGTTACCTGGGTGGTTAGTCAGTTTTGGATAACCGTCACCGCCGGCCGCATTAAAGCTTGGCACGGTAAAGCGATAGGTTTTTTCCATATCAATCGGTTCGCCGCCAATTTTCACATCGTGAACGCTGCCGTTTTCAACCACCATTGAAACGCCGGCAAATTGGACATACGCGCCAGAGTCTGCAGGTTTGGTGCCAACCACATTGAGGTAATCCATCACTTCTTTACCGCTCATGTCGGTGTAAGTGACCATGTTGCCAAATGGCTGCACTTTAAGCACGTCTTTGTAAGTGATATCACCGGCGATAATAGAGTCACGCACACCGCCTGAATTCATCACCGCAAAGTCAGCGTTAGCGCGTTCCATATGCGACTTAGCAATTAAGCGGCCTAGGTTGGTTTGCTGGAAGCGCACCACATCACGATCGCCTTCTAGCTTGCCGTTACTCTCAGCAATCTTAACGTTGAGCTTCTCTTGGCCTTTGTCTTGGTATGGCTTCAAGAAGTCATACAAAGCTTGGTCTTTTGCGATTTCATCTTGAATAAAGACGCGCTGGCTCTCACCATCAACCTTGATTTTCTTTTTCAGGTTCACAGGAATAAGATCGTAGCTGACAAGATTTAAATCGCCATTCTGGAATTCAAACTCGGCTTTACCGACATATTTACCCCATTCATGGGCTTGCATGATCCACGCGCCGTTTTGCTGGTCTGGGGTACACGCATCACCGGGCTCGAAACTCTCGTTATATGTGTTCGGTCCTTCCATACAAACCGGCTCTTGTGAATGGCCGCCGATGATAAGGTCAAGGTCGCCATCATCCATATAGCGCGCCAACGCCACATCACCTGGGGCGTTTACACCGCTTTTGCCATCGGCATAGTGGCCCATATGGGTTGCCGCAATAATGATATCCGGCTTTTCGGTTTCTTTGAGCTTGGCGATCACTTTTTTCGCTTCAGCTTTCGGATCACGGAAGTCGAGCGAGCCAATGTACTCAGGGTTACCAATTTTCGCGGTATCTTCTGTGGTCAGACCGACAACCGCAATTTTTAGGCCATTGCGCTCAAACATCTCGTAGGCCTGAAATTTACGCTCGCCCGTTTCTTTATCGTAAATGTTGGCAGACAGCATTGGAAAATCGGTCCACTGCATTTGCTGCTCGAGCACGCTCAATGGGTTATCAAACTCGTGGTTACCAATCGCCATGGCGTCATAACCGATGCGCGTCATCCCTTTAAAATCCGGTTCCGCGTGGAGTAGATCAGACTCTGGGACACCGGTATTGATGTCACCGCCTGAGAGCAGTAGCACTTCACTGCCTTCTGCTTGTGCTTCTGTACGCAGCTCATCGATCAGCGTTTTGCGCGCGGCCATGCCGTATTCGCCATAGCGGTTGTGCCAGAAACGACCGTGATTGTCGTTGGTATGAAGAATGGTGAGTTTATAAGTGGTATCTGGCGCCCAACCTTGCTCTGGTGTCTCAGAGCCTGAGTTGGCACACCCTGCCAATGATGCAATTAACGCAGCACTAACCGCTGCCTTTAAACAAAGACGTTCCTTCATGATCATAGACCTTTTTAGCGAGGGATAAACCACCATCGACATCATTGTCGGTGGTTAGAAAACGCTATCTAGTCTAAAAGAATTGTTGCTATAGCGCTGAGCCATTTCATATTTTTGTTGCGATGATCACTATACGATATCCAAAATTACTGACTTTGGTGATCGGGGCAAAATTTCTAGAGCCAAGACTCTAAGCCATTAAAAAACGGTGCAGCCTTTGCTTATCTAATGAGACAGGCAAAGCCAGCACCGTGGTTTTATCAAGTGACGGTTACGCGCGGCGCGCTTGCCACCAATGACGACTACTGACAGCAATTAAGGCAGAAGCGGCTAAAAAGAAACAGTAGTAAGAATGGCTGACAATCACTAAAGGAGATAGCCCAAAGCTTGCACCGAGTAACAGAATTTGTGCGCCATAAGGAATCATGCCCTGCACGACACATGAAAAGATATCCAACAAGCTTGCACTTCGCTTAGCCGGTACGGAATGCTCAGTTGCTATATTTTTAGCCACTTGGCCCGATACAACAATGGCCACGGTATTATTGGCCGTACATAAGTTAGCGAAAGACACTAACAAGGCGATGCCAAACTCGCTCGCACGAGAGTGATGCTGACCTTGGTTTTTCTGAAAGCGGACAATCACTTTATTGACTGTGTTGGTCAAAAAGCTTAATCCACCTTGGCAACGCATCAATTCAGCAATACCACCAATCATTAACGAGAGTACGAAGATTTCTTGCATGCTGGCAAAGCCGTCTTTGACCTCTTGGCTAAACGTCATCAAGGTAAAGTCAGGCGTGCTCATCAGACCCACACCCATCGCCAGCAAAATACCTGAAATCAGGACAACAAACACATTTAGTCCCGCCAGTGCCAATACGATGATCGAAAGGTAAGGGATAACCGCCAAGTAGTTAATGCTCTCAGGCGCTTCAACTGGCGCACTTTGATTATTAAATACAAACAGAATAATCGCAGCGATGGCAGCAGGAATGGCAATGCCAACGTTCTCTTTAAACTTGTCACGCATGCTACAGCCTTGTGAGCGCGTGGCCGCGATTGTGGTATCAGAGATAAACGATAAGTTGTCGCCAAACATCGCGCCGCTCAGCAATACACCTGCCATGACAGCGGGCGATTGACCGGTTGCAGTGGCCATGTTCAATGCAAAAGGCGCAAGCGCGGCAATGGTGCCCATCGAGGTGCCCATTGCGGTGGAGATAAACGCCGCAATCACAAACAAGCCCGGCAGAATAAGGCTTTCGGGGATCAGCGCTAACCCAAGATTGACCGTGGCTTCCACGCCCCCGGTTGCATCCGCCACCGAAGAAAACGCGCCAGCCAGCAAATAGATTAAACACATGGCAATAATATCACCATGTCCCATGCCACGAATGAGCTGCTCAATGGCCGTATTCAGGCGCTCACGGCTTAGACCAATGGCCAAGATTACCGCGGGTAAAATCGCGACGTGTGCAGGCAATTGATAAAAGGCGTAGTCGACACCTTCTAAGGTAAAATACACGCCCGATCCAATAAAAAGGATTAAAAATAAAATCAGGGGAAGCAGTGCAAGCGCAGAAGGCTTCGGTGTGGTGTTTGCTGATGTTGTCATGGCAGTTTTGTTATACCTCTTATAAAACTGTCAACAAGATTACAGCCCTCTAGCCGTCCAGTCAACAAATAGACGTCTAAACATCTAAAAACCTTAACGGCTCGTACTCACTGCTAGACAGTGTTTCGCAACCAAAGCTGATCTTGCCAGCAAGGCGAACCCAAACAAGTGACACTGTGGCAGACGAAAAGACAGCGACAATAGCCGAATACATCGGACAACGCTGTTTGTCGGTCGAGCTACTTGGACTTATCAGGAAGGATAGCGAAGGAAGCGGCGGTACACCGCTCCCATTTTGCGTTGTGACTATCGAGCGGGGGTTAGTCTTCGAGCGAGAGGATCACCACGGCTGCCAATGCTAAGAAGCCGGTCATCACCATAAAGGCATCGTTGTACGCCATGATGGCGGCGTCACGTTGCATCACATTCAGCACGCTGGCTTGTGCTTGATGCAACGCGGTGGTGGCATCACTGCCTGTGGCGATAAACCAATCTGTTTGTTGGTGCAAACGCTGCCAACCTTGCTCGCTCACTGTGGACAAGGTGGCTTTGATGTTCGCCAAGTGCAAGCGTGTTTGGTTATCTAGCAAGGTCGCTATCATGGCAATGCTAAACGCACCGCCCAAATTACGCATCACATTGGTGAGTGAGGAGGCATCTGGCGTGTCATCACGCTGGATATGCTTCAGTGCCACTATCGACAAAGGCACCATAATAAATGGACTACCAATGGCACGCAGGATCATGGATAAAACCAGCTGCTGACCACCAAAATCGACGGTCATGTGTGTGTTGACGTAACAACTTAGCCCAAACATTACAAAGCCAAATGTCACCATGTGGGTTGGGCGAAACACGCGCATTAACTTAGGCACGAGCGGAAAGAGGAACAACTGAGGCAACCCCATCCACATCAGTACTTGGCCAATTTGCATCGCGTTGTAGTGTTGGATCTGGGTGAGATACAACGGCAACACGTAAATCGAGCCCAGTAAGGCCATACCCAAAATTAAATAGGCAAAGCAGGATAAGGCAAATTGCTTGTCTTTCAGTAGCCGCAAGTTCACCAGTGGACGGGGGTGCTGCAGCTCGTTAATCACAAAGTAGACAATGTTCACCACGGAAATCGCACTGAGCGTGATAATAAATGACGAGCCAAACCAATCTTCACGATTGCCCTCTTCAAGAACCACTTCTAAGCAGCCGAGACCTAACGCCATAGTGGCAATTCCGACCCAATCGGCCTTTTTCAGCAATGACAATGATAACGGCGTATCCTCAAGTCCGTAGCGGATCATGGCTATCACCAGCATTGCTGGTGGAATATTGATGTAGAAAATATAGTGCCACGACAGATTTTCCGTCAGCCAGCCACCAAAGGTCGGTCCAATGGCAGGCGCAAACGTCGCCGTGACACCGAACATCGCCATACCAATCGCCTGTTTGTTGGCGGGTAACAGTTGCACCACCAGCGAGAAAGCCAATGGGATCAGCGCGCCACCGCTAAAGCCTTGCATCGCTCGAAACACGATCATCGCGCTCATATTCCAAGACAGTGAGCATAAAAAAGACGAAAGCGTAAACACCGCAGTAGTCCATGTCAGATAGCGCCGTACGCCCAGCGCCCGCGACAACCAACCACTGAGCGGGATCGCAATCATCTCTGCCACCAGATAGGACGTCGAGATCCACGAGCTTTCGTCCAAGGTCGCCGACAGCGCCCCTTGAATATCTTTTAGCGATGCATTGGTGATTTGAATGTCGAGAATGGCCATAAAGGCCCCAATCAACCCACCCAAGAGAGCAATCCAGTTTTTGAGCGGCACCTGCTCGCTGTAGGCATCAGCCGTTAACGTAGTCGCGGTCATCTTCAGCCTCGTGTATCTACCGTTGCAATCACGGATAACCCTGGCAATAACTTGGCTTTAAGTGGCTGATCAGGGATCCGGACTTTAATCGGCACCCGCTGAACAATTTTCGTAAAGTTCCCCGTGGCATTTTCAGGGGGCAGCAGCGCAAACTGTGCGCCCGTGGCTGGCGAGAAGCTATCGATCACGCCATGTAGTGCTTGTCCGGGAAACGCGTCCACTTCAATATCCACCGATTGCCCCGGCTGGATATGCGCGATCTGTGTTTCTTTAAAATTCGCTTCAACCCACACCTTCCCTTGAGGCACCAAGCTGACTAACGGCATACCCGGCTGAACCAGCATGCCAACGCGCAAACTCCGTTTACCAATCACCCCATCAACAGGCGCATAAAGGCGGGTGTCATCCAAGTTAAGCTGCGCTTGTGTCAGCTTAGCGGTGGCATCATCAATCGCAGCTTGGGCTTGTTTCAGCTCACTGGCTAATACAGCTAATTGGTCACTGGCGGCATGATGCGCGGCTTTAGCTTGTTCCAACTGGGCGAGTCGTACTTTTTGCTGCGCAAGTTGGGCATCCAGTTCATCTTCAGAGGAATAATGTTGCGCGATTAAACGCTGGGTACGGGCCACTTGCTGCTTGGCACGATCGTACTCGGCTTGCGCGGATGCCATCTGACTCGCGGCTTGACGGATCTTACTGTTCTGCAAGGTTTGTTGTGCGTGCAGATGCTCGACACTAGCGCTTGCCGAGGCGAGTGCTGCTTTAGCTTGTGAGACCGCGGTGCGATAATCGCGATCGTCAATTTCGGCCAGTAAGGTCCCGGCTTTTACAAACTGGTTATCGTCGACATATCGGGCAACGATATAGCCAGCGACTTTGGGACTGATGGTGACGATATCCCCTTTTAGGTAGGCGTTATCGGTCGAGACATGGTACTGCCCCTCCATCCACCAGTACCCGGCGCCAAGCACACCAATCACGAGGAATATCAAGGTCGCCAATAGCGGCGCTTTAATGCGTTTCGAAGCGGTTGAGGCTGTCATGAGGTCTCACTAATGTTAGTTAAATCAATACCAAGCAAAGTATTTCGAATTGTAAACCAATCGTATTAATTAATAATCGCGCTATAATCAAAAACACTGTTGCAAAAATAAACTTAATTAGAGGAAGGATGTTGGACTTCAATGCGCTCGCTATCTTGGTGAAAGTGGTGGAATTAGGCAGTTTCACGCAAGCGGCTGAGGCACTGGGAATGACAAAATCGACGGTCAGTCGAAAAGTCTCTGATCTTGAGCGCAATCTAGGTGTGCGTTTGATCACGCGCTCCACGCGCAGCTTAAAGCTGACCGCGGAGGGCGAGCGCTTTTACCAATCGTGCCTGTTGGCGAAAGACATCATGGAGCAGGCGGAAGTTGAAATCACCGCTCACCAAGAATTGATCCAAGGGGATTTGAATGTGGTGATGCCCGTAGAGCTCGGCCATCAGGTATTGGGGCCGTACATCAACGAATTCATCAAGCTGCATCCGCATATTCGCGTGCACCTTGAGATGAGTAACCGTGAAGTCGACATTATTGGTGAAGGCATTGATCTCTACGCGCAAGTGGGGACACGCAAAGACTCAAACCTCGTTTCTCGGCTACTGACCAATGCGACTCGAGTTGTGGCAGCCAGTCCGGCTTATTTGGCTGAAACAGGCACTGTCACGGCTCCCTCAGATCTTCGTCCACCACACCGCCAAGTCAAAGTGTATAACCAAGCAGTCAAGCTGCTGTCTTGGGAGTTGCATGACGAAGAAGGAGACGTTTTTAACATCGATCTGCCCTATCGACTGCGGGTTAACACCATTACTGCCTCGTTACAGGCCTGCCTTGATGGTTTAGGCATTGCAGTTTTACCCACGTTTTTGTGTCGTCCCCACTTTGAATCAGGCAGCTTGATGCAATTATTCACTGACTGCCAAATGCCCACTGTCCCCATTAGCTTGGTGTATGCTAATCGTACCTTGATGCCCAAACGACTCCGCACTCTAATTGACTATTTAGTGACGCGCCTAAATGAAGACATGCAACAAGGTGTAAGTGCTACACGTATCGACTAATAGGCGACCGCTCGCCGTGAAGGCGTGACCGCAAGCCGCGAATAAAAAAAGCTGCCAATAGGCAGCTTTCTGGGTCTCGGTCATTCGCCAATTAGCGAATATCAATCTCTGCAAAGTTTTTAATCACATCATCCAGGGCTTTCATTTGCGCGAGGAAAGGCTCGAGTTTATTCAGCGGCAGGGCTGAGGGGCCATCACAACGGGCATTATCTGGGTCTGGGTGCGCTTCGATAAACAAGCCGGCAATTTTAGTGCCTAGACCTGCACGTGCTAAATCAACGGTTTGCTGACGACGGCCGCCGGATGCAGCGCCTTGCGGATCGCGGCACTGGAGCGCGTGGGTGACATCAAAAATAATTGGGCTACCGTTTGAGGCTTTTTTCATCACATCAAAACCCAGCATATCGACGACCAGGTTATCGTAACCATGGCAGCTACCACGCTCACACAAAATCACCTTCTCGTTGCCGCACTCAGCAAATTTATCAACAATGTTGCCCACTTGCCCCGGGCTCATAAATTGAGGCTTTTTCACGTTAATCACCGCATCAGTTTTGGCCATGGTTTCGACCAAATCGGTCTGGCGAGCCAAAAACGCCGGTAACTGAATCACGTCGGCGACTTCCGCCACGGGCGCAGCTTGGTATTGCTCATGAATATCGGTGATCACTTTGACGCCAAAGGTACGCTTGAGCTCTTCAAAAATCTTTAACCCTTCTTCCATCCCTGGGCCACGATAAGAGTGCACCGAGGAGCGATTCGCCTTATCAAACGACGCTTTAAAGACGTAAGGAATGCCAAGTTTGTCAGTCACTTTGACGTAATGCTCACAAATTTGCATCGCTAAATCACGTGACTCCAGCACATTCATGCCAGCAAACAAGGTGAACGGGCGATCATTCGCAACAGGTGTATCGCCAATATGGACGGTTTTTTGCGTCATAGGGGTATCCTTTATCATGCGTTAACACGCATTAATGTAACGTCGGTTGCTCTTCGTTAAGCGCTTTCACTTGCATTTTTAACAGCTCAGCGGCCGGATCGTCCGGACACTGCTCAATAAAATATTCATAGTCGGTCGCCGCTACGCGATCGCAATCCAACTGCTGAAAAATATAGCCACGATCACGAATTTCGTAAGGATCGTCTGGGCTAAAGGTCAACGCAAGCTCACTACAACGCAGTGCCAGGGCGTACTTTTCTTCGCGTAATAAAGCACTTTTGGCCACCGTCAGCCAACGACCAATAATGGTTGGATTGTCGCTCGGCAATAAGTGTGAATCTTCAAGCTCCGCCAGCGGCCCTTGGCTCCCTTTTAACCAGCCGCGTAAAGTACGTTGGCTCACACGTTCGCCATTGAAGGGGTTAATGAACACAGGAGCGTTATCCAGTTGATCAATTCTCAACACTAATTGACTGGGAAAAGCGATGGGTTGAACGGGTAAAGATAAGCGCTCACAGAGGTATAAAAACACTGCCCCCAGTGAAGCGGGGATCCCGGTTTTACGCGCTAAGACTTTATCCAAAAAGACATTATCGGAAGAAAAGTACTGTTCGATATCGCCTTTAAACTGCCATTGGTGATAAAAAAGACGGCATAATCCCTCAAGACGCAGCGCCATATCGGGCTCGGCGCCGAGCTGATGCTCCGCTTCATCCGCGAGACGATCGAGAGAGGCCTTCACTTGATGAGCGTCGATCGACGCGTCAATGGCATGGTTGAGGCTGATAGCCCCTTCTGCCAGTGTTAGCGAATCTAATTGTTGATCGGTTAATGGCATCATATTTATCCCATGAGGTGTGGAACTTTAATCAGTGCTAAGTTAGCGGCGGCATAGGCCCACCCTAATGCACCAAAAAACGCCAGTGTCCGGAACAGTTTGCCGCGGCTGTAGTGTAAAGCAACAAAGCCTAATGCAATGTAAGCCAGTACACAGGTCAGCTTTTCGGTTAACCACGCACCAGACTCTGTAAACGGTATAAAACCGGTGACAAAAATCAATGCGACACCGGTGGTCAATAACAAGGTGTCGACCACGTGCGGCGTGACCTTGACCCATTTTTTGTTCATCATCTCGCTATCACGCATCACCCAGACGAAACGGATCACGAATAAAGAGAGGCTTAATACCACGGTCAGTAAGTGGGTGTGCTTGAGGGCCATGTAGATCATAATGATTCCTGCTTCCTGTCAGTCTCAATTAACGTCGCTGTGCCAAGGTGATTCTATCGAGCCCAGCGTAATCTTGTTGGGTTTGGAGATTGTGCCAACCCGCTTCTTTCCATACACGACGCACCGCTTCTCCCTGGTTGTAGCCGTGTTCGACCATCAACCAGCCAGAGGCGGCTAAGTAATCGGGGGCGGATTGACCAATATAACGAATATCTGCCAACCCACTGTCTTCAGCCACCAGCGCACTCATGGGCTCAAAACGAACATCCCCTTGTTGCAGATGCGGATCCGTCTCATCGATGTAAGGCGGATTACTGACAATCAGATCAAACCGATGCATGTCGCTTAACGCCTTAAACCAGTCACTTTGAATAAAGTGGACGTTGTTAATTTGATGCGCATCCGCGTTTCGGCTTGCCAGCATCACTGCTTCTGGCATCAAATCAACGCCCACAACGGTGATATCGGGGCGCTCACTGGCAATGGCTAATGCCACCGCTCCCGTGCCGGTGCCTAAGTCTAACACCCGACAAGGGGTCGCTGGCAGAAGCGCTAACGCCTGTTCTACCAAGAGTTCGGTTTCTGGACGCGGGATCAACGTCGCTGGCGACACATTCAGTCTCAGGGTCCAAAAGTCACGGTAGCCGAGAATGTATGCAATCGGCTCTCCTTGCAGCCGGCGGGCAAACAGCTGACGAAATTGCGCCAGTTGTGCCGCGGTGAGTTTGCGCTCGGGCCAGGTGTAGAGATAGCTGGTAGGTTGCGCTAACACATGGCAGAGCAAGGCTTTGACATCAATGCCCGCTGAGCCACCGGATAATGCGGCCAGCTCTGTGGTGCTATCGGCCAATAATGCGCTGATCGTCGCTGTCATTATTGCTGCTCAGACAAGGCGGCAAGTTGGTCAGCTTGGTGTTCTTGAATCACAGGATCCACTAAGCTATCGAGATCCCCTTGCATCACATCGTCTAAACGATACAAGGTTAAGTTAATGCGATGATCGGAGACGCGACCTTGCGGATAGTTATAAGTCCGAATCCGATCGGAACGATCGCCCGAGCCAAGCAGGTTACGACGGGTTGAGGCTTCCTCAGCGGCGCGTTTTTCTTCTTCCGCTTTAATCAAACGTGCTGCCAGTACTGACATGGCTTTGGCGCGGTTTTTATGTTGTGAACGCTCATCTTGGCATTCCACCACAGTGCCGGTCGGCAAGTGAGTAATGCGAATCGCAGAGTCCGTGGTGTTGACGTGCTGCCCGCCCGCTCCTGAGGCTCGGAAGGTGTCAACTTTCAAGTCGGCCGGATTAATTTCAGGGGCTTCCGTTTCTGGCACTTCAGGCAAAATCGCCACGGTACACGCTGACGTATGCACGCGCCCTTGTGACTCCGTGGCCGGCACGCGCTGAACGCGATGGCCGCCAGATTCAAACTTAAGCACACCATACGCACCTTCTCCGGCAACACGGGCAATGACTTCTTTAAAGCCGCCGTGCTCCCCTTCACTGGCACTGATGATTTCTAACTTCCAGCCGCGCTGCTCAGCATAACGGCTATACATGCGGAACAAGTCACCCGCAAAAATCCCGGCTTCGTCGCCACCGGCTCCAGCACGGATTTCCAAAAAGCAGTTACGGTCATCGTTCGGGTCTTTCGGCAACAATAAGATTTGCAGCTGATCGGTCAACGCAACAATGCTTTGCTCGGCTTGCGCGACTTCTTCTTGCGCCATCTCGCGCATGTCAGGATCATCTTCGTTGGCCATTTCTTGCGCTGCCGCGAGGTCTTCTTTGGCTTGCTTAAACGCCGTAAAACATTTGATCACTTCTTCCAGCTGCGCGTACTCTTTCGACAGCGCACGAAATTTGTTCTGCTCACTAATGATTTCAGGCGTTCCGAGCAGGTGTTGTACTTCCTCGTAGCGCTCCGCCAGCGATTCTAGCTTCGCTAATATTGATGCTTTCATAAATCTCTTCGTTAGTTGTCGCTGTCCAGCCCCAAGCACGTACGCATCACGGCCAGTTTATCGGGCTCACCATTTTGGGCAGCCTGCTGCATCGCTTGTGTCGGAGGGTGGATCAGTTTATTGGTCAGGCGGTTACTAAGCTGGCGTAATACGCTTTCTGCGTCAGCCCCATTGGCAAGGGCTTGAATACTCTGCGCCAGCTCCGCCTGTTTAATGTGTTCGGACTGTGTCCGGTATTGCTTGATGCTATCTACCGCTTCGCGTGAACGTAACCAGCGCATAAAGTCGGCGCTTTCTTCAGTGACAATGGCTTCTGCTTGGATCGCGGCCAACTTTCGTTGTTCTCGATTGTGCTCTACGATAGATTGTAAGTCATCCACACTGTACAAATAAGCATCCGATAAGTTGCCCACTTTCTCGTCTATGTCTCGTGGTACCGCGATATCGATTAACAGCATGGGTTGGTGGCGTCGCTGTTTCAAGGCTTTTTCAACCATCGCTTTTTCAATCAAAGGCATGGGCGCCGCCGTTGAACTGATCACGATATCGGCGTGGCAAAGCTGCTCGGGTAACGCGTCTAAGCCAATCACTTTGGCATCAAACTGTTCAGCTAAACATTGAGCGCGCGATTGCGTACGGTTCGCAAAGATAATTTGGCTGCATTGATGCTCATGCAAATGTCTCGCAACCAGTTCAATCGTTTCTCCCGCGCCAACCAACAATGTGGTGACGTCCGCTAAGGATTCAAAAATCTGGCGGGCCAACGTACAGGCCGCAAATGCAACAGATACCGCGTTGCCACCAATTTCGGTCTCGGTTCGTACCCGTTTTGCCACCGCAAAGGTTTTGTGGAACAATTTTTCCAACGAGCCGGAAATCATATCGGCATCACTGGCACTCGCGTACGCTTGTTTAACTTGACCTAATATCTGCGGCTCACCTAACACCAAAGAATCTAATCCACAGGCAACACGCATCAGATGCTTCACCGCAGATTGTTCCTCGTGATAATAAATGCTTGCCATCAAACTTTCGCCACTGAGTTGATGAAAGCGTGTGAGCCATTCAACTAAGACTCCGACACCAGGTTGATTTAACTCGGCGTAGATTTCGGTGCGATTGCAGGTTGAGACAATCACACAGCTGCGCACCTGCGGATGCTCGGAAAGCTGCCCTAACGCCTGCTCCAGTTGTTGCGGCGAAAAGGCGACCTTTTCCCGCAGCTCGACGGGGGCCGTTTTGTGATTGATTCCGAGAACTAACAGGCTCATGAAGCGTTGTTACCGACAGCACCAGTAAGGATTGGAGCGGGGGATTTTACTTGATGCCCCCCGTGAATTAAAGCGAACATTGTATCGCAGTATTTTCGTGGTGCGGAAATGTGAAGCCTCACGAGATTGATGACAGACTGGCCAACAACAACTATACCCATTCTTTCCTCCCGCACGGCTAAGTGCCTAACTGACTTCTCTCACCTCGGCGCTTATGGCAAAGTAATGCCAAATGCTGTTCACTGTCTGTTGACGTTATAAAAGGATACTCGCTTTCATGTTCTCCTGTATACGTACTGTTTTCTCCTGTATACGCGCTGGTTTCTCTTTTATGCGCACTGGCTTCCCTTGTATACGCGCTGGTTTCTCTTGTATACGAATCAGTATGTTGACGGTCGTCTTTGCCGTGCTCTCTGGCTGTGCAACGGCGCCGGTTCCTACCACACAATGGCAAACGCATCGCGCATCGCTTGAGACCATAGACAGTTATACCGCACGCGGTAAGGTGGCTTTTATCGCACCAGATACGCGCTTTTCTGCCAACCTTTACTGGCGCCATTCTCCGACTGAATCGACACTGCGGCTAACGAATTTTTTGGGAACCACCCTGTTGTCTCTAACCATGAATGCGCAAGGTGCGACCTTGATTGATGATCAGGGCAAGCAATACCAAGACCCTAATCCAGCCCGTTTGATCGCCTATTTGACCGGCGCCCATTTACCCGTTGATGCGCTTGCCCCTTGGTTGATTGGCCTACCACGCGCACAAGACCGCTTCTCACTCGGCCCCGATAACCGCTTGGCCGCTCTCGACGACACACAAGGTTGGGATATCGATTATCAAGGCTACAGCGCCGAGACCCAGCCTGCGCTTCCAACTCGAATCACGCTCAGTAACGACCAGCAAACGATCAAACTGATGATTTCTACTTGGACACTCGATAATGACTGAAACAACCTACTGGCCAGCGCCAGCGAAACTTAACTTATTTCTTTATATCAATGGACGCCAAGCTAATGGTTATCACGAACTGCAAACCTTGTTTCAGTTTTTAGATCACGGCGACACCTTGGCTATTACGCCCAATCACAGCGGCACGATCAACCTTAGCCCCGCCATTGACGGCGTCAATGAGGAAGACAATCTTATTATCAAAGCCGCCAAGGCGCTGCAAAATCATACCGGATGCTCACAAGGCGCAGATATTCACCTGGAAAAACATTTGCCCATGGGCGGCGGGCTGGGCGGAGGCTCATCAGATGCAGCCACGACCTTGGTGGCGTTGAACCATTTATGGCAAACCCAGGTGAGCCAGACTACACTGGCAAACATTGGCTTAGGCTTGGGGGCTGACGTGCCTATTTTCATTCACGGCCATGCGGCGTTGGCGGAAGGCGTTGGCGAAAAATTGACGTCTGTATGCCCTGATGAGAAATATTACTTGGTGGTTAAGCCTGACGTGTCTATTTCCACCGCTGCAATTTTTACTCATCCAGACTTGCAAAGAAGTACGCCAAAGCGCACAGTTTCTGAGCTTATGGAGCAAAAATACGAAAACGATTGCGAAAAGATAGCCCGTAAACAATTCCCCGAGGTTGATAAGGCTGTTTCGTGGCTGCTAGAATATGCGCCGTCTAGGATGACTGGGACAGGCGCGTGCGTGTTTGCCGAGTTTGATACCGCACATGATGCCCAGAACACACTCGACACTATGCCTAACTGGCTGACAGGGTTTGTTGCACGAGGGTTGAACCGATCGCCCCTACTCGATGCGCTACAACAACTCGATGCACGACAGCAACACACTGTGAGCCAGTGACTATTAAATGGATGCAACCCGAGGTTTCCACCGTGCCTGATATGAAGCTGTTCGCTGGTAACGCGACACCCGTTCTCGCCCAACGTATCGCAAACCGTCTTTACATGTCACTGGGTGACGCCACTGTTGGCCGTTTTTCTGACGGTGAAGTGTGTGTTCAGATTAACGAGAACGTGCGCGGTAGTGACGTGTTCGTCATCCAATCTACCTGTGCACCGACCAATGACAACTTAATGGAATTGGTCGTGATGATAGATGCGTTCCGACGTGCGTCGGCTGGCCGCATAACCGCAGTTATCCCCTACTTTGGTTATGCCCGTCAAGACCGCCGCGTACGCTCCTCCCGTGTTCCTATCACCGCAAAAGTTATTGCAGATTTCCTTTCTAACGTTGGCGTTGACCGCGTACTCACTGTGGACCTCCACGCAGAACAAATCCAAGGCTTTTTCGACGTCCCTGTTGATAATATCTTCGGTACCCCTGTGCTGCTTGAAGACATGCTGGCGAAAAATTTAGAAGACCCAGTGGTCGTTTCTCCTGATATTGGCGGAGTTGTGCGAGCGCGTGCGACAGCCAAACTATTGGATGACACCGACATTGCCATCATTGATAAGCGCCGTCCGCGTGCTAACGTGTCGCAAGTCATGCACTTGATTGGCGACGTTGAAGGCCGTGACTGCATCATTGTTGATGACATGATTGATACCGGTGGCACCCTGTGTAAAGCCGCCGAAGCCCTGAAGAACCGTGGCGCTAAGCGTGTATTCGCCTATGCAACGCATCCGGTATTCTCGGGGGATGCAGCGAAGAATATCGCTGAGTCCGTCATTGATGAAATTGTGGTCACTGACTCCACACCATTGAGCGCCGAAATTCAAGCAACCGGGCGTGTGTCTCAATTAACACTGTCGGGCATGCTGGCAGAAGCGATTCGCCGTATCAGTAATGAAGAGTCGATCTCTGCAATGTTTAATTCTTAACGCATTGTCATAGACCGACAAGAAACACCCTGCCCTTGTGCAGGGTGTTTTTTTATTGCCCATTTTGAATGGCTGACTCGATCCTTTAGCCATATCAATGGTAGGATATGGCGCCTTTTTGCGTGGGCTCGATGCTCACCGGCTACGATAAGTAGATAGATAGCGAGAAACGTCGTGAGTAATCAAATCCGCTTACTAGTGGGATTGGCCAATCCAGGCCCTGAATACAGCCAAACGCGCCATAATGCCGGTGCTTGGGTCGTTCAGGAGCTAGCACGTATTCACAACGTGCCGCTAAAAGAAGAGAAAAAGTTCTTCGGCTTAACCGGCCGTATCAATGTACATGGACACGATCTCCGTGTGTTGATCCCGACCACGTACATGAACTTGTCGGGTAAAGCGGTGCAAGCCATGGCCAACTTTTACAATATTCCCGTCGACGCCATCATGGTGGCGCATGACGAGCTAGACTTACCACCCGGTGTGGCCAAGTTTAAGCAAGGTGGTGGACACGGTGGCCATAATGGCCTGCGTGATACCATTAGCAAACTTGCAAATGACAAATCGTTTTATCGGCTTCGGATAGGCATCGGTCATCCGGGTCACAAGGATAAGGTAGCGGGATACGTGCTTACCAAAGCCCCCGCTAATGAGCAGAGCCTGCTAGAGCAGGCCACTGACGAGGCAGTACGCAGCCTCGAGATCCTGCTCAAAGATGATCTCGCCAAGGCGCAAAATCGTCTACATACCTTCAAAGCACAGTAATTTTGATTAAAGGGTTACCATCTCATGGGTTTTAAATGTGGCATCGTGGGTCTACCAAACGTAGGCAAATCCACTCTGTTTAATGCACTGACCAAGGCCGGCATTGATGCGGCTAACTTTCCATTTTGTACGATTGAACCCAATACGGGCGTGGTCCCTGTCCCTGATCTACGCTTGGATGCGCTGGCGAAAATTGTCAATCCACAGAAAGTGCTCCCCACCACGATGGAGTTCGTTGACATCGCCGGCTTAGTTGCCGGCGCATCGCGCGGTGAAGGTTTAGGGAACAAGTTCCTAGCGAACATCCGTGAAACCGATGCGATTGGTCATGTGGTACGTTGCTTTGAGAATGACAATATCGTTCACGTGGCTGGTAAAGTGGATCCGGCTGATGATATCGACGTGATTAACACCGAGCTTGCGCTGGCTGATCTTGAAAGCTGTGAGCGTGCGATGCAGCGCAACGCCAAAAAAGCCAAAGGTGGCGATAAAGATGCCAAATTTGAGCTCACCGTGCTTGAAAAACTGCTCCCCGTCCTAGAAGAAGGCAAGATGTTGCGCTCGGTCGAACTGAGCAAAGAAGAAGCCGCAGCAGTACAATACCTTAACTTTTTGACGCTTAAGCCGACCATGTACATTGCCAACGTCAATGATGATGGTTTTGAAAACAACCCGTACCTCGACAAAGTGCGTGAAATTGCCGCCCAAGAAGACGCAACCGTGGTGGCCGTGTGTGCGGAAATCGAAGGCGAGATTGCCGAGCTAGATGCCGAAGAAGCGGCGGCTTTCTTAAATGAGATGGGCCTTGAAGAGCCTGGCCTAAACCGCGTGATTCGCGCCGGTTACGAGCTACTCACTCTGCACACCTATTTTACCGCAGGCGTAAAAGAAGTACGTGCTTGGACAGTGCCGATTGGCTCAACCGCGCCACAAGCGGCGGGTAAAATCCATACCGACTTTGAAAAAGGCTTTATCCGCGCCGAAGTGGTTGGCTATGATGATTATATCGCTAACAATGGTGAAAACGGCGCCAAAGATGCCGGTAAATGGCGCTTGGAAGGGAAAGAATATATCGTTAAAGATGGCGATGTGATTCACTTCCGTTTCAACGTTTAATACGCACATACGTTATGCTTTAGGGTGCGTTGTCGAGACCCCATCCTATTGATATTTAGACCAGCCTCCGGGCTGGTTTTTTTATTCTCATCATTCAACGTTCTCCGCCACCTACTCGGTAGGCTTTGCCGTTAAATTGTTCAAAATGGCGATTATTGCAGCCAATGAATGCAAAATCGCAAAAAAAACAATAACCAGACCTTGACGACTTTCGCCCAGATCCGCATAATTCGCAGCGTCTTAAGGCACTATGCCTGACAGAGTGGCTACGTAGCTCAGTTGGTTAGAGCACATCACTCATAATGATGGGGTCACAGGTTCGAATCCCGTCGTAGCCACCATTAATTTTATAATTCGGCATGATGTTTTAATAGCCGGGTTAGGTAACACCTACTGGGGTATCGCCAAGCGGTAAGGCAACGGGTTTTGATCTCGTCATTCCCAGGTTCGAATCCTGGTACCCCAGCCATATTAAAAAGCCCACATCATGTTATATACAGTAACTTAAAGTGTGTATGTTGTGTATTAAGGCAGAGAAATCTGCCTTTTTATTGCATAATTTTTAATGTAGGTATACAGTGATATTTGTGTATATTATGTATAGGGATAACATGGTGTGACATCAGTAAAAGTCAGAGCGACGATTGTAGAGGACAATACGGGTATCAAAAGCCAACTGCCAATCTTGCTAACTGAGCAAGGAGAGTTAAGTGCAGTCACGGACTACCTACTCAAGTTAGAGGCGGACGGTGTGAGTAACTCCGTCATGAATGGATTTCTTCAAGCGGTGTCCTTGTTGCTGGATTATATGGAAGCCAATAGAGGGTTGTTTGATGATCCGAAGTTGCTCTTTCAGACCTTTTCTAAGCGGTTGTATACAGGAACGATTGGTGAGGATGGACTTGACCCATCAGGTTTGTATTGGGTGCCAAGTTCAACCAGTAACGTAAATAAGCATATTCATCGATTGACGGCATTCACAGATTGGTTG
This sequence comes from Salinivibrio sp. AR647, assembly GCF_001995415.1. NCBI lineage: Bacteria > Pseudomonadati > Pseudomonadota > Gammaproteobacteria > Vibrionales > Vibrionaceae > Salinivibrio > Salinivibrio sp. AR647. The sequence goes on along the minus strand of NZ_MUFE01000002.1, from coordinate 20,079 downwards.
GCAAACAAGCACGGCACTGCGTCCATGAATCCCTTGCGTGATGCTACCCCGCATGAGCAACGGCTCAATTACGCTGCATGGTATAGAAAAAACCAAAATGATTTCCTCGGTCATATCGAAGATAAAACCGTCAATAAAACCATCCGTAAGGCGCGAACCATTAAGGGACGCACACCACTCACTAAAACCGAGGATGATGCTATCGCCTTTCCTGAAAAGTATTGGGATGATTTTTATATGAACGGCATGGGTGGCGCAAGCGATCCACGAGTGGCACTCAGGGACAAACTCATACTCCTGCTTATGCACGGTGGCGGACTACGCGAGAGTGAGGCTTTAACGCTTTGGGTGACAGATGTGTTTGAAGACACCTATAACCCAGATAGTGCAATCGTTCGAATTTACAATGAAGTCGATGGCAAAGCACCAAGTGACCCTGAAGTTCGCTCTAAAAATCAGAATAGAGAAACGTACTTAAAAGAAAAGTATGCGCGTATCCCTCGCCAACGCATGAAAGGCACCGCTCATCTTGGTTGGAAGAACCGTGTGGTTGACCATAAAGATAACTACGTACAGGTTCAATGGTTTCCAACTGACTATGGCAAAGTGTTTATGTCACTTTGGAAAAATTATCAAAAGTACCGCGCCAGTATCGACTGTCATCACCCGTATGCGTTCATTTCATTTCATCACAGTGCCTTCGGCAATCCTTACACCATAAACGCTTTCCATGATAACTACGCCAACGGTTTGAAGCGCATCGGTTTAGAGCCGAACAAGGCAGAAGGTTTAGATCCCCACGGACATCGACATAATTACGGTAGACGACTTGAGCGTTCAGGGCTGAATCCATTGGTAATACGCCGTTGTATGCACCACAAGTCCCTAGACTCACAAATCCCCTACACAGGCAAAGGTCAGCAGGAAATCTCTGATGAACTGACCCAAGCCACAAAGCAACTGGCAAACCCTAAATCCAAAGTCAAAGCTCTGGACTGGAAAGCACTGGTTGAGATTGGTTTTGATGACATAGACCCGCAGGGCTACTTTACTGGCAAACATCCAAAATTGAGAGGTAAATAATGGCGAGAAAACGAGACGGACGCTCAACAGATTTAACCTTCTCATGGATGTTGACCACACTCGGTGCGGAGTGGCAACAATGGCAAGAGCTAGCGGCTGAGTGGATGGCGCCCCAAAATACTGGTATTTCTCACAAGCAGAGTGCGTTAATCCGCTTCTTTGAGTCTTATATTGCTGAATATGCACCCTATGCCATCGGTAATATAGATTTGTTTCTTAAGGGCTACCAAGGACACAAATGCTCTAGCGAAGAGTTGGAAAAACTGGTTAGAAAAACGCAAAGTAGCCACGAACAAATCCAAATCGGCGTTAACTATCCTTGCGACTTCATCGACTTTGTTATTGAAAAAGTGTTCTCCGAAGAAGATGACTATGGCAATCTAGTGCCACTGGCTCAAAACCCGCTCAGTAAAATCAAACGGCAAGATAGTAGGGCGGAAACCGTCCGTGCCCCCTTGCCGTATCGCTATATTCAGGACTTGCGCCAAATCCTCAGCCCGTTGCCTGATAAAACCGAACTTGCGGTCATTGAGCAAAACCTCAAGGACGATGAATCCTTGCTTCCAGCTTATCACTACCGCCATTTCAAACACTGGGCATGGGCGCAGCAGGCAGGAAGTAACTGGTTTGAAGTCGAGCCAGAGCTGATTGATAAAACCGACCCCGACTGTGTGTGGCGCATCAAAGAAGTGACTCGCGAAGGTAATAAAATCACCGTCCATCAAATCTGGTCGCCCGTCAAAGCGATGGTGATTTTCATGAAGTTGCACTTGCCACTTCGTACCTATCAGGTGCGTATGCTCGATAGTGGAGAGGCCGACACATGGCGCTATGAGCAAGGTCAATGGGTGCTTAACAGCAAGCATGAATTTGTACTTGGCAGTGAAAAACGTCCGTTCGGAAAAGGCATCTTCCGCCGAATCCACGACACCATGACAGGACTGCATTCAACAGCTCTATACATCAACACCAACAAAACTGCCGACCAGAACAAAGACGAACTGGAGCTGGGTTACATCATCCCTTGGCAGAACGAAGAAGTGCTGTACTGGCTGGAAAAACTGCGCAACTGGCAAGAAAAATACAACCCGATTACAAAACCTACCAATTGCACCACGCTGCTCAAAAAGCACATTGGCAAGAAAAAATCGAAAACACAGCTAGAAAGTATAGGGGAAATTGCATTCTTATTTCGGGATGCCTCAGCAAAAGGTAAGGATAAATCCAAACCAATTGCAGGTGACTCAAATATAGCGTCTTTCTGGTATCAACTCCTATTGACGCTAGAAAACCAACTCGCAGAACATGGTAATACCCTAGATAATGGCGAACGGCTAAAACTGGTTGTGGATTACCCAGAAGGTACGGCTAAAGGCGCTATGGTTGCCACACTCTTTCCCTTACACAGCTTACGTGTCTCTCTTATTACGGCGTATACGATGGACACGCAATTACCATTGCCTGTCATATCTAAGTTATTGGCGGGTCATACACGCCTGTTGATGACCATCTACTACAACAAGATTACCCCGTCTGTGATGGCAGAAAAAATGAATGAGGCGCACGGTGAACTGGATGCCAAATCCAAACAATCTGTGCGCAACTTCCTCAAAGATGCCTCGATGGAGCAAATTCAATGCAAGATGGTGTATCACAGTGATGATAGCATTCAGGCGGCACTGGTTAACTGCAACCCGATTGGCTGGGAAGAGCGCTCATGCGGCTTATGCTTGGTCGGTGGCAACGCGGTGAAATCGGATGAAATCAGTACCCTTGGTGGTTGCTGGAATGGTGGTGAGTTAGTTAAAAACTCTAGCAACCCAAACGCTAAAGTCTACAGCAGTGTACCCCATGGCCCTGAAAACTGTATCCGTTGCCGCTGGTTTATCACTGAAGCACTATACCTGCCTGCGCTTAATGCTCACTTCAATCAACTGAGCTACAAGGCGCATCAGGCTACGAACCTATCCGTTGAGATTGAAGGTGAGCTGGAAGCTCTGAAAGATGAGCAGTTCTTCTGTGAAGAGCAAAGTAAGCCGTTTATCAAACACGATAAGCTGCAAACCCTACAGCGCCGCTGGGAAAAGCAGCAAGTCGAAGCAAGTGAATACGCTGAAGACTGGATAAAGTGCTTTGAACTGATCCATAAAATCATTTGTGTTGAAGAAGCTAGAAGTGAGGATGACACCAAAGATAAATTAATTGCGGTTGGCTCTGAGCAAGATGTCAGCCATGCCTTGAAGTTTATTGAAACCGACTCTGAGTTGCTGCACCTATCGCTGCTTTGTGACGATGCAGAATTCTACCCTGATTTGCAGGACGAACTGCGTAAAACGCCTGTGATAGAAAAGCGCTCTCGACAACTTAGCCGTGTGCTGATGAAAAAAGGCTTTGAGCCGGTTTTCATGGAAATGGACGACAAACAACAGCTCATCGCTGCCAATGCCATGCTGCGCCAAATGGCGAAAATCGCTGATCCTGACGACAAGCTCGAAGGCTACCGCAAGGTGGCGAACTACATCGAAGCGGGTGAATATCTGACCGACAATAAGCTATTGTTTGGCGGTATTCATGCTCTGAGTAATAAAGTCATGAACCTAGATGGTATCTCACTACCGAACCTATTGGAGAACTAATGGAATTAGATATTGATGTCATTCTGGCTGACTTGAAAGAAGGTAAAGTGCCGCGCACACAGCAAAACCTCGATAAGCTCAACGACACGCTGAAAGCCTATGCAGAATCAGGTCAGCGTGATTTTTCCATCACCCAAATTGGACGGGTGTCTGCTGAAAATGGCGGATTGGCGTATGAGGCTTTGCGTGCTACCCGTAACAAGCACTACCGAACGCTCATCGAAGCATGGGCGGCAAAGTACAATACCAGTACCAAAAAACCGTTATCCAACACCTCACGGTCTAAATCTATCCCTGCGGATAATAAGCTGTTAGAGCGCATCCCAGACCCTGCGGTACGCGCCTTGTTTGGTCAAATCATTGCGGAGCGAAACCGCTATCGCAAAGAAGTCAATTTGCTCAAACAACACGCCAATATAACCATCGACAAACGCCCTGTGCGCCAGTTTGAAACCACCGCAGAGCCAAGCGTGGAAGTGCTGCCATCCCTATCAGGCGTACTCACAGAATCAGAGAAAAAAGCCTTATCGTATGCCATTTCTGACGAATGCATGGAAAAGAACGACTGGCAATATACTCAGGCAGGTCAGGTAAAAGACATGGAGTACAATAGCGAAGTATTCCCAAGAGGCTTTGTCTCAGGGCTTCGCAAACTATTGGTTGAGGTAGATGATTGATGGCAAGTGGGCAGCAGAAAGCGCAACAAAACCTTGAGGCATTTGAGGTCTGGAAAGCAACGCAGACGGACGATGAGTTTAAACAAATCGTGTTCAGAGGTCAGCTTAATCGTATTGAAGTGGCAAAGGATATTGGTTGTGGAAAATCGGCTTTAAACCAAAATCCTGCCCTTAAGAAAGCACTCAAAGCCTTAGAAGATGAACTGCGCGTTAAAGGTGTCCTTGTCGAAGGACATTAAAGTTTGAAACTTTTCTATCCTGTAAGGTTTAATACCAAGTAGCTCTAGATACAAAAAGTGACAATAAAGTTTGAAACTAAATTGATCAATAACCTTCTGTACAACAGAATTATGACAGTAAAGTTTGAAACTTTTTGAGCGTTACAAGAGACAGTCCTTTCTAGGCATTTAGGGGTATACGGATTTAATGGTTGATGGGTCACCTTCACCCCATCAATCTGATACCACCCTCAGATGGTTGATAGATCGACTCCGTAGTTGAATTCCTCTGCGAAGTCCGGCAGTCCGTAACCGATGGTTTTCTTGTAGAAAGGAGAGACCTTCGCAGTCGGTGCCTTCTTCTTGTGCTTCGTGGTGTAGAGCATTCGTGCCCGCATCACCTCGAAGGAGTAACCGCGCCCTTCACGGTTCTTGTCCTTGGCCAGTCGGTTGATGGACTCCGTGTAAGCGTTGGTGACGGGCATGTCCGTCTCGAAGTAGGTCATGGTCTCTTCGCGCCAGCTTCCCACTGCCCTGACCAGATCGCTCCAGACTTCCTTTTGGCCCTTCGGGATGGTGGCTATCCACTCGTCCAGGGCGGCTTCTGCCTGGAGCCGTGTGGTGGCGTCCCAGATGCCGTAGAAGCGCTCCTTGTGCTCGTAGACGGCCAGCAGTTGCGGGAACGCGCCTGTCCAGGTCTCCATGATGAGGCGCTCCCGGTCTGAGACTTCGTGAGCGCGTTTCAGCAGGATTTTCCGGTCTCCCTTGAGAGTCCGGCTCTGGGACGGTTTCAGCTCCTTTCTGAGGCCCTTGCGCACTCTCTCTAGGGCATCGTTGGCCATGCGCACCACATGGAACTTATCGACCACGATACGGGCCTGGGGCAGCACAGCCTTGACCGCTGCCCGGTAGGGGTTCCACATGTCCATGCTGACGATCTCGACCTTCTGCCGGTCTTTCAGCTTCATCAGGTAGTTGGTCACCACGTCCTGGCGGCGGGTGGCCAGCAGGTCGAGCAGGGTTCGCTCCTCAATGTTGGTCAGAATGCAGCGGTAGCGCTTGTTCAGGTATAGCTCGTCAATGCCCAGGATGCGGGGCGTCTCGAAGCGGTGCCAGCGCCCCAGGAACTCGGCGCGGGCGTTGAAGATGTCGCGCACCGTCTTCTCGTCCAGGCCGGTCTGTGCCGCCACAAAGGTGTAGGGGTGGTTGAAGGATTCCTTCTCCACGTACTCATGCAGCCGCAGTGTCATACGGAATCCGTCCACCATCTCCGGTAGCTGGGGCCTGAATGTTGTCTTGCAGGCCCGGCAGGTGTATCGGCGGCGGACCACCCAGAGAGTGACCCGCTTGCCGTGGATGGGCAGATCACGATAGGGAACGTCACGCTTGCCGAACCGTACGAACTCACCCTGCACGCCGCATTCCTCGCAGGCGATGGGATCGGGCACGTCCACCTGGAAGTGCATTTCGTCGTCGGTTGATTTGCAGCCCAGTACTTGGTATTGCGGCAGGTGAAGGATGTTGTCGGGAAGTTCGGTCATGGTGTTGTATAGGCGTAGGTGTCAGTCAGATCCATCCGACTCGGCATTGGTGTTTGCTTTTTTACCCAACAAGCTGCTGGAAACGAAAAGTAAGGCACCGAGGACAATTGCAATATCAGCCAGGTTGAAGGCCGGCCAATGCCAGTCTCGCCAATAGAAATCAAAGGAATCCACAACATAGCCGCGAAAGACCCGGTCAATCAGGTTACCCATGGCGCCACCGAGGATAAGACTGTAAGCGATGGCTTCTCCTTTATGACGATTTTCAAGGATCAGCTTGATCAGAAAAATCGAGACCACTACCGCGATTCCGATAAAAAAGTAGCGCTGCCAGCCTCCACCATTCGCAAAAAGACTGAATGCGGCACCGGTGTTCCATAGGTGCACCCAGTTAAAGAACGGGGTCACCGAAACATACTCGCCATAGGCCATTGATTGCTGCACCAGCCACTTTACAGCCTGATCAGACGCTGCCAGCAGGCCCGATATGGACAATAGGGCATACGGCGAGAGCTTTTTGCCAATAATGAGCATTATTTAACCCTTCAACGCCAAAATGCGTCTGGCACCGTTAAGTACAATGCCCCCCGCGATGGTGCCGATAATCAGATCCGGATAATTGGAACCGGTCCACGCGACCAGGGCGCCGGCGGTGATGACCCCCAGGTTGATCACCACGTCGTTGGCCGAGAATATCCAGCTTGCCTTCATGTGCGCCCCGCCTTCCCGATGTTTGGATATGAGCAGCAGACAACTGGTATTGGCAATCAATGCGACGAATGCGATAGCCATCATCACCAGCGATTCAGGCTCACTACCGAATACAAAGCGTCTCACCACCTCTACGAGCACGCCCACAGCCAAGATCAGTTGCAGTACACCAGCAAGATGCGCGGCACGTACCTGCATTTTCACGCTATGTCCAACCGCATAAAGGGCAAGCCCGTACACCGCCGCATCGGCAAAATTGTCCAGGGATTCTCCAATCAGGCCGGTGGACCGGGCGATCAGACCGGCAGTCATTTCCACCACGAACAGAAGTGCATTGATGCCGAGCAACCAGCGCAGGGTCCCGGATTCTTGCTTAGCAGAAGCTGCCGAAAACTCGGCGGCCTTGATGGTCTCCGGATTTGCAGCGACGGTTTCCTGAAGCGAGGCGCCTAGCCCCAAGGTCTTCAGTTTCGAGGTGACGGGCTCGACCTCGCCGTCATGCACGACCTTCAGCCGGCGGTTCGACAAGTCGAAGGACAGCGCCCGAATCTCCTCAAAGCCGTTCAGGGCTAGGCGAATCATTCGTTCTTCTGATGGACAGTCCATCTTCGGCACGGCATAAACACTGACCCATCTCCCTGGCGCCTCGGAGGAGGCCTGTATATCGGTATCCGCTGCGGACGTTGCATCACCGCCACAGGCGCCACCACAGGATTTGCTCATGATACGACTCCACTTGAACAATGTTGTGGTACCATTTTAAACTATAAAGCTACTATAAGGTCAATAGAGTAAAGAATCCGTTGGGGAGGAGGCTGATGCGCATTGGTCAGTTGGCGCAGTTGGTAGGGGTCGAAACACAGACGATCCGCTTCTATGAACAGCAGGGCTTGTTGCCGCCGCCTGATCGGCAGGACAACGGTTACCGTGTCTATACCGAGAAGCATGGTGAGGGGCTGGCCTTCATCCGCCGCTGCAGAATCCTGGGCCTGTCACTGGCTGAGATTCACGAACTACAGAGCTATCAGGACGACCCTCATCAGCCTTGTACCGCCGTCAACACCTTGCTCGATGATCACATCTCTCATGTGCGGTCGCAGATAACCGCTCTGCAAGCGCTTGAGAAACAACTCGTTTCACTGAGAGCGAGTTGCAACGATGACCGGGAAGTTGAGGCGTGTGGGGTTCTTGCTGGAATTAGCGAAGGAAACATGCACCAGCAGTAGGTGAAGCATCAACCAGATAATCCGATGAGATGCCGGTCTGTCTCACTCTCATGCAAAGGTAAGATCAACCATTTAATCCGCTTACCCGCATTTAGTTGTTGGTCAACCCGAGTCTCGCTTAGCAAACTTTTGGATAAAGCGGAATGATGGGGGCTCGTTTCAGTTAGTGTAAGTGCTGCTTTTAATTAAATAAAAGAGCTCCTCTCTTACCTCAAGAGCCCAAAATGCTTAATCGACTTTTAGTACTTATTGTACAGCTTCATGTGACCTGTCTTGTCAAAAGACACCACATTAAAGCCTTTGTACTCTTGCCCTGGTCGTGCCATTCCCGGCGAATGCTGCGGCATACCAGGAGCCGCAATTCCTGAAATATTTTCAAGTCTCTCCTCAAGCAAACGTTTGATATCAGACTCAGGAACATGCCCTTCAATCATATAGCCACCAATGACAGCTGTATGGCAGGACATCAGTTGATTAGGCATACCAAACTCTTGTTTGACATCACTCCAATCACGAGCATGGTTAACATTCACTTCATAGCCTTTCTTCTCCATAATTGCAGCCCATTCCTTGCAGCAACCACAAGTAGGCGATTTATAAAGCTCAATAACAGGCTTAGCAAAGACGTTAAAACTCAAAATCAAAGATGAAAGTGCAATAAGTCTCAAATTTTTACTCATAAAGTTACCTAACCAAAATCTATTTTACGTTAATACTGACGGCTTCATCGCCATAACTCAGCTCATATACTCCCTTTTCAGGAAGCCACTCAAAGTACTGAGTTTCATACGGCTCTACACGCAGTGTTAAATGTTTACCAGCCAAAGGGGAGAGATCAATTGACATCGACTCAAACATTTTATTTAGTACCACCAACTGACTCTTCTTGCCGCTATCTATAGAAACTGAGAGTAGCGCCCCCTTGGTACCTTCATACATCCAATCCACTAATTGAAACGTTCCAAGATACTCCATGTATTCTGCTAGATTTATCTTATCTTGTTCACTTAGTGCGTCGCCTAAAAGCTTCATTGTTTGTTCATGCTCTAGGCTGTATTTCAGGTCATTTAAGGAGTTACCTCTGATATTCCCACCAACGTTACCTCCCCCTTGACCATAAAGCCCATGACACGCAATACATCCATATCCCCCTACAGTACGAAAAGTCGACTCACCGGCAGAAATTGAGCCTTCCGAAGCATAGGTGTGCAAGCTCACACTAAACATACCCGCTAGCATGAATGAGCGCTTTAACATCATTAAACTCCTTTATAGCGCCTATAAACTCACTTTTTTAATCATGCCTGCTTCTGCATGTCCTGGAATATTGCAGGCAAATTCAACCTTGCTATCCCCGTGGAAGTGCCAGATCAACTGCTTAGCTTTACCTGGTTTTACTGTAACTGCATTCCCAGAATCATGCATATGATGAGGCATTTTCTTCATCATTTCTCGATGTTCAAGTTGCTCTTTCGCTGAGCCAATAGTGAATTCATGATCAATCTTACCAACATTCATAACCACAAATTGAACGACATCATTAGGTTCAATTTGTACTTCTTTTTTGAACTTGATTGTCATGTCATCTGCCAACACAACATGGACCACTTTATCTGGCTTTGCACCTGTTGCTGGCATACCAACATCCAACATTCCCTCCATATTCATCATAGAGTGATCCATTTTTGAATGGTCCATATCTCCATTATTCATATTACTGTGGTCCATGCTCTCACGGTTCATAGAACCGTGGTCCATCTTTGAATGATCCATCTCTGCCATAGCTGACGCTGCTGTCATTGAAAGTAATACGGCTAGTAGTGTCTTTTTCATGGTTATATTCCTTACTATTTCATTAATAAGTTTACGGGCTAAGTTCGTTCTTAGCCCGTATGTGTATTTAGTGGTGTTTGAGTTCGCGTATTTTCCAAACCTTGAAAATCGCAGGAATAACGAGAAGTGTTAGTAACAGAGCTGAGGCCATGCCACCAATCATCGGTGCTGCGATACGCTGCATTACCTCAGAGCCAGTGCCCTCACCGTACATGATTGGGATAAGACCGATGATCACCGTAAGTACCGTCATCATTACCGGACGAACACGTAATCCAGCTCCCTCTCGAATCGAGCTACTCAAATCATCTACATTCAGTGATTTGCTCTGTTCTTGGGCATCCAGTTTGGTGTAGTGCCATGCTTGGTTGAGATACACCAACATGATGACTCCGATCTCAACAGCAACCCCAGCTAGAGCAATAAAACCAACGCCTACCGCGATTGAGAAGTTGTAGCCGAGATAATGCATGAGCCACAAGCCACCCACCATCGCTAAAGGCAGGGTCAGCATGATAATCATCACCTCACCTACGCGTCGGAAGCTGAAATAAAGCAGTAACATGATGATGGCAATTGTGATAGGCACAACGACACCCAAGCGTTCTTTTGCTCGTTCCATGTACTCATATTGACCTGACCATGCGATTGAATAACCAGCAGGCATATCAAGTTGCTCTGCTACCGCCTGTTTTGCTTCCTCAACGTAAGAACCTAAGTCTCGACCATCGATATCAACAAACACCCAACCATTTGGACGAGCATTCTCTGTTTTAATCATTGGTGGCCCATCTTCATAGCGAATATCAGCAACGTCAGCTAACGCAATTCTAGCGCCACTAGGGGTAACCAATGGCAGTTGCTTTAGCTTAACAACTGAATCACGGTAATCTTGTGGATAGCGGACATTAATTGGATAACGCTCAAGACCTTCAATGGTTTCGCCAACGTTCATACCACCGACAGCGGTAGAAACGACCTGTTGTACCTCTTTGATATTAAGACCGTATCGAGCTGCCGCTGTTCGGTTGATGTCAATAGTGACATAGCGACCACCAGCAACACGCTCTGCGTATACGGAAGCCGTGCCTGCAATATTGTTAAGAATAGGTTCTAGTTGAGCACCTATCTTCTCAATTTCGGCTAAATCACTCCCTGCGATCTTGATTCCAATGGGTGTTTTGATGCCTGTTGCCAGCATGTCGATACGCGTTTTTATCGGCATCACCCATGCGTTAGTTAAACCAGGAAATTGAATCAATTCATCAAACTCTTTTCGTAGCGACTCAGTTGTCACCCCCTCACGCCACTGGTCACGCGGTTTAAGCTGAATAACGGTTTCAATCATAGTTAAGGGAGCAGGGTCTGTCGCGGTGTCAGCACGACCGACTTTACCCCACGTTGTCTGTACCTCAGGTACCGTCTTAATTAGCTTGTTTGTCTGTTGCAGCAACTCTCTCGCTTTGCCAATAGAAATACCTGGATAGGTGGTTGGCATATACATCAAGTCACCCTCATCAAGAGGAGGAATGAACTCACTACCGAGCTTCGTTGTTGGATAATAAGCCGATCCCATAAGAGCAATAGCCAATACAATCATGCTCTTGGGGTACTTGAGACTGATATTCAGTAAGGGCTTATAAAGAGCAATTAACCCTTTATTAATAGGGTTCTTGTTCTCTGGTAATATTTTACCTCGAATAAGATATCCCATGAGCACCGGCACTAACGTAATCGCAAGGCCTGCTGCTGCCGCCATAGCATAAGTTTTAGTAAAGGCGAGTGGCGAGAACATCTTGCCCTCTTGACCTTCCAATGCGAAGACCGGTACGAAACTCAATGTAATGATTAGCAATGAGAAGAATAAAGGAGCACCCACTTCCTGCGCCGCATCCCCAATCACTTGCCATCGGTTCTTGTCGGTTAATGGGGTTCGCTCAATGTGCTTATGTACGTTTTCTATCATAACAATCGCACCGTCTACCATCGCACCGATTGCGATCGCGATACCACCTAACGACATAATGTTGGCGTTGATGCCTTGCCAATGCATGACAATAAAAGCGCCTAAAATACCGACAGGAAGGCTCAACGCGATAACGAGCGAAGAGCGAATATGAAATAGGAACAACGCACAGACAATAGCGACAACAATGAACTCTTCTGCGAGCTTTTTCCACAGGTTCTCAACCGCTGCATTGATTAACGTAGAACGATCGTAAGTCGCCACTATCTCAACGCCATCAGGCAAGCTACGCTGAAGCTCGTTTAGCTTATCCTTAACATTACTGATCACTTCGCTCGCGTTTTCTCCAAAACGCATGACAATGACACCACCAACGGCTTCACCCTCTCCATTTAATTCAGAGATTCCTCGTCTCATCTGTGGGCCGAGATCAATGTCAGCAACATCACCTAATAATAGGGGCGTTCCCTTTTTACTCACCTTGAGTGGAAGCGATTTAATGTCATCGATACTAGACAAGTAACCCGTTGTTCGAACCATGTGTTCAGCTTCCGCAACTTCTACTACAGACGCGCCACTTTCTTGGTTACCATTTTGGATAGCCATATTGACTTGTTGTAAAGTGAGATCATAGGCACGCAATTTAGCCGGATCAATCTGCACTTGGTACTGTTTAACCATACCGCCAACAGTCGCAACCTCAGAAACCCCATCAACAGTTTGTAACTCATATTTCAAGAACCAATCTTGTAAGCTACGCAGTTCAGCTAGATCATGCTGTCCTGTTTTGTCTTGCAAGACATAATTATAAATCCAACCCACACCAGTCGCATCTGGGCCCAATGTTGGCTTCGCACTTGAGGGAAGGTTTGGCGCAACTTGACTTAAATATTCAAGCACTCGCGAGCGAGCCCAATACATATCGGTATAGTCATTAAAAATAATGTAGACGTAAGAATCACCAAAGAAAGAATAACCACGAACAGTTTCAGCCCCAGGAACCGCAAGCATCGCCGTTGTCAGCGGATACGTGACTTGGTCTTCCACCACTTGGGGAGCCTGACCCGGGTAACTTGTTTTTATGATTACTTGTACATCAGATAGATCAGGAAGAGCGTCAACTGGAGTATTCTTTACGCTATATAATCCGCCAAAGACTAAAGCAAAAGTCGCTACCAATACCAAAAAGCGATTATTGATAGACCATCGGATGATTGCACCTATCATTACTTATCCTCACTTTTAATTAGCTCTTTGAGAAGATAATCAGATCCTTGTTTCTCCACTAGAAACCGAACTTTGTCACCCTCCTGAAAACTTGAGAGTTCAATGTCGCCACCGACTGAAAAGTTGAGCTCACCTGCATCCCAGGACCAATCAGCCACAGGGGCATGATTTAGTGTCACCATACCAAAGTCTGCCATTAACATAGAAATATCACCGTCTATCCATACTTCTGTATTTATGCTCAGCTCACTGACTTTGTAATCAACGATTTCATATTGACCTGATTCAGATTTTTTCATTTCAAAGTCGATCATTTTCCCCTTTGAAAGTGGTTCCATTTCAACGAGCTCTGACACCATAAAGTTCATGGTCATTCCTGGCCAATCCCACTCTGGAACAGGATTATGATTGATCGTTAGCATCCGATGCCCAACCATTACATCGGTAATTTCACCTGTTGCCCACGCCGTTTCAGCCGTTGATTCGACACCATTGATTCTTGATAGATCGGCAGACTGGCTTGATTCAGAGTCCAACATAAAGTGCGCTGAAGTAACAACTCTATCCCCTTGTTGCAATCCCTTTAGCACCTCAATCTTATCTGCGGCTTCACGGCCAACTTCAATTCGGACAGAACGATATTTTCCATCACCTTCCGCAATCACTACCCGATTCATACCACCAGATCGAATAACTGACGAGCGAGGAATAGTGAGCACTTGCTCATTGGATACTGGCTTGAGTGCAACATTCGCAAACATGTTTGGTTTAAGTTCGCCTTGTGGATTATCGAATCGCAGACGAACACGCAATGTACGCGTATTCGGGTCAAGAATCGGATAAACGTAATCCACTTCACCATTCCACTTTCCACCCGGTAAGGAGTCCAATGTCATCGATGCTTGACTGCCTTGCTGTATCCAATGGGATTGACGTTCAAAGACTTCGGCATCTACCCATACTTGATTCAAAGGGCCTGCACTGATAACCGCTTGAGCTGGAGAAAGGTAGCCACCTTCACGAATATTGAGGCTTGCAATAACACCGTCTGCTGGTGCTTTAATTTCAATGGTTTGTGACGCTTCACCTCTACGCGCTATGGATTTAATTTGATTGCGATCAACCCCCAAAGTAATCAAACGATCGGTTGCCCCTTTTATCATGCCTTGGCGATTAGTTTTGTAGGCACTGATCAGCTCTTCTTGTGCTTTTACTAGCTCAGGGGAGTACAGAGTAAACAGCGCGTCACCTTTACTTACTTTTTCACCAACGGCGTTGATGTAGAGTTTTTCAACCCAGCCAGATACACGAACATTAGTCTGCCAAAGTTGGCTTTCATCAAAGGCGATATAACCGACAGTTTCGATGCGTGGTGCAAGCACTTCTTGCTGTACAATGTCAGTTTTAACGCCAAGGTTATTTTCAACAGCAGGATTAATTTTCACTGTTCCAGGCTTGTCGTTACTACTATTAAGGTCATCAGCATAAACAGGAATAAGATCCATCCCCATTGGCGACTTTCCTGGCTTATCTCGCTGATAGTTTGGGTCCATCGGTGCGACCCAGTACAGTGGTTCATCACTTGATTTAGACTCAGAAGCTGTCATTCCAACCATGTTATGGTTCATGCCTGAAAGGTAAATATTCGCTCCATAACCCAGTGCGCCACCAATTAGTACCGCTAGGCTTGCAATTTTAAATGTACTCATCTTGATTCCTTTATTATTGTTCTTTGTACTGAATGTTTGGCGCGGAGACTTGATACTCGAAACCACCAAGTAACAGGGATAACTTGCTATTGACTTGGTTCATATCGGTTATTAAACGTGCAAGTTCCATTTGAAGAGCCAATTCATCCGTTGATGCAGTAATGACATCACCAAACTGAGCGGTATTGTTCTGATAACCGCGCTCAACTGCTTCAATACGAGCTTTCGATTGAGGAATCAGTCGATTTTGATAACGTTCGATACGCTCAGTAAGATTTTCTCTATCCGTCATTAAGGCAACGACTTGGGAATTCATCTGCGCAAGTAACGTGTCTTTTTGATATTGAGCTGCACCCACTTGATATTGGGCAGCCGATACATTTTTGTCTTGGCGATTCTCAGTGAACAATGGGATATCCATCGTGAGATATGCGCTCAACAAATCGGAAGCAGGCTCGCCCTTCATGTTGTCAGATTGACGGTAGGCATACATCACTTCGACACCAAATTGTGGTGTATAAGATTGTTCAGCAACCTCAACTTGGGTGCGATTAGCAGAAATGTTGGCGTCAGCCATTTGCGCCATAGGGTGTTGATTAAGCAGCGCATAGTACTGAGTACCACTGGTTTGCTGATCTAAAAGAGTATTTAAACGCGACCAGTCTAATTGATAGCCCGCCTGACTTGAATCAATAGAACGACGATTCAACCACTCTGAGCCTAACCATTCCGATAACTGAGCAACAACTCGATTTTGCATTTGTTGATTCGATTGCAACTTTTCGTCGAGTTTATTGACTTGAAGTTGGGTGTTAAGCAGATCTTGCGCTTCGCTCTTACCGAGTGAATAATTGGTTTGTATATACTGTTCCATCTCTACCATTAGACGTTGATTAGATTCAATCAACGTTTCTGCGTATTGAAGGTAGCCCAATTCCAACCATAGTTGAGTAATACTATTCGCCACTTCACGCTCACGAACCTGAACCTGATACGCCATACCATCGGCCTGTTGATTCGCTTTACGTTGGTTAAGATCTAACGTTGCACCTCGTTCAAACTGTTGCATTAATCCAACAGAAATGTTCGTCATAGGATCTTCGTCAAACTTAAATGAATCGACAGGTAAACCGCCAAAGCCCACCTTAAGTTTTGGGTCCATGAGAGTAGCGCTTGCAACGCCCGTATCACGCATCGCCTGTGACTGCGCAGCATATTGAGAGCGACTCGTATCATTTGCTAGAGCCGCTTCAATTAGGGCGTTCAACTGCTGCGTCGAAGCCGCGATAGTTTGTGGAGTCGCGTTCGACCCCGCATGTGACAGGGCAGGCATTGCATAAAGTGCAATTGCAACCCCAAGACTCAGGGATTTAAATGCCCTGAAGCCGTTTAATTCAATATTCATTGTTGTTTATCACGATAAAACGATATGGACATACCTCAACCTCTGCCTTCCAGCAGAAAGAATTGAGAGCTAAATAGTTATGATTGTTGAATTAAACAGAGGGTGGACGCAGTAAGCTCTGAATACGAGTTACTGTAACGCCTATTTTGATTGGGTGACGCAGGGCTAAATCAGATTCAGATGTACTGATTAAGCGAGAAGATGAGAGTGGGAAAAATACGCTAGAGCACACGCTTTTACAGCAGTCACCACCGAATGTAGATGAACTATCGCAATGAGTAGAACGTTCACTTTCTGCCACTTCCATCGATGGGCAGCCTATCATCGCATGATGACTTGCTGTGGCCTCAGACATTTCCATCGAGTCATGATTAGAGGGTTGAACTAAATAGGTCGATATTGGACTCATATCCATCATTGGCATACTTGAGACGTAGCTCGACATCAACATCGCTAAGGTGCTGATAATCAAAATGCTTGTTTGTCTCAAAGAGTTTGTCATGTCGTATCTTTTCACTTTGCGTTCATTATACAGTATAAGAACTGGTGGGAAATAGTGATATTAAAAACTTATTGGAGCTCAGGATTATTGAAAATAAATACGAATTCAGTTCGCTCATCCTTCGCATTGACTAAGATATCCCCGTGATGTGCTTTCATAATAGCCTTAGCTATAGGAAGCCCTAATCCAGCACCAACACTTCCGTTATGGACACGCGACTTATCGGAACGATAGAACCGTTCAAATATATAGGGCAAAGAGCTCAAAGGGATAGGCTCACCAACATTGCTAATTGTCACCTTAATGCTCGTTTCTGATTCTGAGATTACTACTGATATATCCGTATTATGAAAGCAGTGCCTCAACGCATTAGACAACACATTACCAAATGCTCGTTGAAGCATATCTTTGTCACCATACAGAGTCGACGAACCATCTAGAGTAAATCGAACGTTTTTCTCTTCCGCCAACGCTTCGTAATACTCAAGTAAGGGTGTGATAACCTCTTTCAACTCTAACTCTGATTCGGTCTTATGCAGAAGTTGGTTCTCTGATTTAGCTAGGTAAAGTGTATCCGAAATGGTCTTATTGAATCGCTCCAACTCTTCGACATTAGATACCAAAATGTCTTGGTACTCTTCAACGGAGCGCTCTATACCAAGTGCAACTTGAGTCTGGGTCTGGATATTGTTCAACGGTGTTCTTAACTCATGAGCAATATCTGATGAAAACTCACTCAACCTGAGGTAGCCTTCTTGTAACCTCTCTAACATTTCATTTTGAGAAATAATTAAGCTGCTTAACTCCTTTGGAAGTGAGTCACTTGGTATACGCATGCTGAGGTTGCTCGTATTCACTTGCGCGATATACTCTTTTAATTGCTTCAGTGGCTGTAATCCATTTCTAACAATAATTAATGCGTAAGCACCTGACAAACTCAGTGTCAAAACTAATGTCCAAAATAGAATAGTATTTAGCTTGTCGAAAAACACCTTATGGTGAGTTACATCCATTGCCAGAACAATCTCACCACCTTTTATCTCAGGGTAATCAAACTTAAAAGCATGAAAACGGTTATTGCCTACACTCCATTCATATGAGGAGCTGCCTATCAGCTCAGATGGAAAGTCAATAGTTTCATTATTTGTTTTCACCACCTGTTTGTTGTTTAAGACCCAAGCGGAAATATCCCAAGAATGGAACAAGTCCAAATCACGCTCAACAGTGCCTATCAAAGGGCGGAGTTTTGTTTCTAGGTGCCTATAGTCCTGTTCATTAAAGTGGTTCTTGATAGCGTGTTGGATCGTTAAAGCAAACACGACTAAAACCACAAAAGAGGCTGTGACAAACATAAACACTAGTTTGCGTGCGATTGATTGATTTAGTAATTTTTTCATTCTACGCCGTCATCAAGCTTGTACCCCATACCTCGCACGGTCTGGATGAGTTTGTTTTGATAAGGCTTGTCGATTTTCGACCTCAATCTTTTCACTGCCGCATCAATAACATTCGTATCACTATCAAAGTTCATATCCCAAACAGCGGACGCTATCTGAGTGCGAGTGACGACTTGACCTCTTTTCGCAAATAGATATTCCAACAAAGAAAACTCTTTTGCTGTCAGAGGGATCGTGTCATTGTTGCGAGTCGCCTTTCGTTTAAGCAAGTCGAGGCTCAAATCAGCAATACATAGAACAGACTCAGTTTTGACTGTGGTAGTTTTATGACGCAATGCATTTTTGACTCTAGCAAGTAACTCGACAAAGGCAAAAGGTTTGACAAGGTAATCATTCGCTCCCAGCTCAAGCCCTTTCACTCTATCTTCAACCTGATCTTTAGCGGATAGAATGATGACAGGTGTAGAAATGTCACTGCTACGAAGCGTTTGCAATAGCTGCCACCCATTCAGCTTTGGTAGCATAATGTCTAAGACTATCAGGTCATAATCATTGGTGGTAGCTAAGTACAAAGCATCAACACCGTCGGTAGATAGATCTACAGTGTAGCCTGATTCAATTAAGCCCTTTTTAAGATAAGCTCCTGCTTTCTCTTCATCTTCTACAACGAGTAACTTCATATAAGAAAAATGCCTTGATTTCCTTGGTTATTATACATTGATCTTGTGATTATATGATGGGTTAGAAATTTGATTTTTCGTATTATTGTCAAACAACAAAACGTTCTCAATAACGGATGTAACCCCATTTCCTTCTTGTGATACACATAGAGTATTCAAAAGTGTATCGACCAAGCTCTGAGTATGGCTATTACCGATGAAAATATCTAGTTGGTAGCGCGTATTAAGAGCATGGGTATCAATTAAGTTTGCTTGGCTTCCACGCCCTTGTACTTGATAAATCGTGAAACTACGAACACCTTCCTCTGCGAGGAGAGATTCTATATCTTCAAGCTTTTGTTCCTGAAATATTACCGAAACTTTATCAATCATAGTTACCCCTTAGCTCCTAGAACAAATTGATGCTCTAGGAGCCCTGCTGAGTTTAGTTGTTGCTATCTCGTTCTTGATAATGAACATTAACGTGCACTTTGGCTACATACTCTATTTGACCTTGATTATTCAATATTTCCTGAACAGTTACATACCCTCCCTCTTTCAGGTGCGTAGAGTTTCGAGCACTACCATAAGCTCTTGCAGGAACCAGGGCTGAATTTAAGTCTCGCCCGTTCATATCCTCAAATTCTGACAGTTTTTCTGCTCCTAACGCGTAGGCTTGCTGTTTAGAGCTTACGGCATCAATAGAGACTGTTTTATGATAAACTCGGCTCACATAATTACCACCGGAATGCAATGGCTGTGCAAATGATGCGGCACTAGTAAGTAGAATAGAGCTAGTTAATAGAGTTTTGACTAATAGATTCATTATTATTTCCTTCTCTGTTTGTATGCTCTCATTTTATCTAAACCAGTGTGACTATTTTCGGCACTCAAACATGACATTTTTGTCATATTGATATTTAGGTGGGAGATAATCGATAGGCTTTTCACCCAGGGCGAGCGCATGAGTGTTCATTTTTCAACCATCGTCGGTATGCCTGCGGCTAAAACCTTCTCTAAGAAGCTGGGATTCATGAGACAGCGCTTCTGTTTGGCCACCAAGCTGATCTTGGTCGGCTCTGCCCGCACCATGTTTGAGGCCATGTGTCGCAGACAGGCAAAGTTCGCGGCCCCATTGTCTTTATAAATTTGGCAGGCGTCTTCACCCATGTTGACATCTAACACCCAGTGCATGGCTTCAATGCCCCAATGCGAGCGGATGGCACGGCTTGCCTCATCGGCAGTCAGTGATTTTGAGCTGATATAGTAACGATACTCCAGCGACATCG